>NZ_CP133838.1:2148929-2455919 GCF_031432975.1 Buttiauxella selenatireducens | reverse complement strand
TTGTGTTGTTAATACCTACTACTTTGCCCCCTATATGCCCCCAATTCGAGATTTATGCGCGTTTTTGCCCCTAAAACGCTCCTGATTCCGGAGCGTAAATTACAAATTCTGGCTGCTGTTCAGACCCTGTAATTTGGATACAAACAGCGGGATGTGTAGACGTCTTTGAAAGGGAATGATTCATTTAGAACGAAGACTGACTGAGGCGATCACTGTCAAAGATAGAACCGCCCTTCGATGGTCATGCGGGCAGAACCGTATAGCTCTACGCGATCATCATCACGCAACACACAGCGCAGTTCCCCTTTACGTGTTCCCCCCTGCTGAGCGCAGAATTCGGTTTTATTGAGCAGAGTTGACCATAAAGGCACAAGCCAGGTATGCGCTGATCCGGTAACGGGATCCTCATTGACCCCCACCTGTGGCCCAAACCAGCGAGAGATGAAATCAAAGGGTCCATCATGGGCTCCCTCTGCGGTACAGACCACACCACGCGCCTTTATTTGCACCAGCTTATTCATATCAGGCTCCATCGTATCAATGATGGCCTTATCCCGGAGCAGGACAATAATATCTGGAGCTTTCCAGACCCCGATAATGTCCTTTTCACTGATACCAAGTGATTCAGTTAGGTTTGGTGCTATAGCGACAGGTTCAGGCCAGGTCACCGGGAAGTCCATACAATATTCCTCACCGTGCCTGCTGACCGTCAGCACGCCGCTACGGGTGTGGAAGCGCACCAATTCACCGGTGTAACCCAGTTTGTTATACAGAACCCATGCTGTCGCCAGTGTGGCATGGCCACACAGATCAACTTCACAGCCAGGTGTAAACCAACGCAAGTGATAACCATCCTCTACCGGGACGAAAAAAGCGGTTTCAGAGATATTATTTTCAATAGCGATCGCTTGCAGCGTCTCATCACTAAGCCATTCCGTGAGAGGGCAAACACCTGCAGGGTTGCCGCCAAACGGCTGGGATGTGAAGGCATCAACCTGATAAAAAGGGATGCTGTTTGCATTATGATTTTGCATTCAGTTTTTCCAGATAATTATAAATAGTAAACCGGGTCACCCCGAGCATCTTCGCAAGGTGATTAACACTTCCTTTTATTTTGAAAAACCCCATCGCTTGAACTTCGGAGACCACTCTCATTCTGTACTCTTTCTGACTTTCAGAACCGGTCATCCGAAAACGGGAAAGGAACTCATCAAGAGACTCTTCAGGAACGCCTGCAAGCGTGTTTTCCTGTTCGGCATAGTCCAGCGGCGAAGGAACCAAATACTCAAGATCACGCATCAGACGAGTAACAACATCAGTATCGACGTTAATACAAAAGGCAACCAAAGGCGTCCCATCTGAGTTGTAATACAATGTGGAGGCGCTATTTAAGACCTTTCCGCCAGAAGTCGTCGTGGTATAACCGTTGAAAACCTTGCTTGATGTCTGCTTTGGCACGTCAAACAATCCCAAAAACCCTTTATCATCCTCGGGCCCTTTAAGAAGAGCATCTCCAATTTTTCGCCCACTGACATGCCCATTAATAATGTTTACCACTGACGCCTCTGGTTGAGTAAGGTCATGCAGCACAGCTTCAGTATTTAAAGGCAGTGTGGTTTTTAGTGCTTCCAGTGCAGCCGACAGAACGTTAATCAGCGCTTCTCGTTCGTATGTCATTATTTATTCCCAGGGTTTGTCGCCTGAATCTCAATTTCGACATCCATACCAAAAGCCAGAGTACTGCTGGTCACTGTCCTTGATGGGTAGACTTCGTGAAAGAAACTGCCGTATGCCCGATTAAATTCTGCAAAATACTTCATGTCACTTAACCAGACCTGCACCCGAACAACATCATTCAGGCTCGCCCCTGCGCGATTTAGCGTCTTGGTTACAGCGTGCATGATATTTAAAGTCTGTTCCGTAACGGTACCGTAGACAGGCTCTCCTTCGGCTGTCATTGACACCTGCCCCGACAAAAACAGAAATCCCTGCGATGCCACCATGTCAGAGAAAGGGAATGGTTTCGTTGTTGGGTAACGTGTTATCAGCATCATCTTGTCCGGCGAGTAAAAAGTGTCGTCAGGATAGCATCAAGCCAACATGGAAATAAACACAATTTCAATTTTCAACAAGTGTTGATTGCAAACGCCCACCTGGTCACATAAGCCCTCGTCGATACTGTAAATTTCGCAGCGCGTATGAGTCAGTGCTAAAATGTCGCAACAATTCAAAAATAGAACAAAAAATGAGCGCCGATACTTTGATGAAATTAAGCATTATCATCCCATGCTATAACGCCGCTGACTTTATTGAAGAGTGTCTGGAATCTGTCCTCCCTTATGCTAATAGTGATGTGGAGATAATTATTGTCAATGATGGTTCAACGGACAACAGCAACGAAATTATAATAAAGACTTCACAGCGCTATCCTGAAAAAAATCTGATCGTTATCAATCAAGAAAATGCGGGGTTATCTGCTGCCAGAAACAAAGGGTTAAGTATTGCGTCTGGTGAATATATTTCTCTGCTGGATTCAGATGATTTTTATCATCAGGATTTTTGGTCCGAAATTCCATCGCTACTTAATGATTCAACGATTGATATTATTGAGTTTAATGCTGATCAGTTTGAAAGTGAGATTTCAAATATAGTCGAGCATATTGATTGTGCAGTTTTTGCCGGCAAAGAGCGGATTGTGTCTATTGAACAACTGAAACCTGCATTTCAACGGTGCAAATGGTATCCGTGGGCCAGAGTCTATAAGAAGTCATTGTTTATTGATAACGGCATTGAGTTTCCAGAAGGCCGGTTGTATGAGGACATGAGCACAGTCCCTGCTTTGTATTTAAAAAGCAAATGCATTTTTGGAATTAACAAATCACTGATCTGGTATCGTTTTCATAAGAAAAGTATCACGCAGACCTTTAGACAAAACGATCTTTCTGATTTAGTTTACGTGGCAACAACATTATCTGATCTTTCAAAAGAAAGGCCTGAAACAAAAGCAATACTTTTCCCAACGGTTCAAAGAGTGTTTAACTTTATAAAATACATGCTCATTAAGAATAAGCAGGCGATTTTTTCACGTCAAGAACAGCGGAAATTACAAAAAGCTTTAATGCCTTTTATAAATGAATTCAGAATTTCCAGAAAGATTCAAATTCTCATTCTGCCTTTTTATCTCAACACTATCGTAAGGTTGAGAAAGAAATAGTTCCAATTTTTCTGCGGTGGTATGAGTTTCATTTTGGCTTAAAGGGCACTCGAAATGAATGTCAGATGCCCTTTAAGCCAGATTATAACCCGCAAAACAGACATACATTTGTTCATAAAATGAACTACCCGGCATTGCTGTGTTCTAACCATAATGGACTGTAAATATGGGTTATGAATGACTTATCCTGACTTCAGCCCCATTCTGAACTGACAGCCAGTGTATCTCACGGTTACGCGTGCAGTGGAAACGACAAAGGTGTCTGTCATGTCCCGCAATCGCATTTATCTCGAAGCTGGATGGTTACTCAATATCACCTGCTCACTTCCCGCAAGGGGGACAAGATGAAAAAGCATACCGAACAAAAAAGAGCAGGATCGATTCTGGAAGTGAGATGTTTACGCTCTGTTATTCCTCCAGTTTGTATCCACAGGGTTGCGTTCGATGATGGTAAATATGCTGTTGTACGTTGTGTAACAGATGTTTGCCTTACTCCTGGTCACACCATCAACAGGGATGCACAAGGCTGGCACTATGACGAGCGAATAGTGCAACTGCTGCCTTTTGAATATGTTGGTCAAACAGAATCAGACCGAGGGTTTGCTGAATACCAGTAACGCATTTCTTTACGACCCCACTGTTCAAGTGGGGTATCTGGTCAGGGAAGAAGCTCAGTCCTTTTTACCGGGCATCATGCGCAGCAAGGTGTTGTCTTTCCACACATAATGATGAAAAAGTGCCGCAAAAGCATGAATGCCGATAACGAAGTAGCCAATATTGGCGATGAGTTCGTGGTAGCTTTTGATGGTGAACTCCATATCCTCATCAGGCTCAATCGCATGTGGCATCGAAATGCCAAATACCGACCAGTCACTGCCTTTAAAGTACACGGTTAAGAAACCCAGAATCGGCAGAATAATGAACATCAAATAGATGATGGTGTGTACTAAATGCGACACCCCGGTGATTGCCGGGTGCGGCTTCGGCGTTATCGCTGGCGCACGGTATTTAATGCGAACCAGCAGACGCGCAATCATCAAAAAGAAGACGCTGATCCCGCAGGTAACATGAGTGGCATTAAAGATTGGCCGATAAGAACGAGGTGCAAAACCTTTCAGTTCCATCGCGCAATAAGCCCCCACTACCAGTAAAAAAACCAGCCAATGAAGCGTTATCTGCAACGCGGTGTATTTGCTACGCATTTGAGTGCCCTGCTTTGTCACAATGATTTTTCCAGGATAGCGGCAATCCCTCTAAAAATCATTAACATCTGATGAAATTCCCTCTCAATTTTCTTAACAACATCGGTTTGCGACCCTCTCAATTCTGAACCATCACTACAATTGATTAAGATTTAAGCAACTCTCAATGTTGAGATATGAGGTTCGGGTTATGAAAAAAATCGGTATTAATGGTTTTGGTCGTATTGGTCGGCTGGTATTGCGCCGTGTGCTGGAAACCCAAAGTGAGGTGGAGATTGTAGCCATCAATGATCTTACCTCACCGCAAGTTCTGGCCTATCTGCTCAAGCATGACTCCAGTTATCGTAACTTCGATGGCACGGTGGATTACACCGACGATTCGTTGGTGGTCAACGGCAAGAAAATTGCGGTGTATGCCGAGAAAGACGCCAAAAATATTCTGTGGGGAAAAGATGGCGTAGCGATAGTGATTGAATGCACCGGTTTCTATACTTCGAAAGAAAAAGCCAGCGCGCATCTGGACGCGGGAGCGCAGAAAGTACTCATTTCTGCCCCTGCGGGCGACATGAAAACCATTGTTTTCAATGTGAACTGCAACACCATTACGCCTGAGGATAAAATCCTATCCGTCGCATCCTGTACCACTAACTGTCTTGCGCCAATGGCAAAAGCCCTGCATGACAACTTCGGCATTAAACTCGGCACGATGACCACGATCCACGCTTATACCGGCACACAATCGCTGGTCGATGGCCCGCGAGGGAAAGATTTGCGTGCTTCTCGCGCCGCTGCGCAAAATATCATTCCTCACACAACCGGCGCGGCAAAAGCCATTGGGCTGGTTATCCCTGAATTGCAGGGCAAGCTCAAAGGGCATGCGCAACGTGTGCCGACCCTGACAGGTTCAGTGACTGAGTTAGTCTCGATTCTGGAGAAAAAAGTGACGGTCGATGAGATTAATGCCGCCCTGAAAAAGGCCACGGAAAACAATGAATCATTTGGCTATACCGATGAAGAAATTGTTTCGTCTGATATTGTCGGTACGCATTTCGGCTCAGTGTTCGATGCGACCCAAACTGAAGTGACCGAAGTCGGTGATTTGCAATTAGTGAAAACCGTAGCCTGGTACGATAACGAATATGGCTTTGTAACTCAGTTGGTGCGGGTTTTGGACGCCGTCGCCAAAGAGTAATGCACTCCCTCTCCCGGCACGCTGTCGTGTTCGGGAGAGGGTTTTCAGGATTACTTCAGCAAACGCACTTTAACCGATTTGCCTTTGATTTTACCCTGCTGTAGTTGCTTCCATGCATGACGCGCCACAGACTCACGAATCGCGACATAGACATGCATCGGATGAACATCAATCTTGCCGATATCCGCCCCATCCAACCCCATATCGCCGGTCAATGCACCGAGAATATCGCCCGGACGCATTTTCGCTTTTTTGCCACCATCAATGCACAGCGTCGTCATTGTCGCTTCAAGCGGCTTGATGCTGCCGCCCGTTGGAGCGGGTTGCCAGTTCAGAGACAAATTAAGCATTTCAGCTAACACGCTGGCACGTTGTGCTTCTTCCGGAGCACACAGGCTAATCGCCAGACCGCTTTCACCCGCGCGTGCGGTACGGCCAATGCGGTGAACGTGGACTTCCGGGTCCCATGACAATTCATAGTTAATGACCATTTCCAGCGCTTTAATATCCAGCCCGCGCGCAGCAACATCTGTTGCCACCAGCACACGGCTACTGCCATTTGCGAAGCGAACCAGCGTTTGGTCACGGTCACGTTGTTCCATATCACCGTGCAGCGCCAGCACACTTTGGTTGCTTTCAGTCAACGCATCGCAAACGGCCTGGCAATCTTTTTTGGTATTACAGAACACCACACAAGATGCAGGTTGATGCTTGCTGAGTAATTTCTGTAACAGACTGATTTTCCCGCTGCGGGAGATTTCATAAAACTGCTGCTCAACAGACGGCAATTCGTCTACTGAATCAATTTCAATCGTTTCTGGCGTACGCTGTACACGAGAGCTAATGGCTGCAATCGCCGTAGGCCACGTTGCGGAGAACAGTAATGTCTGTCTGTCTTGCGGCGCGTGGCCAATGACATCATCAATGGCATCGGCAAAACCCATGTCCAGCATACGGTCAGCTTCATCCAGCACGAGCGTTTGCAGAGCATCTAAATTAACCGTCTCTTTTTTCAGGTGATCGAGCAAACGGCCAGGCGTTGCCACAATCACATGCGGAGCGTGTTGCAGAGAGTCGCGTTGCGCACCAAACGGTTGTCCACCGCACAGTGTCAATATTTTGATATTTGGCATATAACGCGCCAGACGGCGTAACTCTTTAGCCACCTGGTCGGCCAATTCGCGTGTTGGACATAACACCAAAGATTGAGTAACAAACTGGCTGGCATCAATATGTTGCAGCAAGCCCAAACCAAATGCTGCCGTTTTACCGCTACCGGTTTTTGCCTGTGCACGGACATCTTTCCCAGCCAGTATCGCGGGTAATGCAGCCGCCTGAACAGGCGTCATGGTGTGATAACCAAGTTCGGTGAGATTGGCGAGTTGTTCTGCAGGCAGAACGTTTAGGGTAGAAAAAGATGTCACAATTATACTCTCAATTAATGGGCTGTCAGACAGCGTCTGGCGCGCATGTTAGCAGATTTGAGGGGGTAACGCTGCTGACGTTTTGTTTGCATTTTCAGGGCGATGTTTAGTGAGTCATTTAAAATCATGAAAACAGATGAGGGTTAATGGTCCAGTTCAGAATTTAACTTTATTCATGGTCACCCACGTCATGAGCTGTAGCATGAATATTCCTGACAACATTAAGCTATTAATCAGAAGCGTTGCCCCGACTTTATTGACCGCGCTTAGCCTGCCTCCCCCCCTGAACCTTATAGCCGCTACGGTGGTGTCCAGTATTCTGAGCAAAAACTTGTCCGCCAATGTGGCCCAACAAAGCGATAATGCCGGAAACTCGATTAACCCTGCGGCGATGACACCTGAACAGATTGTTGATGTCATCAAAAATAACCAAACGTCCCCTTCTATCGTTACAGACCTGAGAAGTGCCGAAGAAAGCCTGAAGCACTATGAGATAACTTCAGGGATACGTTTCGCTGAGCTGGCTTTACAGGAAAAACAAAGCATCCAGGACTTCCAAATTAATTCGGGTATTGCCGGTAATATCTTTAATTCAGGCATTAAAATTGTCTGGATAGCTATGTGCGGATTGCTGGTCGTTATTATTACCTCGTTATTATTGCTTATTCCTGGTGTGGATATCCCCAGTGATAAGCAAAGCATTGTGACCGCAGTATTCGGCATCATTGGTACTGTCATTGGCTTTATCAACGGATTAGCATCCAACATCGTTGGCTATTATTGGGGCAGTAGTCAGGGGTCGAAAGAGAAAGGCATCGAGATGGCCAGCAGCTTTAAGAATCTCGGTGAAAGTGTTGCGAAAACACTGGAGACGAATGCGGCGAACGCGAGTAACACCGCGTCGAATGCTTCTCAGGAAAAACCTCAGCAGGAGATCCCCCGCTCCAGCGCCCGTGGCTCTGACGATATCGCCTCTCCTCCTGTTCCCGCGAAACCAACCCTGCTCAATGACACATGGAGTGAACTGGCCGCCCCGCATGACTTTATTAGCAGCGGTGTGAGCTGGAATTTGCAGAAAGACGGGATTTCAATTCAGGGGACCACCCCGTCAGGCACACAAGGTAAACCGACCACCGTTGAGAAAATATGGGATCTGTATGGCCCGTATTGCGTGCAAGCCTCGAAAATGTATGGTGTTCCCGTTGAACTGATCATCGCCACTATCGCAACAGAAAGTGGTGGTGACAGGAACGCCAGACGCGCGGAACCGCAAATCCATGACGAAAGCGTTGGGTTAATGCAAACACTGGTCAAAACTGCCCGCGGCGCATTGGGACGGCCTTCACTTACCGGCGACGACCTGCTTGACCCTGCCACATCTATTGAAGCCGGAACGGCTTATATTGCCCATCAACGTTACGTGACTCATTTTGACCCGCCTAAAGTTGCCGCAGCCTATAACGCAGGATCATTGCGCGTTGATAATGCGTCTGCCAATCGCTGGAAAATGCACTGCTATCCAAAAGGAACCGGCAGACACATTGATAATTTCGTCTCATGGTTTAATGATTGTATGAAAGAAGAAGTACAAACAAAATGGAATGAGAATAAAGACATCAGTAGCTTTAGCTCTATCTTTAAATAGCGTCATCCTGTTCTGATTTGAATGAGGCCAGACATGAGCAAAAACATTATATTTTGTGCTGACGGAACCTGGAACGGCCCAGGAAATGACGATAATGGCGATAGCATTCCTGACCGGACTAATGTTCTGCGGCTATTTTCGGAACTTGACGGTACAGCAGATGCACCGGATATGTTTCTGCGCGATGAGCAAGAAAAGGTCGCCACCACAAAATCAGGGGTGGTTTACCAGGTCAGCAAATATCTGCATGGTGTCGGCGACTCTAATAATTGGCTAGAAAAAATAATGGGCGGTGTATTTGGTGCGGGAATGGTTGAGCGTATTGTGCGCGGTTATACCTTCATCAGCAGAAATTACGCTAAAGGCGACAAGATCTATCTGGTTGGATTTAGCCGTGGTGCGTATACGGTGCGAGCGCTGGCTGGAATGATTGGTAAATGTGGCCTGCTGGATGCGACACAATACGACCTAAGTAATGATAAAGAGGAGGCGTATCGACTAGGCACCGCCGTATGGAGAAGCTATCGGGAACATTCTAATGTCAATGGTGATTTACTGGATAGAATCATCCGTGATGCGCCATACTTTCTTCACGATAAAATCGACCCTAATAAGATGCTCTATTTTGTCCCTATTGAAGCCGTCGCGGTTTGGGAAACAGTAGGAGCATTAGGCATTCCAAAATACTGGAATGATGAGCGCGTGGATGTTTATCGTTTTACCGATACCAGCCTCGGTGAACACGTTAAATACGGCAGGCAGGCGTTAGCCATTGATGAAATGCGCCGGGATTTCACCCCGACCTATTGGGATCAAAGGAAAGATATTATACAGGTACTCTTCCCCGGCATTCATGCTGATGTCGGCGGCGGTTATAGTAGCGTTAATAATGGTAATGGCTTATCTAATGGCGCGTATTTATGGATGCGGGATGAACTGGTTAATCTGGGTGTAAAACTGCAAGCCGATAACTGGGTAGCTGACTTCTGTGGGCAAATCCATTGTGAATGGTACAAGATTAAATATTCACTGAGTGTACGCAAGTTTAAAAGACCGGCGTCTGCTGATTTGGCCATTCATCACTCAGCCATTTCCCGAGTGAACTACCCTAACCCATTACCCGTTCAGGACAGTAAAGGCCAATGGGGCATGCAAATTTATCGACCGGCATCGCTGGTGTCATTTTTTGATAGCCAATGGAAACCAGGCGTCGATATTTTCATTGTATAAACGGAAATGAAACAGAATTAAGATAAATCTTACTCGCTCACCAACAAGACTTCACATCCCTTTATTACAGTGCGAAGCTACGCGCAGTTCACATATAAAAATAGGGATGTAAGGAAAATGAAAAAGTTAGCGATTGCGATTGTAGCGGCAGCGGCGTTATCGGGTTGTGCACAGCAGACATTTACCATAAACAAAGATATTGCTGAGAAACCACAGCAAACCACGACGCATCACTTCTTTGTCAGCGGAATTGGCCAAGCCAAAACGGTTGATGCTGCGGCGGTATGTGGTGGTGCTGATAAAGTGGTACGAACTGAAGTTCAACAGACCTTCGTCAATGGTTTCCTGGGCTTTATTACCTTTGGTATTTATACCCCACGCGAAGCTCGCGTGTACTGCTCTAAATAAGCCAGGATGCCGGTGTCATTCACCGGCATTTAATTTATTACTTTCAACATATTAATAATTACCCTTCCGAATGATACCACCCGATAATTGTCAGACTTTCTTGAAAAGACGATTCCCACTGATTTGGGCATTCAAAATAGCCAGTGCCATCCTGGTGATACTGTCGCTGGTCTGGTTAATGTTGCTCATTAATGCCTTCGATCTACCAGCACATCTGCTCACTTTCCTTGGTAAAATTGCAGCGACGGGCTGAGTTTCCCCAATACGGGGATAACGCTAACCGTGCTTCACAGGGTGTTTTTTACTGCAATTCGTGCTGACATTCGTCGCCGCAATCCGTACCATACACGCCATGTAGCTAGCCATGCCCCTGTGGCGCCCCTTTTAGCGTTAGAGTGCCAATTAAATGCAAGACAAACAAGACGTTACCAAGAAAGAGCAATACAACCTCAACAAATTACAAAAACGCCTGCGTCGTAACGTGGGTGAAGCGATCGCTGATTACAATATGATTGAAGAAGGCGACCGCATTATGGTCTGCCTGTCTGGCGGCAAAGATAGCTACACCATGCTGGAAATTCTGCGCAATTTGCAGCAGAGCGCGCCAATCAACTTCAGCCTGGTTGCGGTTAACCTTGATCAGAAACAACCGGGGTTCCCTGAGCATATTCTGCCGCAGTATCTGGAAAGCATCGGCGTTGAATACAAAATCGTCGAAGAAAACACCTACAGCATTGTGAAAGATAAGATCCCAGAGGGCAAAACCACCTGTTCTCTGTGCTCTCGTTTACGCCGCGGCATCCTTTATCGTACTGCCACTGAGTTGGGCGCGACGAAAATTGCGCTGGGACATCACCGCGACGACATCCTCCAGACGTTGTTCCTGAATATGTTCTATGGCGGCAAGATGAAAGGCATGCCACCAAAACTGATGAGTGATGACGGCAAGCATATTGTGATTCGTCCACTGGCTTACTGTCGCGAAAAGGACATTGAGCGCTTTGCTACCGCGCGTGAATATCCAATTATTCCATGCAACTTGTGTGGCTCTCAGCCGAATCTGCAACGCCAGGTGATAGGCGATATGCTGCGTGACTGGGATAAACGCTATCCTGGCCGTATCGAAACCATGTTCAGCGCGATGCAAAATGTGGTGCCTTCACACATGTGTGACACTGAATTGTTTGATTTTGCTGGTATTACTCACGGTGCAGAAGTTGTTGATGGCGGCGATTTGGCCTTTGACCGCGAAGAACTGCCAATGCAACCTGTGGGCTGGCAGCCAGAAGAAGATGACAACGAAGCACCTTTGCAACGCCTCGATATTCTCGAAATCAAGTAATCCTCTCATCCCTCTCTCTGCTGAGAGAGGGAATCTTCTACCTGAACGGCGGTGGATCAATAATCGGTTTTGGGTCGGGATCTAACGGTTCGGGGAGAGGTTGCGGCTTGGGAATGTGCTCTGGCACGGGAGCAGGATCTGTCGGAATGGAATCTCTGATATACGCGCTCATAATTTCCTCCACTTTTGTCTCCCTTTAAGCATATACCCAAAATAATTCGAGTTGCAGGCAAACGTAGCCAACGAACATACAGCTTGAAGTATGGCGGCCAGAATCGCAGACAAAAAAAAGCCGACTTATAGTCGGCCCGTACGAATCAATTGTGCTATGCAGTAATTCTAAAAAAGGAAGTAAGACAATATGGAGCGCAACGCCCATCGCTTGACGTTGCATTCACCTGCGAGAGAGATATTGCCTTGAACCGACGTTCCATATATTGACCTCGCTCAATTATGGCCGCCTTTTATAGTCTGGCACATGTAAAAAATGTTAAATTTTACAGCCATTTACTACGATGTAACCACCAGGCAACACCGCCTATAAGAACCACCAACATGATGCAGAACATACTGAAACCAAAATGCCAGCCGCCGCCTGGGATACCGCCTAAATTCACCCCAAATAATCCGGTCAAAAATGTGCTGGGCAAAAAGACCATCGCCATCAATGACATGGTATAGGTGCGTCGCCCCATCGCTTCTTGCATAACCTGCGCGATTTCATCGGTCATAACGGCGGTTCGTGCGATACAGGCATCAATTTCATCCAGTCCGCGCCCTAACCTGTCAGAAATATCCTGCATACGACGGCGATGATCGTCGGTCATCCACGGTAAACGTTCGCTGGAAAGCCTGGCGTAAACATCACGTTGAGGGGCCATATAACGGCGCATCACAATCAATTGTTTACGCAGTAACGCAAGATAACCACGAGGCGGAATTTGCTGATCCAACAGGTTATCTTCAAGGTCGATGATTTTATCGTGCAGCTGTTCGATAAATTCGCTGGCATGATCGGTCAGCGCATCGCAAACATCCACCAGCCACGAACCACTGTCGACGGGACCTGCGCCTTCTTTAAGATCGTTGACCACATCATCCAGAGCCAGCACCTGGCGCTGACGCGTTGAGACAATCAGCCGCTCATCAATATACAAACGCATGGCGACAAGTTGGTCTGGCCGTTCATCCGTGCTGCCGTTTATGCAGCGCAAAGTAATGAGCGTGCCCTCTCCTATGCGTGACACACGCGGGCGTAAACTTTCCCCCGCCAGTGCATCACGAGCATAATTTGGCAGCACTGGCGTTGTCGCAAGCCAGTTGGCACTGTCTCTATGGGTATAATTCAGATGCAACCAACCAGGATGCTCAGCATCAATGGTGTCGTTATCCTCGATGGTATCGACACCGCCTTTGCCATCTAATTGCCAGGCAAATACGGCATCCGGCACAATCAACTGATGTCCCTTGATGGTTTCCACTGCATTTCTCCACGTGTGACCACAATACTATTGTCAGTCTAGCCGTCTTCTTTTGCTATGTAACTCGGAAAAACAGGCAAACACGCTGAATTTGCAGGATAAAAAATGTTACATTTATGTTGGCTTTTTAAATACAGTCATGCCAAATCGGCATACGGAGAATGATTTGCAAGAAAGACGTAAGGCTACCCCTGACTTAGACTTTCGCCTTAAGAGCATGCGACAGCGAGCGATAACGGTGAGCGGGCGATGGTTTCTATGGATTAACCTATTGTTCTGCCTGTTTATTTTAGGCCGTCATTATTTTACGCCAGTACAATCAATCGCCCAAATTACGCATTTATTCCCGGAACTCGAAACGGTTATGGGGTTGGTTCTCGCCCTTTCATCGTCAGGCATTTTTATTTTGCGTATGGCGCATGACCAATATGCGGAATGGTTGAGCCAATTCCTGCACGGCACCCTGCTTTGCATCAGCGCATTATGGGTCGGCTGTTTTTACATACTCCTGGCCAGCGGTGATTCGCGCATTGTTTTTCCCTTCGCGGCGTTACTGATATTCACCGCTCTGATTTCGCTCTATTTTGATGGTCGAGTATTGCTCAGTTTCACCCTGCCAATTTGGCTGGTTATTCTGGTATGCAATTTTGTCTACCCATCCGATCTGACGGTGCTAAATGCCGTACTTTACGTGCTGCTGGCATGCCTTTTTGAGTCCGGACGCAGGATTTTACGTGGATGGTTCGTGCTGGCTATTCGTCGCGAACAAGAAAACAGAGAGCTGATTAAGCAGTTGCAGAGCCTGGCGAATCACGACCCTCTTACCGGCCTCGCCAACCGCCGCTCTTTCCATTTATTGTTGGATAAGGCGATACAGCGTCACCAGCAGTGCAATACTTCGGTGTCATTGATCATGCTGGATGTCGACTACTTCAAAAAATACAACGACCATTACGGCCATCAGGCGGGTGATGAATGTCTGAGGAGTATTGCAAAATGTCTGGAGGGGGCCACCCGTTCGACACAGGACGTGGCGGCGCGTTTTGGCGGGGAAGAGTTTATTATGTTGCTGCCTGATGCCACCGAGCAGCAAGCAGTTGACGTCGCAAAACGAATTCAGCAAAACATACACATGTTGGGGATACTCCATGCGGAGTCTCCGGTCGCAGCTTATGTGACCATAAGCCAGGGCATCACGAGTTTAACGCCTGCAACCACTGCGACACGCTTTATTGCAGAAGCTGATGCCGCGTTGTATGCAGCCAAAGAAGCGGGCCGCAACCAGTGGCAAATTTTTCAAACTGACAAATGAGATAAAAATGAAAATTGGTGTTCTGTTTCCTATCGCGATAATTGTTGCTGCGATCGTGTTCATCACCTGGTTTATTGTCGGCGGCTACGCCACTTCCACCTCCTGAAACGCGTTTCGCAAAAGCTTATCCGCCCCGTCAGTCTGGCGGATAAGCTTAGCGTCATTCATCATTAATTCTATCAGTGCGCCACAATGTACATGGTACGACTGTAAGCAACATCCTCAGGGTTATTAATTGGATACCCTTTCAGCCATGGCTTGATTAAACGACCATTCGTGTATTGATAAATCGGAGCAATCGGCGCTTGTTCCTGAATGATTCTTTCAGCCTGGTTGTAATCTTTATTACGCGCGGCATCCGTTGTTTCCTGGCTTGCCTGCTGCATAAGTTTGTCGTATTCCGGCGAGTTGAAGCGCGAAATATTACCGCTGTGAGTAGACGTTAGCAGTGACAGGAAGGTGGACGGCTCGTTGTAATCACCGACCCAGGATGCGCGAATCACATCGAAATTACCGGTGTTACGGCTGTCGATATAGGTTTTCCATTCCTGGTTTTGCAGTTTCACATCGACGCCCAGATTCTTCTTCCACATCGAAGCCACTGCAATAGCAATCTTTTGATGGTTTTCCGAAGTGTTATACAGCAGCGTCAGATTAAGCGGTTTGTTGGGGCCATAACCCGCCGCCCGCAGCAATGTTTTCGCCTGAGCGTTGGCCTCTTCCTGGCTCATTTGCTCAAACGGAGAAGGTTCTGGTTTGAAGCCTGCGGTAACATCAGGGGTAAAGCGCCACGCCGGTTTCTCACCGGTACCCAATACTTTATCAGCCATAATATGACGGTCTATGGTCATACTGAGTGCCAGACGAACGCGCGCATCAGCGGTTGGGCCTTTCTGGGTATTAAACGCGTAATAATACGTTCCTAATTGCGGCGGAGTATAAACCTGGCCTGGAATATCTTTGAGCAGTTTTTGGTAGAGAGTTTTTGGGAAAGACTCGGTGATATCGATATCCCCCGCCAGGTAGCGTTTTGTCGCTGACGACTCCTGATTAATTGGGACAAATGTAACCTGGGTTATCACCGTCTTGCTGTTATCCCAGTAATTCTTATTTTGCACCGCGACCAGTTTTTCATTCACCACACGATCTTTTAGCGTGTACGCACCATTCCCCACCAGATTGCCCGGTTTGGTCCAGTCGTTACCGAATTTTTCCACCACCGCTTTAGGTACTGGATAGAACGAGAAGTTGGCGGTCAGATTAGGGAAATACGGCACCGGTTTATCTAATTGAATGCGCAATGTTTTGGCATCGACTGCCGTCACGCCCAATTTATCCGCAGGCATTTTTCCATCAATGATAGCTTGCGCATTATTGATGCCAGCGAGTGCGGCAAACCAGGCAAATGGGGATGTATTTTTCGGATCAACTAAACGCTGCCAGCTATAGACGAAATCTTGTGCCGTGACCGGCGTTCCATCTGACCAGCGAGCGTCATCGCGCAAGGTAAATGTCCAGGTGCGGTTATCATTACTTTGCCATTTGGTCGCAACACCGGGCTCCAGTTGCCCCTTTTCATTTTGGTTAACCAACCCTTCAAACAGATCGCGAATAACCTGAATTTCGGGTAAACCCACGGCTTTTACCGGGTCCAGAGAAGCGGGCTCATCTTTGATATGGCGCACCAGGCTCTGGTCAGACGCAAGTTTTGTACCTGCAGGGACATCTGCCGCCCAGGCGTTTGAAATTGCACAGGAAACAGCCAGCGCACAGTAACAAATATGGAAGATTTTTTTCATCAACAATCCCTTTAATTATTAATATTTTTAGATAATTGGCCAAGCAGGCATAAGTGCAGAAAATATAGCGTATTTTCCTGTGAGGACGATATGAAAAGCACGACAAAAAACAAAACAACAACGCTATTTCTTGGAACCTATTCCGAAAAATCGTCCTTTCAGCCTTAATAGCATCTTTAGCATGACCAATCTATCGCGATAACTCTTAATATCCCGCCCTTTATATCCATATTAATAAAACAGGATTGATGATGATAAATCGTAGTTTAGTTGTGCTGACACTGGCAGCGGGTTCTTTTTCAACGGCATGGGCCGATTCGGCACCTGAATTATTGGGCAATCTGAAAGCCACCTGGCATCAAACCTGCGGTAAAACGATTGAAATACACGTTGCTGAAATGGAAGGTAACGATAACGGCCGTATGCTAATTGGTTTGAAGAACAATCAAACTGGAATGATTGACCTGTTTGCGTCGGCTACTTCAACTGCGGAAAACAAGCAGTACGATAAATATGTACCTGTCGTGTTTGATGGGTTATCAAAAACCTATATCGCTGATACAAAAGAACGCCCCGATATTGTTTGGGGAGGTGCCGTCACTAATCTGAAAGGTATGAACTATAGCCTGGCACTGGGTTCACATGTTTATCAATGCGGCGCACTGGACAAATTCGCTGGTGAAATCGCCAACGATCTCTATGGCGAAGCGGAAAATAAAGCCAATTAAACTTCTTTTTGGTCTGACAGCACGTTGTTTCAGATGAGATTTTCTCAAAACGCTGTTATTAATGAGCACAAACAACACATCATGCACAAAAGGAACACTATGTCAGGCCACCGTCCTCGCTCACAACGCGGCCATTTGCCACACGGCTCCGAACGTTATGGGAAATCTGTGTTTGGCGCACCATTGATTTGGTTCCCGGCAACACCGGGTGAACAACGCAGCGGGTTAATTATTGCGGGAACGCATGGCGATGAAAATGCTGCGATGGTCACTCTGTCATGCGCGTTACGCACGCTCGAGCCGGAACACCGCCACCACCATGTGGTTCTTGCCGTGAATCCAGACGGCTGCCAGCTTGGTTTACGCGCCAACGCCAACGGCGTTGATTTAAATCGCAACTTCCCTGCTGCGAACTGGAAATCGGGAGAAACGGTTTATCGTTGGAACAGCAGCGCGGATAAACGTGATGTGGTGTTGTCCACCGGAAACAAACCGGGGTCTGAACCGGAAACCGCCGCCCTTTGCCAGTTGATTCATACCTTGCAACCCGCCTGGGTTGTCTCCTTCCACGATCCTTTAGGCTGCATAGAAGATCCAGATAACTCCCCGTTGGGCGCATGGCTTGCCAAAGAGTTTGAGTTGCCGCTGGTCACAAGCGTAGGATACGAGACGCCGGGTTCGTTTGGCAGTTGGTGTGCAGATTTAGATCTGCCGTGTATTACCGCAGAATTCCCGCCCATCTCAGCTGACGAAGCGAGTGAGCGGTATCTGCATGCCATGATGGGGCTTTTACACTGGCAAAAGTAAAGCCGTTACGGATTAATTACGGATAGAGTTTGCCGGTTTCGAAGTGCAGCCCAGGGGTGACATCCACCGCCAGCCACGTTGGCCCATCGAGATCGGCAAAACGCACTTTAGCTGCCAGCGGCAACGCGGCAGCTATTGCTCGCGACGTACATAACATGCAGCCTAACATCACATCAAAACCTTGCTCACGAGCAGCCTGAGTGAGTGCCAGCGCCTCCGTTAACCCTCCGGTTTTATCCAGTTTCACATTGACCATCTCATAGCGCCCTTTCAGCTCCGCCAGGCTTTCGCGAGTGTGGCAGCTTTCATCAGCGCAGATAGGCAATGGATGGATAAAGTTCGCCAGCGCGCTGTCTTGCCCCGCAGGTAAGGGTTGCTCAAGCATCGCCACATTAAGATCGGCCAACAGTTGGCAACGCGCTGCCAAGCCATCGCTGTGCCAGGCTTCGTTGGCATCCACAATCAGCACCGCTTCGGGTACTGCGGCACGGATAGCGACCATGCGCTCGGTGATTAATCGGTCATCAATTTTGACCTTCAGCAAACGCGCACCTTTATCCCACAATATTTTAGCCGCCGCCGCCATTTGCTCAGGCTCTGCAATACTCACAGTCTGCGCAGTCGTGATTAATTCAGGAAGTTCAACACCTGCGGCATACGCAAGGGTACGTTGACGTCGCCGTGCTTCGAGATCCCACAAAGCGCTGTCAACTGCATTTCGCGCCGCACCGGCCGGAAGCAGTTCTTGTAATTGTTCACGTGTTAACGTCTTTTCGAGCTGCGGAATAATGGCGGTAATTTGTGCCAGTACCGAAACCGCGCTTTCTCCGTAGCGTGGATACGGCGTGCACTCGCCGACTGCTTTAATCCCATCTTCTTCCAGCTCCACGACGACGACAACGGCTTCACTGCGGGTGCCGCGAGAAATCACAAATGGCGTGTGAAGAGGCCATGCTTCTTGATAAACCTTAACTGTTCTCATTAGTTTTCCATTGCGCGAGGACTTTCGCTGAGTATAGCCAGAGAACACTTTCACTTGCAGTATCAGTTTTTTATATTCAGACGATGAATACTGACATACACTGTTCGCGGCGTTAATTATATGTAAACAGGAAAATCAAACATGTCACAAATCGTTCATTTCCAGGGCAACCCTGTAGCGGTTGCAGGTCAGATCCCACAAGTTGGCAACAAAGCTGAAGCTTTTTCTCTGGTAGCAAAAGATCTCTCTGATGTTGCACTGAGCCAGTTTGATGGAAAACGTAAAGTACTGAACATTTTCCCAAGCATCGATACCGGCGTGTGTGCCGCTTCCGTGCGCAAATTCAACCAACTGGCGACTGAGATGGATAACACCGTTGTTCTGTGTGTTTCTGCCGATCTGCCATTTGCACAGTCCCGCTTCTGCGGCGCTGAAGGCCTGAGCAACGTGATTACGCTGTCTACACTGCGTAACCCGGAATTCCAGCAGGCTTATGGCGTGGGTATTGCCGAAGGCGCTCTGAAAGGCCTGACTGCTCGTGCAGTCGTCGTTCTGAATGAGAAAAATGAAGTGGTATTCAGCCAGTTAGTGAATGAAATCACTAACGAGCCGGATTATGCCGCAGCACTGGAAGCTCTTCAGGCTTAAGTGTTAATGCCCCCGAGAACCGGGGGCATTGTTGTTACTCTTCCGTTTTTCTTTGGCTCAATCCATATTCACGCAATTTATTAGCAATCGCGGTATGCGAAACGCCAAGACGTTTAGCAAGCTTGCGCGTACTTGGATAGGTGCGATAAAGCTGCGTCAGCACTGAACGCTCAAAGCGGCTGGTAATATCATCCAGCGATCCTTCCATCGCCTCTTCCCCAACAACCAAACTCGCAGTATCAAAATCAGGGAGCAGAATGTCTTGTGGGCGAAGCTCGTAACCTTCTAATTGCGTTAATGCGCGATAAATCGCATTTTTTAACTGACGCACATTACCTGGCCAGCCATAGCGCGTAAGCACGTTGCTCAAATCATTAGCCAGTTTTGGACGCGGTACACCTTGCTCATCGGCAAATCGCGCTACAAACAGTTCTGTCAGCGGCATGATATCTTGCGGCCTGTCACGCAGCGGTGGCAGATTCAGAGTCAGAACGTTCAGACGATAATAGAGATCTTCGCGGAACTCCCCTTTTTGCACCATCTCGATCAAGTTCTTTTGCGTGGCGCAAATCACCCGCACATCAACATGCACTTCATGCTCTTCACCCACTCGACGGAATGTTCCATCATTGAGGAAACGCAGCAATTTAGTCTGCATGCGGGGCGACATTTCACCAATTTCATCCAGCAGAACAGAACCCCCGTTCGCCTGTTCAAAGAAGCCTTTTTTACCTTCGACGGCATTAGCATAAGCGCCTGGTGCATGGCCAAACAGCTCGCTTTCAACCACATCATCCGGCATCGAACCGCAATTCAGTGCCAGATAAGGTTTTTGTGCTCGTGGGCTACCCAGATGGCAGGCATGTGCCAGCAGATCTTTACCCGTACCCGTATCACCCACAATCAGCAGCGGTGCGTTAAGCATTGCCAGTTTATGCGCCTGATCGACGACGTGGCGCATTTTTGGGCTGATGGCGACAATCTGACTGAATGCCCCCACATCGGTATTAGAAAGATTTTGCAGTTGGCGGCCCATACGCACCGTGGAACGCAGCATCACCACCGCACCGACAAGCGAAGTGCCTTCGTTTTCGTTATCTAAATGAACCGGCGTGATTTCCATCAGGAAGTTTTGCCCGTTGATAACCACATGTTCGGTATGCGACTCCACCGGCGCGCTTTCAAGCCAACGCATAAAGTTAAAACCGTTCACCAGGCTGGCTGCGTTATGGTTACGCAACTTATCTTCGTTTTGCCCAAACAGTGCGCAACTTGCCGGGTTCGCCATCTCCACTTTGCTTTTCATATCCAGCGACAAAACCGGCTCTGGCAGCGCTTCCAGCAAGGCGCTCAGGGCGCGGTGCTCGCGCTCTGACGGCATCCACGGCACCGTGCGCACGTCTCTCACGCCAGGAATTCGACGGATTTCAGCCATCAGGCTGCTAAATGAATCGAAATCCAGAGTGGAAAAATTGAGGTAGATAATCCCAATGGGATCAATTTCGATACCTCGCAAATCGATACTACGCAGCACTAGTAAATCAAGTAATTCTCGAGTCAGACCAAGGCGGTCCTGGCAAAAGACTTCCAGACGCATGGAGATGTCCTTCAATTGCATTAAGCGGAGTCATTGAGTGCGCCAATAATACTCCAGACGTATATGATGTGTCAGGAAAAGTTGACAGATAAATGCGGGGTTTGCGAGATTTGTGTTACAGGATGTCGCAGCCCTAATTCACCCTATGAAAAACTACTGTTTCGGGATTAGTGCAGCGACATCCACTAGTTTACTTAGATTGAGTGGATGATTTACTCATCGTTTCTTTGAGTTGTACCAGCAACTGTTTACGGAAGTCCCCCAGTCGGGGTTTATCACCGTCAATCCATGGTAACGGACGGCACAGCTCCATCGCTTTGATCCCCAAACGCGCCGTCAGTAGTCCAGCACCAATCCCTTGCGCGGCTCGTGTGGAAAGTCGCGCCGCGAGATCCTGGCCAATCCAGTCCATCCCGACTTCGCGCACCAGCTCACTGGCCCCGGCAAAAGCGATATTCAATAACACCAGACGGAACAAGCGGATGCGGCTGAAATAACCCAGTTCGATGCCGTACAGCGTGGCAATACGGTTAATTAAACGCAAATTACGCCAGGCGATAAAGGCCATATCCACCAGCGCCAGCGGGCTGACGGCGATCATTAAGGTCGATTCAGCCGCCGAACGGCTAATTTCCCGCCGCGCCTGGTTATCGAGAACGGGTTGCACCAAACGGGCGTACAACTCAACCACTTCGCGATCATTTTGCGTTTCATGAATCACCGCGTACCAGCGTTGTAATGCAGGATGCCCATGATCAAGTCCAGCCTGACGCGCCAGTTTTTCACAAAATGCCCGCCCTTTTCCCATGCCGTGGCTATGCATCAAATCACGTGCTTCATCACGTTCTTCTGCTCGCTGGCGCAAGCGCCATAAACGACGCCATTCAGTTGCTACCGAACCGACACCCGCGGCGATGATCAACCCTCCAGCAATCCCCCCGCCGAGCGCTATCCAGTCCTGCGTAACAAAAGCGTTGTGCGTCCACTGAATCCCTTGCGCTACCACGCTGACGCCGAACAGTCCAAGTCCCACCTGAACCATGCGCCGCCACAGGCTGCGTTTGGGATGTAGCGCGGCTTCAATAACCGCTTCGGCCTGTCCTTCATCTTCCACTTCGTCCAGCGAGTTTAAAGCTGGAATGAATTTTTCCGCTTCAGGTTCGCTAAAAGCATGTGCGGCTTTAAAGCTCGGTTCTTTTTCCACATCCAGTGGTTGCGCGAAATCGACTCGCGGTTTTAATGGTTCGTTCATCGCAATTTATCCCCAATTAAAAACTCCAGTGCCGCGTCCATCCGAATGTGTGGCATCGGCCGGTCAACATCCATGGCTTGTGGGCGGAACTGTTCAAACTGAAAACCCTGTTTTTCCCAGAATGCACTGCCTGGTAAACGTGCAGGAACGTCGCCTGGATAAACAGTCAACGGCTCGCCATCGCTCAACCGATTACCGCGTAGCGCCGGAATTTGTTCCCCTTTCACATCGACCAAACCACTTTGTGTTGCCTGCACTGACGTAAGCCCCATACAGTCCATGTCGATACCTTCAAAGGCTGCATTTTGCCAGGCGTCCTGTACCAGTTGCTGAAGCAGCGCCACCATATTGGCGTGTTGATCAACGGTGACGTGGTCGGCTTTAGTCGCCGCGAATAATAATTTGTCGATGACAGGCGAAAACAGACGACGGAACAGCGTGCGCTGGCCGTAATGGAAACTTTGCATCAATTGTGTCAGTGCAAGACGCATATCGTTAAACGCCTGCGGACCGCTGTTGAGCGGTTGCAAACAATCCACCAGCACAATTTGCCGGTCAAAACGCAGGAAGTGATTTTTATAAAATCCTTTCACTACTTTTTCACAGTAGTAATCAAATCGCGTGCGCAGCATGCCAATATTGGTGGTTTTGTCAGCCTGAGCGAGTTTAGATTCACCGACATCGTCCACATCCGGCCACGGGAAGAATTGCAGCGCCGGTGCGCCCGCCATATCGCCGGGTAAGACGAAACGACCCGGTTGGATAAAGTGCAGCCCTTCACGCTTACAGCGCAGCAGGTATTCCGTCCACGCTTCTGAAATCGCGGCAAGCCGGTTTTCATCGGCTGGCGCCAGTGGGTCCAGCCCTTCGCATAACTTACGCCAAACCGCTGACCATTCACCGCGGTTGCCCGTTAGCAGGCTGGTCATCTGGCGCGACCATGACAGGTAATTTTGCGCCAGCATTGGCAAGTCCAACAGCCATTCGCCTGGATAGTCGACAATCTCCAGATACAGCGTTGAGGTGTCTTTAAAATGGCGTAGCAGCGAGTCGTTTGAGCGATAGCGCAGTGCCAGGCGCATTTCGCTGACGCCACGGGTTGGCGTCGGCCAGCTCGGCGGGTCGCCATAAAGCTGCGCCAGGCCTTCATCATAAGTAAAACGCTGAATGCCTAAATCCCGCTGTGGCACGCGTTTTACACCGAGCAAGCGTTCTTCTCGCACCGCGTTTAGCAGTGGCAAACGCGCACCGTTATGTACGCTTAATAATTGATTCACCATCGAGGTGATAAATGCCGTCTTGCCGCTACGGCTTAAACCGGTAACGGCAAGGCGTAAATGGCGGTCCACGCCCCGATTCATCAGGGCATTCAGTTCATTCTTGATTCTGTTCATCTGCGTCCTGGTTGCACCTGTCAGAAGTTGTTCTCTGAGAAGTTATGGGGGTAAATGGTGATAAATCAAAGACAGTCCTTCAATTTTACACGCTATTTACGCATTGCATCGCGAATAGACAGCATCATACACCTTCAGTAATATGCGTTATCTTTTGGCGCAGAACAGGACCGGTTCAGTCATGTCGCCCACTATTTATGATATTGCTCGCCTGGCGAATGTTTCCAAATCAACCGTATCAAGAGTGCTTAATAAGCAGACTAATATTTCACCTGAAGCATTAGAACGCGTTTTGAAAGCGATTGAAGAGCTCAATTATCAGCCGAATAAATTAGCCCGCGCCCTGACCTCATCGGGCTTTGACGCCATTATGGTCATTTCCACGCGATCAACAAAAACCACGGCGGGAAATCCCTTTTTCTCTGAAGTGCTGCACACCATTACTGCGCGGGCCGAACAGGAAGGGTTTGACGTTATTCTACAAACCTCCAAAAACAGCCAGGAAGACCTGCAAAAATGCGTCAATAAAATTAAGCAGAAAATGATCAAGGGCATAATTATGCTCAGCTCACCGACCGACGAAACCTTTTTTGAAGAACTGGATCAATATGCTATTCCGGTGGTAGTGATTGGAAAAGTTGACGGGGATTTTAAAAATGTTTGTTCGGTCGATACCGATAATTATCACGATAGCATCAAGCTCACCGAGACATTGTTAAATAAAGGCCATACCAAAATAGCTTGCCTGCACGCGCCGTTGGATTACCACGTTTCGGTAGATCGGTTGGCTGGATTTAAAGATTGCCTGAAGCAACATGGCGTAAATTTGCCACAGGAATGGATAGTCAACGGCGGTTATACCCACGAAACCGCGCTGGAAGCCGCAGAAAAGCTATTAAGTGGTTCAGAACTACCGCAAGCCATATTTGCCACCGACAGTCTTAAATTAATGAGTCTTTATCGTATTGCCAATGAAAAAGGTCTTTCTATTGGGCAACAACTTTCCATCGTCGGTTACAGCAACGATATGCTGAGTTTTCTGCTCTCGCCACCGCCGGATGGAATTGAAGTGCCCACCTTTGAATTAGGGCATGCGGGCAGTGCGCTGTTATTTGATAAGATAGCAGGGAAAAGTGTTCCGCCAAGGACGATTATTCCTACCACGCTGGGGTATTAATGCCCTCACCCTAACCCTCTCCCCCAGGAGAGGGAAATAACCACCGTTAAAACGCGTAATTTACACCAATACCGGCGTAATGGAATTTATCATCGTCGCCTTCGTTATGGTGTTGCCACTCGTAGGCATATTCCAACGTCATCGACAGACCATTATTAAAGTCATGGGCATACAGCAAACCAAGGCGGTTGTAGTCATGATCTTCAATATCGATGTCTTCTGACCAGTCCCAGTTCGTCCAGCGATCCAGTCCCAGACGGGTATACGGCGTAAAAGTGTTACTTCCTAAGGTAATCGGCAGATAAATACGCATTTCCTGCGTCGAGAATTCACCGTTGTTTTTATCGCTTTCGGTATTAAATCCACGTTCTAAGTAGTAATTTGTTTTTAGCGTAAACGTTTCATTAATTGTCCATGTCAGGCCGGTTTCCGTTTCGACACGGCTATCGGAATATCCCGTCTGGTCGAGATCATTATCGAAACGATAGTAAGCAAACCAGCCGCCAAAGCTTAATGCATCGTTAATTTTCAAACTGTAATCAGGAATAAAGCCCCAGCGTTGAGTATTTGCCGTACCGTTTTCAGAACCATCATCGTTTTTAAAATGATAACCGTAATTACGCACGCCGGTGGTAAAACCAAACGAACCGCTGTCGTTTTCAATAAAGCGATAACGGATATTCAGTTCCGGACGATTAAAGTAAGTGCCTCGCGTGAAGTTACTGTAATCTACCGGGCCTTCCTGATACATCGCAAGCGCAATCGTCCAGTCACCGTAAGTCGCATTAAAATAGACAGATGGCTCGTATAATCCATCTTTATCATCCACCTGTCCTTCAACGTTTTCTATTTCGTACATCGCACCAATGTTGTAATGCCAGCTATCAGTTTCTGCGGAATGAACATAGAGAGGCCCGGCACAGGCAATAAGCGCTGCGCATTGAATTAACTTTTTCATTTTATTTCCTTGTCAAAAACAACTAAAAAACCGGGAATAACTTCCCGGCAGGGTACAGTTTTAATTATTTAGTTGATGGCGCATTCGGTTTCAGCGTCAAAAAAATGACTTTTATTCATATCAAAGGTGATTTTTATGTTTTGTGCCGCCCGATAATCCGCATCCGCATTAGCGCGCAGCGTTAATTCATGCCCGCCAATGGTGGAATACAGCATAAATTCGGCTCCGGTTAATTCCGCCACCGTGATATGTGCATCTATGCCCTGTTCTGTCGGATGAATATCTTCCGGGCGAATGCCAAATACCACTGGCTTTCGCTGATAAGGCTCAAGCGCAGCTAATTTGTTTTCCGGAAGTTTGAGCTTTAATGTTTCCGTAACGAAATAACCGTTTTCTAATGTGCCACGAATAAAGTTCATCGACGGCGAGCCGATAAAACCGGCAACAAACATATTAGCCGGATGGTTATAAACGGTTTTCGGAGCGCCAACCTGCTGAATGATACCGTCTTTCATCACCACAATGCGCGTCGCCATGGTCATCGCTTCGGTCTGATCGTGGGTAACGTAAATCATGGTGGTGTTGAGCTTTTGATGCAGCTTGCCGATTTCCGCACGCATCTGCACGCGCAGCCTGGCATCAAGGTTAGAGAGCGGTTCATCCATCAGGAAGACGCCCGCTTCGCGCACAATGGCGCGTCCCAAAGCCACACGCTGGCGCTGCCCACCGGAAAGTGCCGCCGGACGGCGGTCGAGATAGGTTTTCAGACCAAGAATAGAGGCCGCCCACTGCACGCGTTCGTCGATGATTTTCGCATCAAGCTTCTGCATTTTCAGCCCGAACGCCATGTTGTTGTACACCGACATATGCGGATAAAGCGCGTAGTTCTGGAACACCATCGCAATATCACGCGATTTCGCCGGAACGTCATTCATGCAGACGCCATCGATAAGCAACTTGCCGCCGCTAATCTCCTCAAGCCCGGCAATCATGCGCAAGGTGGTGGATTTACCGCAACCCGATGGCCCGACAAAAACGATAAATTCTTTATCTTCGATTTCCAGGGTGAAGTCCTTCACCACGTGAACCTGGTTGTTATAAATCTTCTGAATGTGCTGCAACGAAAGTTGTGCCATTGCCTTGTCCTTATTCGTTATTTTGTCGGGTAGATAACAACAGCGGCAAGCTGAGTTCGCTGGTCGATGCCAGCAGCAAATCCGCACCGCTAAGCGTTGAGCCAATCCCCACCGAAAGCATGCCGCTGGCATTAATCGCCTCGATACCCGCCTGTGCATCTTCAATACCAATACATTCTTCAGGTGTGACGCCCAGCCCTGCGCAAGCAACGAGGAAGATTTCCGGATCGGGCTTTGAGCGCTGAATTTTGCTGGCATCGGCGCAGAAATCGAACTGTTCGGTTAGCTCAAGCGCGTCCAGAATGCGCGGCGCATTCAGCGACACCGACGCCAGCCCCACCAAAATTCCACTTTTGCGTAATTCTGCGAGCAGCGCCGCAATTCCTGGCAGAATCGAACCAGGATGCAGTTGCTTGAGTGACTCGACGTACAGCTGGTTTTTGCGATCCGCAAGCTGATCTTTTTCCTGCTGGCTAAAGCGTTCTGCCACCCCGCCGCTGCGCAATATACGCTCCAGCGAATCCATGCGGCTGATGCCTTTGAGTTGCTCGTTGATCTGCTCGTCGATCTCAATATCTATTTCACCCGCCACCTGCCGCCAGGCGAGAAAATGCAGATGGGCGGTGTCGGTCACCACGCCATCGAGATCGAAAATCACCGCTTTGAGTCTCACAGGCATTCTCCTTTTGTGGTACCGCTCCCAGTAACAGGCGTGACAAACTCATGCAAAACTTCTGTTTCCACGCCTTCAATCACGATGCGCAGCGGCTTAGTAGTGATGATGCTGATCTGCTGGGAAGTTAACCTCAGTTGAACCTGCGCCCCCTGCCAGACAAACGGGAAAGAAATTGAACGCCAGGCTTGCGGTAAATGCGGATTCAGATGCAGTTCGCCCCGCTCGACCGTTAGCCCGGCAAAACCCTGCACCGCGCCAAGCCAGATGGCGCCCGTGGCGGCAGCGTGAATACCATCATCACAACTGTGCGGGTCGTCGCCCAAATCGATAAGACATGCCTGTTGCCAGAACTGATAAGCCTGCGCAAGGCGACCACTGCGGGCAGCAATGACCCCGTGAATGGCTTTACTGAGCGAAGAATCGTGAATGGTGCGCGGTTCGTAGTAATCGAGGTTCGCCGCAAGCTGTTGCTGCGTGAACAGCCACGGCAGCATGTAAGTCAGCATCACCACATCGGCCTGTTTGAGGATCTGCATCTCGTTCACTTCGGCGCGCGAGTAATCCAGCAAAATCGCCTGGGTGCCCTGCTGCGTTTTGTATTTCGCCAGATCGATAGTTGGCTTGCTGAAGAAAGTATCGTCCTGTTCGATAAGCTGATTATCGTCAGAAGCAGGCAGCCAAAGGCGCGTAAGGAAATCTTCTGCCAGGTTTTTTAATTCCGCATCAAAACAGCCATATTTAAGCGCCAGCTTGACGTTGTGATATGCAAGATAGTTGGTATAGGCGTTGTTGTTGACATGCTCAGTGTATTCGTCCGGGCCAATCACATCGTGCAGCTCCAGCCGCCCGTTCACTTCAACCGCCCGGCTGATCCAGAAACGCGCGGTTTCCAACAAGAGCGTCACGCCACGCTCGCGCATAAAGGTTTCGTCGAGAGTCGCCTGATAATAGGCATCCACCGCCCAGGCGATATCCGCCACCAGGTGATGTTCCGCCAGCGCCGATGCGACTTTCTGGCGCAATCCGGTGCGGATATTAATCGCCGCAAACTCTGGCGTTTCTTCCTCGCCGGACCAGGCGCTTTCCCACGGGAACAGCGCGCCTTGATAGCCATTTTTCTGCGCTTTGGCCTGTGCGCCCGCCAGATTATGCCAGCGGTAACTCAACAATTGACGGGCGATTTCTGGCTGCGTCATTAAATGGAATGGCAGCAAAAACACTTCGGTATCCCAGAAGATATGGCCTTTATAGCCTTCGCCGGTCAGCCCTTTGGCGGCAATGCTGCACCGCTCACTGTGGGCAGGCGTCATGGCGAACAGATGATAAAGCGCGAAGTCCAGCGCGTGCTGGTCCTGAGAATGCTCGCTTATCACCTCCACACGGCTGCGCTGCCAGTAATTGCGCCAGACGCTTGCCGATTCTGCCAGCAAATTGTCGTAGCCGCTTTTCACGCAATTAATCAGGTTTTCCAGCACTGATTCAGCGCCGTAACCCTCATCGCGCGAGCAACTTATCCAGCTGGTTTTTTCCAGTTGGAAGGTTTTTCCTTTGGCAATGCTTGCGCTGCAATGCTGTGTCAGGCGGCGGTTTTTGGCAAAAAAGCTGTTGCTGGTTTCCGGCGACACGGCGCAAAAACTGGCGATCGTGACTTCGTTTTCACCATCCAGCGTGCGGTAACAGCCTTGCAGGTAGCGCTGCTCAAACACGCGCACGCTGATTTCGTCCAGATGCTGGCGGCCGCTGTTGGTTTGCGTGGCGTCAATGCCGGTGCTGATGGTGACGGATGCACTGTCATCCAATGGCGTAATGGCGATGCGCGAACACAGCAGCGAATGTTGCGCCGCGCTCAAAAAACGCTGGCAGTTGATTTGGTAGCGCTTGCCGTTTGGCGCAAGCCAGGTCAGGCGACGTACCAGTTCGCCGTTTGCATAATTCAGCTCACGGCGGTAATCAACGATCGAGCCAGACAATAGCGTGAAAATCTCGCCGTCCAGCTCGATGCGCATCTGCAAAACATCCGGCAGATTCACCAGTTCGGTGGTTTCTGACGGTGTTGCGCGGTGATAAAAACCGGCCAGATACATGCCACGCGTCTGATCGGTGTAGGCTTCTTCGTGGCAGGCACGCAGGCCCAGATAGCCGTTTCCGGCAGCCATTAAGGTGGCGAATTTATTCAGGGTATGAGGACTAAACTGCGGCTCTTTTAAGGATGTCAAAGTGCTCATAAGTCGATGCTGGTTCCAAGTTCTGCCGCCAGATAAATCGCCGCGACCAGTTGCTGAATGAGATAACCCTGCTCCGCGTCGGCAATGCTGACGGGTGCGCCGAGCACGTGATCGACAAACGCCTGCATGCTTTTGAAGTGGCGGTTGTCATCAGCTACTTCGCATTGTGACAACGTCACTAGCTGCCCGTCTTCATCGGTATAAATATGCGCGGGGAACAACGTGGCTCCGGCTTTGTCGCCGCAGAACTCCACGTTCATCACCGACTGCTGCGCAATATTTAGCGCAAAAGAGGTTTCGAGGCGCAGAATGCCGCCGTTTTGAAACTCGAGGGTGGCAAATAACGCGTCTTCCACGGTGAAGGTTTTCGGGTCCCACTCGCCAAACTGCCCGCTGTGTTTACGGGTGCCGAGTTTCTGGAACGAATGCGCCGTCACCCGACGCACCGCCGGGAAGCCGAGCACATACATCGCCGCATCGAGCATATGAATGCCGATGTCGATCAGCGGCCCGCCGCCCTGTAGCGCTTTGTTGGTGAACACGCCCCAGCCTGGTACGCCGCAGCGGCGCAGCGCTTTGGCGTTGGTGACGTAAATCTCGCCGAGCGTTCCGGCCACCACCTGTTCGCGCAGCAGTTGGGTGTCGCTGGCGAAACGGTGGTGGAAGTCGTAGGCCAGCACTTTTCCCGCTTTGCGAGCTGCGTCGCGCATTTCAGCGGCCTGCTCCGGCGTCATCGCCGGGGGCTTTTCGCACATCACATGGCAGCCGTGTTCCAACGCCTGCATTACATGCTGGTGGTGAAAACGGTTTGGCGTGCAGACGCTCACGATATCGGGCTGGCACTGGCGATACATTTCTCCGGCATCGCTGAACGCATGGGGAATACCCAGTTTTGCAGCAAATTCGCTGGCCCGTTCAGCATGGCTGTCGACGACCGCCACCAGTTCCAGATCTTCCCTTGACAGGTAATACGACGCATGAACGGTTTCAGCCACCTGACCTGCACCGACTATCGCCACCCTGAGTTTTCGGCTCATGTCGACCTCTTAACAGGTACGTAAAAATTGCAGCGATTGCTGGTAAGCCGCTGCCGGATCTTCAGCGCGAATACGGCCTTCATAGACGATGTAGCCGTCATAACCATCAGCACGTAGCTGGTCGAAATGCTTTTTGAAATCAATGCTGCCGCTGCCCGGCTGGTAGCGATGGTTATCGGCGATATGCACGTGACCGAGAAGATCGCGCTGCGTGTGGAACGCTTCGCTGATGTCATCTTCTTCGATATTCATGTGATAGAAATCACCAATGATTTTGGTGTGTTTAAGCTGGTTTTCTTCGATATACGAACGGGCATCCGCCAGGGTGTTGATCATGTGATCCTGGTAGCGGTTAAGCGGTTCGAGGAATACGTGGGTGCCGGTACGCGCGGCAACTTCATCAAGAAAACGCAGGGAATCGCTGACCGCTTTACGGTCGCCCACCTGGCTGCGCGGCGAGGTCATCGGCGGTAGACGGTAGGTAAACATGCCCCACGCGGCGGGTACCACAATGCCTTTGCCGCCCACTTCTGCCAACGCTTCGAGGATGCGAGCAATCTGTTGCAGACCGTTCAGACGACGCTCTTCAATAAAATCCCCGATCCAGCCGTCGTAGCCGCCACAGGCGGTGGTGACTGGCAGCCCGGTTTCGGCAATCGCCGCTTTGACTGTCGCCACGTTTTCTACCAGTAACTTGCCGTCGATTTCAAAACCGTCAAAACCCATCGCTTTGACATATTTGAATTTTTCCAGAATATCTGTTGGGAAGAACGCTTGATTTTGAGTACCGATTTTCATGATTTAACTCCTTAAATTAAAAACAAACGCCCATTTTGATGCTCAAGTCCGGGTTCTGATCGACAAACTTCATGTAGCTCTCGGCGCTCTCATTAAAAGGCACCACCGGGTCAATCAGGTCTTCGCAATTGAGATAACCGTTCATCAGCAGTTCCCAGCAGGTTTCTTCGATGCGCTTGCGGTTCCAGCGCGGGTAGTCCGGGTTCGGTTCGCTGCTGCCGCGTGAGAAGACGATTTTCGCGTTGTTGAAGTGCGCTTCACGGCCCAGGTTGAAATCGTGGAACGGTTTGGCGAAAGCCACGTAAGAGATGGTGCCGCCATAAGCAATGCCGCGCAGTGCTGCTTGCAGCGCCGTTTCGTGGCCGCTGGTTTCGATAATCACGTCCGCGCCCTGCTTGTTGGTGATTTTTTTGATTTCCAGACCGACATCTGTGCCGACCGGGTTAAAGCAAAAATCCGCGCCGTGGCGTTTGGCGATTTCGCAGCGGTGTGCGATAGGATCAACGCCAATCACGATGGATGCGCCCGCTTTCTTCGCCAGTTGAATGGCAATCTGCCCGATTGCGCCGAGGCCAATCACCACTACAACATCCCCTACGCGCACGTTGCCGTCGCGCACGCCGCTCATGGCGAACTGTGCCGGGTCGTAGCAAACGGCGTTTTTCCAGCTCGAACCCGCAGGCATTTTGCGCAACTTGTAGTTATTCACGCCGTTGGCAATCACCGTTTCCTGCAATGGGCCGTAGGTGCAAACCTGGTCACCCAACTGGTATTCGGTAACGTCTGCACCGCGTTCGACCACTTCGCCCACGACCATATTGCCGAGTTGGAATTTGCCGAATTCAATGCCGCGAGCGGCACCTTCCGCACGTGGTACGAACAAATTCCATTCTGGCGAAAATTCTTCATCGATAAACGGGCTGGCGGCGCGGAAATCGACCACTTCGGTGCCGTGTTTAGGCGCGCCAAACGCCACTTTGATTTTGACTTCATGTGCCGCCACCGGGCGGTCTTCGTACTCCACTAAGGTTGCTATGCGTGGTGCGCTTGCGATTAATTTTTTCATGATTTGCTCCGTTATAAATTTGATAAAACCACCCTCACCCTGGCCCTCTCCCTGAGGGAGAGGGGACTAGATCGAGTTATCCCTCGCCTGTCGTGTTTTTCCCCCTCTCCTTTGGGAGAGGGTCGGGGTGAGGGAAAACAATCCGGCGCTCACTTAACCCTTGACCCCGCCCGCCGTCAGGCCGCTTTTAATAAAGCGCTCGGAAATCGCGTACATCACCACCACTGGCAGTGCCGTTACTAATGAGGCTGCCATCATGCGTCCCCATACATAATCCGGCGTACTGAACAGCGTACTCAGGCCAACCGGCAGCGTGAAGTTGGCGGAGCTGGAGAGGAAAATAGAGGCGAACAAGTAGTCGTTCCACGCCACCATAAAGCAGTAGACGAACACCGAAACCAGGCCGGAAATCGCCAGCGGCACGGTGATGTAGAAGATGATTTGCAGACGGTTTAAGCCGTCCATCATCGCCGCTTCCTCGATTTCATCCGGGATGGTGTCAAAGTAGCTTTTCAGCATAAACACCGCCGTAGGCAAGGTTTGCGTCACCATGGTGATAATCAGCGCAAGCTCAGTGTCGTAAATCCCCAGCGCGGTAATAATTTTGAATAGCGGCACCACCAGCAAAATGCCAGAGAACATGTACACCGCGTAAAAGCTGGCGTTGATGGTCATGCGCCCTTTAAATCGCAGTTTGGACAGCGCGTAAGCGCCGAGAATGCCAATCAGCACTGCAATGGCGGATGACGTCAGCGACACCACCAGGCTGTTTTTGAAGTAGGTCAAAAACGGGAAAATCACCGGGTTAAAAATGTCGATGTAGTGCTGTAACGTCCAATGCTGCGGGAAGATGGTCGGATGCAGCGATATCGCCTCTTGCGAGCTTTTGAACGAGGTCATCAGCATCACAAAGAACGGGAATAGCGTGATGATAAGGAACAGCGCCAGCCCCAGATAAAAGCCCACGCGCCCGAGCCGTTTGCGGTTATTCGCAGTCATTTGAGATTTACCCGTTTTCTGGTCAGCAGGATGACGGCAAAGATGATGACGAACAGCACCACCGAAATTGCAGCCGCTTTCCCTAAGTCGTTAAAGGCAAAGGCCGTTTTGTAGAGATAGACGCCGAGTATGTTCACTTTGCTGGTCAGCAACCAGACGTCGGCAAACATGTAGAACATCCAGATGGTGCGCAGCGTGACCACCGTTGCCAGCACCGGCATAATCGCTGGTAGCGTGACGATTTTGAAACGCTGCCAGGCGTTGGCACCGTCCATTTCCGCCGCTTCGTACAGAGATTTGTCGATGGTCTGTAAAATCGCCAGAAACGAGATAAAGGCATACGGGAAGTAGCGCCAGATGGCGAACAGCACTACCAGGAAGAAGCTGCTGCCGGGGTTGTCGAACCATAGCGGCGCCTCATCAAACATATGCAGAACGTCCACGCCGAGGTAGTTCACGATACCGTAGCCGCTGTTGAACATGTATTTCCAGGCGAACACCAGCGAGATCGACGGCGTAACGTAGGACAGAATCACCAGGGATCGCGCCGTTTTGCGCAGGCGAAATTCGCGGTTAAAGAACAGCGCAACGCCCAGCCCTAATCCGGTACTGCCCAGCACCACCAGCGCGGTGTACCAGAAGGTGGTCCACAACGAGTACCAGAAGGCCGCGTCCGTCAGGATGTTGATGTAGTTTTCCAGCCCGATAAATCGCGCACTGATATTCGGGTTCAGCGGCAGACGCAGAAAACTGATTTCGATATTCGACAGCATCGGCCACGCCACTAATCCTCCCAGCAACAGCAGGCTGGGGGCGAGCAGCATCATGGCGAATGGCATATCCGAGCGGCCTGATAACCACTTCTTCATAATCACTTATCCTGCACTCAGTGTTGTTTCATCAATTCGACGATGCGCTGCTGGCTTTTCTCGAGCGCCGGTGCGGTAGCTTGTTTGCCCACCGTCACACCGTTGACCATTTCGCTAAGAATCGCCGAACCGGTGATATCGCCCATGCGGGTAAAGTTTTTCTCCCCTACTGAGCCAAACACCTGCACATTCGGGAACTGGGCAATCAGCTCGGCGGGCAATGTGCCGAAGGCTTTGATCACCGGATTGTCTTTGTAGGTTGGCGTTTGTACGACGGCTTTGGTGACCGGCAGTGCGGCACCTGGCGACATCATCACCCAGTCCGCCGAGTTCTGTGCCTGCTCCATAAACGAAACAAATTTCTCCGCCGCTTCCGTCTCTTCTTTGGTCTGGCCGGAAGTAATGGTCAGCGAAGTCAGCATGCCGTAAACCGCGGCAGATTTTTCCGTCGGCACCACGAAGCCGAGATCTTGCGGCGCTCCCTCTTTATAGAAAGCAGGCAGGATGTAGGTGGAATAAACGGCCATCGGCGCGGTACCGTTCATGAAGGCGTCTTTAATTTCCATCACGTCGTTGGAGCCAGGCATGGTGAAGCCCGCCAGGTCGCGATAGAAATTGAGTGAGGCCAGCATCTCTGGCGAGTCAACGGTGACTTTGCCTGCCGCATCAAACACGTTTGCCCCGTTGGAGAGTGCGAACTGCGAGAAAGTTTGCTCGGTCATGACGCTTTCAGCTGTTGGCAGCGCGATGCCGTACTTTTTCTCGGCTGGGTGCGTCATGGTGCGTGCGGCATTCAACAGTTCCGTCCAGTTTTTCGGCTCGCTGATACCCGCTTTCGCCAGCGCGGATTTGCGGTACCAGATGCCACCCAGCCAGGCGCTAATCGGCACGCCAGTAAAAGCCTTGCCGTCTTCGGTGCGCACGATACGCAGCACGCCGTCATAGAAATTGCTTTCGCCAACCTGCCCGACCACTGTCCGCACCGCATCGCGGTCGATAAGCTGTTCTTTGTCCATGACTTTGGCGTAATCGTGGCTGACTTCGATAACTTCCGGCAGCGCACCAGAACGGGCAAGCGTAATCACTTTGGTGTTATAGGCGTCTTCTTCAACCGGCACCTGTTTGACGACAATCTGCGGGTTCTCTTTAGTAAAACGCTCAATCAATTGACTAATAACCGCCTGACGTTCCTGCTCTACCGACGAATGCATAAATTCAATCGTGACCTGCTGCGATTCATCCTGTTTACAACCCGTAAGCAAAGCAGCGGCTATCAGTGCTGATAACAGCACCGTTTTGGACGTATTCATGGTTATTCCCTTATATTAATAGCTAAGCCATAACACCTGAAAAGGCTGCATGTCGTAAGATTGCTTTCCGTTTATTTCCAGCCCGGTAATTAAATCTTCAAAATTATTATCTGGCAGCATGTAGCGCTGTGGCTCGCGACTTAAATTAAATAGCGCCAGGACATTATTACCCTTTACTGAACGACGTTTAATGACCAGCAAGCTGTTGTTCATACATTGCGTTTCGAAAGAACTATCAGGATGGAAAACGTCCTGTTTTTTACGAACATTAATCAGGTGTGATAATTTTTTATAGACCTGTTCACGTAATTCATTTTCACCGGATAATTGGTTTTCTATATCTTGCAGGTTATATTTTTGGCGATTTATCGCCCGATTGTAACCCAGGCGTTCAACACCCGCATAATCGTTACGCGAACCAAGAATACTTTGAATGTATATTGCCGGAACGCCGGGGAATGCCAGTAAAATAGCGTGCGCAAGGATAAATCTCGCAAGACGCTCTTCGTCACTGCTATCCCGTCGATTCAACGCATCCATATAAGTCACATTAACTTCATACGGGCTACGTGTGCCGTCCGGATTATTCTTCCAGTTAACTAATGCGCCCTGCTCCTGCAACTCATTCACCAGGTTCAGGATGTCTTCTTCAGGCAATATTCCGCGTAACGGATTGAGGCCAATACCGTCGTGTGAAGCAAGGAAGTTAAACCAGGTGGTATTGCTGTTTTCAGCGGTTTCTAAAGACGTAGCCCATTGACTTAGCACCTGAGCCGAGCCGGTGTGGATAGCATGCAGTATCAACGGCGGCAGTGGGAACTGGTACACCATATGCGCTTCGTCATGGCCGTTACCGAGGTAGGAAATATTGTCTTTGTGCGGAACGTTGGTTTCGGTAATCAGCACTGTGCCAGGCGCGACTTCATCGACAACAGCGCGGAAAAGCTTAACGAGTTGATGCGTTTTTTCAAGGTGAATACAGCGGGTGCCGGGCGTTTTCCACATATATCCCACTGCATCCAGGCGAACATATTCTGCCCCTGCTTGCAGGTAATGCAGCAAGACATCAACCATTGCCAGCAGTACCTGCGGATTGGCAAAATTGAGGTCGATTTGGTCGTCGCTGAAGGTGGTCCAGATATGTTGTTTTGTGCCATCTGAAAGAGTAAATGGTGATAACAGTGGTAATGCACGAGGGCGTGTAACGGCTGATAAGTCAGATTCTGGATCAACCGATATAAAGAAATTCTTAAACTCAGGGTTCCCTTCCAGATATTGCTGGAACCAACTGCTTTTCGCTGATATATGATTGCAAACAAAATCAAACATGAGCCTGGTTGATTTATTTAACTTTGCAATATCGTCCCAACCGCCACATACAGGGTCAACCTGATGATAATCAATTACCGAAAAACCATCATCTGATGACCATGGATAAAATGGCAGAAGATGTATATGTGAGAAACTCTTACTTAGCCATTGGCTATAAAAATCACCCAGCGTTTTTAAGGTTTTATCATTCTGGTGATGAAATTGATCAGCATAGGTAATGAGCACGACATCGCTTTCATCCCAATCTTGCTTGCGGGTTTTCATACTGACATGCTTGCCCTGCTCTACCCGCGAAATAAAAGCGTCTGTAACTGATTTATTTAACGTGTCGTCATAAATTGAAGACAGTAATTCTTTAATTTTTTGCATCTTAAGTTTTCTCATGGGAGCGGTACCACGGAAAGCGAGACTACTCCCGGTTTATTTTTCTGTCAACGCAGCGAGAACTGAAGATTAATATTTGTGAGGTAACGCAAATTAAAATGAAACGGCAGAGAAAGGAAAGGTAGATCGGGGATTGTTCCGCTCAAAACGAGCGGAACGGGCAGGCATGGAGCGTTACTTCACCGATGGGCTGTTGTAACGCGCTGAAACTTTGCGCAAAATTTTTGCCATCATGGGTTCAAGAATGAGCGCCAGCAGCATTTTCAGTGGACGACGCGCCACGGATTTAACCGCCCATCCCGCGACGCCTGCCGGACCGTAACGCAGGGCCGTCAGCAACACTAATTTGCCGACAATTTTCAGGCCGGGTTTGGCTTTCTGCGCCGTGGTGCGAAATGTTGCCATGGGATTGAGTCTCCGAGTGTTGAAATGCTGCTGTGATCTTGCCAGGTCGCCCTCACCCCGGCCCTCTCCCCCAGGAGAGGGAGAATCTCACCTTCAAGGGAGAAATCCGGTCTATTCCCTCTCCTTCAAGGAGAGGGTTAGGGTGAGGATGGTCTACAACTGACGAAAACGGCTACGTAACGTGAAAGTATCAGAAGTTATATAGCGCTCCATAGAACGCAAACGTTGTTCACCCGCCGCTAATTGGGCATCGACTTCGTCGAGTAAATCACGGCTAGTCGGTTGCGGCTTTACCTGGTCTGCACCCGCAGGCATCGGATCAAGGATGAAAGTCAGGGCGATGTAGGCCACGATGACAAAAAAGAACAGGCCAAAAATCATCGCTAAAAAAGTAATCAGGCGTACCAGTTTCACCGGAACATCAAGGTATTGTGCGATACCTGCACACACCCCTTTCACCATCCCTTTTTCTGGGATACGCCATAATTTACGACCGGAAAATGAATTAACCATTATTTGTCTCTCCAGTTCGGATGTTCTGCATCCAGGATCTGCTCCAGCGCCTGAATACGTTCACGCATACGACGAGCATCGTCAGTCAGTTGTGCCAATCGTTGTTGTTCGCCCTGAGAAAGATGCCCGCCGTTTTCAGCGCGGTTGTTGTAATGCAACCACAGCCAGATGGGAGCGACAAACAACACAAAAATCGTTAACGGGATGGCAATAAAAAGCGCGCTCATGTGTACTCCTTTTACAAGTCAGGCGAACTGCGGCATACGCCGCAGTTGCTAAAAATTAACCACGATCCTGATTGTTCATTTTAGCTTTCAGCGCAGCCAGTTGTTCGCTGATTTCATCGTCTGCTTTAAGTTCAGCAAACTGCGAATCGAGGCTTTTTTGTTTGCCAAAACTGTGGCTTTCCGCTTCAGATTCCATCTGATCGATACGGCGCTCGAAGGATTCAAAACGTGCCATCGCTTCGTCGATTTTTCCGCTGTCTAACTGGCGACGAACATCACGTGAAGAAGATGCCGCCTGATGACGCAGCGTCAATGCTTGCTGGCGCGCGCGGGTTTCGCTGAGTTTATTCTCAAGCTCGCCAATCTCTTTTTTCATACGCGCCAGTGTTTCATCAACATGCACCACTTCATCTTCCAGGGTGGCGATCATGTCGGTCATTTTTTGTTTTTCGATTAACGCTGCACGAGCCAAATCTTCTTTATCTTTACGCAGCGCCAACTCCGCTTTTTCTTGCCATTCCGCTTGCTGTGCGGTTGCTTGTTCTACACGACGGGAAAGCTGTTTCTTTTCAGCCAACGCACGTGCCGATGTGGAACGTACTTCAACCAATGTGTCTTCCATTTCCTGAATCATCAGGCGCACCAGCTTCTGCGGGTCTTCTGCTTTCTCAAGCAGTGAGTTGATGTTGGCATTCACGATGTCGGCAAAACGAGAAAAAATACCCATAATTCAATCCTCTTTAGTCATTATTTCAGGTGCCTGGCACCTTGCTCGAAACACTTTCACGAAGTACATATTGCAATGGGTATGCCAACTTTTTATTTCATTGATTTTAAAGAAAATAATTAAATTTGACTCATCATTCATAACGGTTATAGTGGTTAAATTCACTAACTATTGGTTAATTTAATCATGGCAGATAGCAAAGATAACCTGATTGGCGAGGCAAACAGTTTTCTTGAGGTTCTGGAACAAGTCTCGCGGCTGGCCCCCCTCGAAAAGCCCGTGTTAGTGATTGGTGAGCGCGGTACCGGTAAGGAGTTGATTGCTAACCGCCTTCACTTCCTGTCACGCCGTTGGCAAGGGCCGTTTATTTCACTTAACTGTGCGGCTCTGAATGATAATTTGCTGGATTCCGAGCTGTTTGGCCATGAAGCCGGTGCCTTTACTGGTGCGCAAAAACGTCATCCGGGACGTTTTGAACGTGCCGATGGAGGTACGCTGTTTCTGGATGAACTGGCAACCGCGCCGATGATGGTGCAGGAAAAGCTGCTGCGTGTAGTGGAATACGGCGAACTGGAGCGTGTCGGCGGGAGTCAGCCGTTGCAGGTGAATGTGCGTTTGGTTTGCGCAACCAATGCTGACCTGCCAAAACTTGCAGAAGAAGGTAAGTTCCGCGCCGATTTACTCGACAGACTGGCATTTGATGTCGTCAAACTCCCACCATTACGCGAGCGCCAGCCCGACATCATGTTAATGGCCGAGCATTTTGCGATTCAGATGTGCCGCGAGCTACAACTCCCCCTTTTCCCCGGATTTACTGAGCAAGCGCAATTAACGCTGCTTAATTACCGCTGGCCTGGCAATATTCGTGAGCTGAAAAACGTGGTGGAACGTTCAGTTTATCGCCATGGCACAAGCGATGAGCCCGTTGATGACGTCATTCTTGACCCTTTTGCACGGCAACCCGCCCCGTCCGCGCAGGATGATAAAAACCCACTGATTTTACCGATGGATTTGCGTGCCTGGCAAAATGAACAAGAGAAAATGCTGGTGGAACAAAGCCTCAAAGAGGCGAGATTTAATCAGCGTAAAGCCGCTGATTTGCTCGGACTGACTTACCATCAACTGCGTGCTTTGCTTAAAAAACACCAGATTGTGCAATCTGAATCCTGATAAAAATGAGCCAGCGTACGAATGGCTGGCCAACGCAGCTTCTGTTTTCGTGGAGCGTGATGCCGTTTAATTCACCAAACGATGCGGCTTGAAGTGCCTCACTGAAGGCCGTAAACGCTGTAAAAAGCAGCATTCCCCTGCCTTTTTTGCAGGCATTGTTTATAAAAAAAGCAAAATAGCCTGACATATTTTGGGAAGCCCTCAAGAGTACGATACACTTTGGCTATCACCCGTGAAAACTCAAAAACTTATGCGCGCAATTGTATCTTCCCTGTTACTGGCAGTTAGCTGCCTGAGTGGCGTAGCTTTTGCTGCTCCCCCAGCGGTAACACCTGTCCAAAAGCCAGCAGATATCCGTAACAGCGGATTTGTTTATTGTGTCAGCGGTCAGGTCAACACCTTTAATCCGCAGATGGCGAGCGGCGGGTTGACTGTGGACACCCTTGCCGCACAGTTGTATGACCGGTTATTAGATGTTGATCCTTATACTTACCGCCTTGTACCTGAGTTGGCCGAAAGCTGGGAAGTGCTGGATAACGGCGCAACCTACCGTTTCCATCTACGCCCTAATGTTCAATTCCAGACGACACCATGGTTTAAACCGACTCGTGCACTTAATGCCGATGATGTGGTGTTCAGTTTCCAGCGTGTATTTAACCGCAACCACCCTTGGCACAGTGTGAACGGTGGCAATTACCCTTATTTTGACAGCCTTCAGTTCCCGGACTCCGTAAAAAGCATCCGTAAACTGGACAGCAATACCGTTGAGTTCCGTCTTGAAAAACCAGATGCGTCGTTCCTGTGGCACATGGCAACGCATTACGCATCCGTTATGTCTGCGGAATACGCCGCGCAACTGGCTAAGTCCGATCGAAAAGAGATGATGGACCGCGAGCCGGTTGGCACCGGCCCGTTCCAGATTAGTGAATATCGTTCCGGGCAGTATATTCGCCTCGCGCGTCACCCTAAATTCTGGCGCGGCGTGCCGTTAATGCCGCAAGTGGTGTTGGATTTGGGCTCGGGTGGTACAGGGCGCTTGTCGAAACTTATCACCGGCGAATGCGATGTACTCGCCTATCCTGCCGCCAGCCAGCTGACGATTTTGCGTGATGATCCGCGTTTGCGTCTTACGTTGCGTTCGGGGATGAATATTGCGTATCTGGCGTTCAATACCAATAAAGCGCCATTAAATAATCCTGAAGTTCGCCATGCGCTGGCACTGGCGATTAATAACCAGCGCCTGATGCAGTCGATTTACTACGGTACCGCTGAAACTGCCGCGTCTATTTTGCCTCGCGCATCATGGGCCTATGACAGCGACTCCAAAATCACCGAATACAATCCCGCCAAAGCCCGCCAGCAATTAAAAGCGCTGGGGCTCAATAATCTGGAATTGCGCTTGTGGGTGCCAACCAGTTCGCAGGCGTGGAACCCAAGTCCGTTGAAAACGGCAGAGCTTATTCAGGCGGATATGGCGCAAATTGGCGTGAAAGTGATTATTGTGCCGGTCGAAGGTCGCTTCCAGGAAGCTCGTTTGATGGATATGAACCACGATCTTACCCTCGCGGGCTGGGCCACAGACAGTAACGATCCAGATAGCTTCTTTCGCCCGATGCTAAGTTGCGCGGCGATTCGTTCGCAGACCAACTATGCTCGCTGGTGTAATCCTGAATTTGATGAAGTGCTGCAAAAAGCGTTGTCTTCTCAACAACTGGCGTCGCGTATTGAGGCTTACCGGGAAGCGCAGGATATTCTGGCAGAGCAGTTGCCGGTGCTGCCACTGGCATCATCGCTGCGCCTGCAAGCTTATCGCTACGACATTAAAGGGCTGGTGCTGAGTCCGTTTGGTAACGCATCGTTTGCGGGTGTTTTCCGTGAAAATGTTGAGGTGAAAAAACCATGATCATCTATACCTTGCGCCGCCTGCTGTTGCTGCTGGTGACGTTGTTTTTTCTGACCTTTATTGGCTTTAGCCTCAACTACTTCACGCCGCACGCGCCATTGCAAGGAGCGTCGCTGTGGAACGCATGGGTATTCTGGTTTGAAAGTATCCTGCACTGGGATTTCGGCGTATCCAGTATTAATGGTCAGTCGATTAACGAACAGTTGAGTATCGTGTTCCCTGCTACCATGGAACTCTGTTTGCTGGCATTTGGCCTGGCACTGCTCATCGGTATTCCTGTGGGGATGCTGGCGGGGATCATGCATAACAAATGGCAGGATAAGCTTATCAGCGCTCTGGCGCTGGTCGGTTTCTCGATTCCGGTATTTTGGTTTGCGCTGCTACTGACGATGTTTTTCTCACTGACGTTAGGCTGGCTTCCCGTCTCAGGCCGTTTCGATTTACTCTACGAAGTGAAGTCGGTTACCGGTTTTGCACTGGTTGACGCCTGGCTATCTGACTCGCCGTATCGTGACGAAATGATCATCAGCGCTATACGCCATATGATTTTACCGGTCGCCACTCTTGCCGTCGCCCCGACCACGGAAGTGATTCGTTTAATGCGCCTCAGCACCATTGACGTGTTCGACCAAAACTATATTAAAGCGGCGGCGACGCGTGGTTTATCGCGACTGACCATTTTGCATCGCCACGTGCTTCACAATGCCCTGCCTCCGGTGATCCCACGTCTGGGGTTACAGTTTTCAACGATGTTAACGCTGGCGATGATCACCGAAGTGGTGTTCAGCTGGCCGGGGCTTGGACGTTGGCTTATCAATGCCATTCGTCAACAAGACTACACGGCCATTTCTGCTGGCGTGATGGTCATTGGTTCATTGGTAATCATCGTGAACGTTATCTCCGATATTTTGGGGGCTATGGCTAACCCACTGACACATAAGGAATGGTATGCCTTACGATAGCGTCTATCGCGAGAAGCGCCCGCCGAGTACGCTGCGACTGACCTGGCGAAAATTTTACGGCGACACCACGGCGATGATTGGCCTGTATGGTTGCGGCGCGCTGGTACTGTTGTGCGTGTTTGGCAGCGTTTTCGCCCCTTATGGGATCGACCAGCAATTCCTGGGTTATCAGTTGTTGCCACCGTCCTGGTCACGCTATGGCGATGTGTCGTTCTTCCTCGGTACGGATGACCTTGGGCGCGATGTATTAAGCCGCTTGTTAAATGGCGCTGCTCCGACCGTCGGTGGCGCGTTTGTTGTGACGCTGGCCGCAGCCGTATTCGGGATCATTCTGGGTGTCATTGCGGGCTCCACACATGGCCTGCGTTCTGCGGTTCTTAACCACATTCTGGATACGTTGTTATCGATTCCTACCCTACTGCTGGCCATTATTGTCGTGGCGTTTGTGGGCCCGCATTTGGTTCACGCCATGTTTGCCGTGTGGCTGGCGCTGCTGCCGCGAATGGTGCGTTCGGTCTATAGCGCCGTGCATGACGAACTGGAAAAAGATTACGTCGTTGCCGCTCGTCTGGACGGCGCTTCAACGCTCAATATTCTGTGGTTCGCGGTCATGCCTAATACCGCCTCAATCCTGATTACCGAAATCACCCGCGCACTCTCCATGGCAATTCTGGATATTGCTGCGTTAGGTTTTCTCGATTTAGGAGCCCAGCTTCCGTCACCTGAATGGGGCGCGATGTTGGGTGATGCGCTGGAGTTGATTTATGTGGCGCCCTGGACCGTGATGTTGCCCGGAGTTGCTATAATGATCAGTGTGTTACTGGTCAACCTGCTGGGCGATGGATTACGCCGCGCAATCAATGCGGGGGTGCAATAATGCCATTACTTGATATCCGAAATCTCACCATCGAATTTATGACTTCCGAGGGGTGGGTCAAGGCCGTTGACCGTGTCAGTATGACCCTGAATGAAGGGGAAATTCGCGGTTTGGTGGGCGAATCAGGCTCAGGAAAAAGCCTGATTGCAAAAGCGATTTGCGGCGTCACGAAAGACAACTGGCGCGTCACCGCGGACCGCATGCGTTTTGATGACATCGACTTGTTACGCCTGAGCGGTCGAGAGCGCCGACGCCTGGTTGGACATAACGTTTCGATGATCTTCCAGGAACCACAATCCTGTCTTGATCCCTCCGAGCGCGTGGGTCGCCAGTTGATGCAAAACATCCCCGGCTGGACGTTTAAAGGCCGCTGGTGGAAACGTTTTGGTTGGCGTAAACGTCGAGCCATCGAACTGTTACACCGCGTCGGAATTAAAGACCATAAAGATGCAATGCGCAGTTATCCCTACGAACTGACAGACGGAGAGTGTCAGAAGGTGATGATCGCCATTGCGCTGGCAAACCAGCCACGTTTGTTGATTGCCGATGAGCCGACAAACGCGATGGAACCGACGACGCAATTGCAGATTTTCAAATTGCTGACGCGCCTGAATCAGTACAACAACACGACAATTTTGCTGATAAGCCACGACTTGCAGATGCTGAGCCAGTGGGCGGATAAAATTAACGTGATGTACTGCGGACAAACGGTGGAAAGTGCGCCCAGTGAAGAACTGATTACCACCCCGCATCACCCGTATACTCAGGCGCTTATCCGTGCCATTCCCGACTTTGGTCGTTCAATGCCGCATAAAAGCCGCTTGAATACGATGCCAGGTGCCATCCCGTTACTGGAACATTTGCCGATGGGCTGTCGACTCGGGCCTCGTTGCCCTTATGCGCAACGTGAATGTATCGAAACACCGCGCCTGACCGGGGCTAAAACACATCTTTATGCCTGCCACTTCCCGCTGAATATGGAGAGTCAGTAATGGTCGAAACGCTACTCGAAGTCCGTAACTTAAGTAAAACGTTTCGTTACCGAACGGGCCTGTTCCGTCGTCAGCATGTCGACGCAGTAAAACCGTTGAGTTTCACCTTACGTGAAAAACAAACGCTGGCGATTATTGGCGAAAACGGCTCAGGCAAATCCACGCTGGCTAAAATGCTCGCTGGCATGGTGGAGCCGACGACGGGAGAAGTGGTCATTAACGACCATTTGCTGCATTACGGTGACTACACCTACCGAAGCCAGCATATTCGTATGATTTTCCAGGATCCCAGCACTTCGCTGAATCCCCGCCAGCGCATTTCACAGATCCTCGATTTCCCGTTGCGTCTGAACACCAATCTGGAGCCGGAAGCGCGCCAGAAGCAGATTATCGAGACGCTAAGAATGGTGGGGTTACTTCCAGACCATGCCAGTTATTATCCGCACATGCTTGCTCCTGGGCAAAAGCAGCGTTTGGGGCTGGCCCGGGCATTAATTCTGCGTCCGAAAGTCATTATTGCCGATGAAGCGCTCGCCTCGCTCGATATGTCGATGCGTTCGCAGCTGATTAATCTGATGTTAGAACTTCAGGAAAAACAGGGCATAGCCTACATCTACGTGACGCAGCACATCGGCATGATGAAACACATCAGCGACCAGGTGATGGTGTTGCATCAGGGTGAAGTGGTGGAACGTGGAAGTACTGCTGATGTTCTCGCCTCCCCGCTCCACGATTTGACCAAACGCCTGATTGCCAGCCACTTTGGCGAGGCCCTGACGGCAGATGCGTGGCGCAAAGACCGGTAACGATTAATTCCAGGTGACGCTTCGCTCACCCGGCATACGCCAGATGGTTTGCAGGGAGGATAAAACTACCCTCCCTGCAAACATTAAGACTGCGCCTCAACATAGCGCGCAAAGTTATCCAGAATCGCCTGCCAACCGTTCTTTTGATGCTCAACGGGATATTGGCCGTCAGGGTCGAATTCCAGACGCACATCAACTCCCTTTTCTGCTGGCGTAAATTCGATCCGCGCCTCTCTTTCACCAAACTGATATTCGATTAATTCATACGGCACAATCTGGGTATAAACACCTGCAAAATCAAAACCCATACTGCCGTCTTTGGCTTCCATGCGAAATGAGAATGGCCCACCTTCACGAAAATCTACTGCGGCCGTCGGCGTGTGCCAGTCGGGAGATGCGGTATTCCACTGCTTTATGGCTTCCGGATCGATATAAGCCTGCCAAACCTTCTCAACGGGCGCGTCAACCCGTGTTTCGACATTGATCTTCATCATTACGCTCCACATGCTGGGTGACCAGGACACAAAAATTATCCCCTAAAGCGTAGTACGTTAATCATACTCTGGCTGTTCCGACCTCTGGTGACGTGATAACCAGTCAGTAAGGGTCGTAAAAATAAGGTGACACAACAGACGCCGAGTGGGATATAATTTCACTTTCGTGTTGAAAAATTGTGACTAATCAATCGTAACTTAATGATTTTACAGTCATAAAATAAGCAGAAACTATAAGGATTCAAAGCTATGGGTTTTCTTACCGGTAAGCGCATTCTGATCACTGGCGTCGCCAGTAAACTCTCCATTGCCTACGGTATCGCACAGGCGATGCACCGTGAAGGGGCTGAACTGGCTTTCACTTACCAGAATGAAAAACTGAAAGGCCGTGTTGAAGGCTTCGCAGCTGATCTGGGTTCAAGCCTGGTGCTGCCGTGCGACGTGGCTGAAGATGCGAGCATCGATGCAATGTTTGCTGAGTTGGCTAAAACCTGGCCGAAGTTTGACGGCTTCGTTCACTCTATCGGATTCGCACCTGGCGACCAGTTAGATGGCGACTACGTGAATGCGGTTACCCGTGAAGGCTTTAAAATCGCTCATGACATCAGTTCTTACAGCTTTGTCGCGATGGCTAAAGTTTGCCGCGAAATGCTCAACCCAGGTTCTGCTCTGCTGACTCTGTCTTACCTGGGTGCTGAACGTGCAATCCCTAACTACAACGTGATGGGTCTGGCTAAAGCGTCTCTGGAAGCTAACGTGCGCTACATGGCGAACGCGATGGGTCCTGAAGGTGTGCGCGTAAATGCCATTTCTGCGGGTCCAATCCGTACGTTGGCCGCGTCTGGCATTAAAGATTTCCGTAAAATGCTGTCACATTGCGAAGCGGTTACCCCGATTCGTCGTACTGTGACCATTGAAGATGTGGGTAACTCCGCAGCATTCTTGTGTTCAGATCTGTCTGCCGGTGTTTCCGGTGAAGTTCTGCACGTTGACGGCGGTTTCAGCATCGCTGCAATGAACGAGCTGGAACTGAAAGACTAATCCGGTTCGCAACGCGGGTGGACATCTGTCCGCCCCGTTATCATCACGCCCCCCCCTTCATCCGCCCCTCTGCACGACAAATTTCTGTTAGTTATACCTTTCCGATATTTATTATCACCGATCATTCTTTTGTCGCATTCCACGCTTACGCCAGGATAAAGCAGCGAATCAGGCCGTCAGGGGTTTCCCCGGGCTTGTAAACTCTTTGACCAAGGAACGACCATGGAACAACGCCGAATCTCTGGCAAAGGCCACTGGTATCATGAGACTCAGTCCAGCCGCAGCGACGCCGTATTACCACTGGTTCCCGAGGCCGCTTACCTCGAAGACCGTTTTTTACTCGACGTAGAATTGAGTGCTGAACAACGCACAGCAGAAGCCGCCTGGCTTTCCGTGGCTCGTGATGCCGCAGACGCTCTGCTGCCTGACAACAGCCCTGTCACCCGTTTACACACCCTAAGCAGTTATGACCGGTTGAGTACCGCGCTGACGGTTGCACAGGTATATGGCGTGCAGCGGCTTTGTAACCATTACGCAGCCCGACTCGCCCCACAACCAGGGCCTGACTCCTCGCGTGAAAGCAATCGCCGCCTGACGCAAATTACCCAGTACGCACGCCAGTTGGCCAGCCAGCCAACATTGATTGATGATATTTCGCGTCAACAGCTCGATGAAGTTGCCCTCTCGGTGAATGACACAGTGACCTTTAACCAGTTGATCGGGTTTATCGGCTTTCAGGCGCGTGTGATTGCTCTCTTCCATGCGCTTCAGGGCCTGCCTGTACGCTGGATTCCCGGGCTTGATTCCCAACAGGATGCCAGTGCGGAGTTATTCCTTGAGGGGGATAAATTGTGGCAGCCCGGATTACCGCCTGTCGAGCAACGTTACGCGAACACTTATCAGCTGGAGGTGGTGAACGTTAGCCTGGCACAACGTGCTTTAAACCCTCTCAGCTGGCTGCTGGCTCATGATGCGCCACCGCTTTCTGTCCTGAGTCAGCTAACCCACCTGTTATTCCCACCCAATGCAGCAACTCGTGACGATCTCGTGCTGGTGAACCTGCTGACGGCGCGCATAAACGGCAGTGTCAGTTGTTTTAGCGATGCGACGGATCACTGGCATGGGGAAAATGCTCTGCCCGAGGCGATACGCAATGGGGAACGTGCGTTACAGGCCTGGAGTCACAATCATCCTCGGGAGCGTGCAATTATTCAGGCTGTACGTGTATTAACTCGCGCACCGGGTAGTTTCAGCGCAGCCCAGCTTCAACCCTTATTCGAGCAGGGTTTTAGCAAGAATGAGGCATTGCGACTGCTGGTGTGCTCTGCATTATACGGTTGGTTAAATCGACTAAAAATTGGGCTGGGAAATGCCATCCAGGCATAGGATATCCCATGCTTTTAGGGTAATCATCACTTGCCGCAAAGGGTGGTTTCGCGTAAAACTGTCAGCCGCTCTTTTGGCCACGAAAACTAAAAAACATGTTCCAGGATAACCCGCTGCTCGCGCAGCTTAAACAGCAACTGCATTCCCAAACTCCACGTGTTGAAGGCGTGGTTAAAGGCACGGAAAAAGGCTTTGGCTTCCTCGAAGTGGATGCCCAGAAAAGTTACTTTATTCCGCCGCCGCAGATGAAAAAAGTGATGCATGGTGACCGCGTGAGCGCGGTGATTCACACCGACAAGGACCGCGAAACCGCTGAGCCAGAAGAGCTTATCGAACCGTTCCTCAGCCGGTTTGTTGGCCGTGTACAACGTAAAGACGACCGCCTGTCTATCGTGCCGGATCATCCGTTATTACGCGATGCGATTCAGTGTCGCGCCGATCGTAACGTGACGCATGACTTCCAGAATGGTGACTGGGCCGTTGCAGAAATGAAGCGCCACCCGCTTAAAGGCGACCGTGGTTTCTACGCTGAATTGACGCAGTTCATCACCTTCGGCGACGATCACCTTGCGCCATGGTGGGTGACACTGTCACGCCACAATCTGGAGCGCGAAGCCCCTAACGGTGTAGCAACTGAAATGTTGGATGAAGGCCTGGTGCGTGAAGATTTAACCGCCCTGGATTTCGTTACCATTGATAGCGCCAGCACCGAAGATATGGATGATGCGCTGTTCGTAGAAGAGCTGGCCGATGGCAAGTTGCAACTGACAGTTGCTATTGCCGACCCTACTGCCTGGATTGCAGAAGGCAGCAAGCTTGACAATATTGCTAAAGTTCGCGCATTCACCAACTACTTGCCGGGCTTTAACATCCCGATGCTGCCACGCGAGTTGTCTGACGACTTGTGTTCATTGCGTCCAAATGTCACGCGCCCTGTCGTTGCTTGCCGCATGGTTATCGCGCAAGACGGTACAATTGACGATCAAATTAACTTCTTCGTGGCCACTATCGAATCAAAAGCCAAACTGGCTTATGACGATGTTTCCGATTGGCTGGAAGAAAAAGGCGACTGGCAGCCACCAGGCGAGGCTATTGCTAAGCAAATCCGTCTGTTAGAGCGTGTTTGCCAGAGCCGTGCTGACTGGCGTCGTACCCATGCGCTGGTGTTCAAAGATCGCCCTGATTACCGCTTTGTATTGGGTGAAAAAGGCGAAGTGCTGGATATCGTCGCGGAGCCACGTCGTATCGCGAACCGCATCGTTGAAGAATCAATGATTGCTGCCAACGTCTGTGCAGCAATTGTGCTGCGTGAAAAACTCGGTTTCGGTGTTTATAACGTCCATACCGGTTTTGACCCAGCGAATACTGAACAACTCGCAACCATGCTGCAAGGCCATGGACTGGAAGTTGATGCGCAAGAAGTGCTGACCCTGAACGGCTTCTGCAAACTGCGCCGTGAGCTCGATGCGCAACCCACCAGTTTCCTGGACAGCCGCATTCGTCGCTACCAGTCGTTTGCTGAAATCAGCACCGAGCCTGGCCCGCATTACGGTCTTGGCCTGGAAGCTTATGCAACCTGGACGTCACCTATTCGTAAATACGGCGACATGATCAACCATCGCCTGTTAAAAGCGATCATCAAAGGTGAAACCGCGACGCGTCCACAGGATGAAATTACCGTACAGATGGCTGAGCGTCGCCGCCTGAACCGCATGGCAGAACGTGATGTCGGTGATTGGCTATATGCTCGCTTCCTGAAAGACAAAGCTGGAACGGATACTCGTTTTGCTGCTGAAATCATTGATGTCAGCCGTGGCGGGATGCGTGTTCGTTTGGTTGATAACGGCGCGGTTGCTTTTATCCCTGCCCCGTTCCTGCACACCGTTCGTGACGAACTGGTTTGCAGCCAGGAAAGTGGCACGGTTCAAATCAAAGGTGAAGTCGCATTCAAAGTCACTGATGTGATTGATGTGACAATCGCAGAAGTGCGAATGGAAACGCGTAGCGTGATTGCTCGCCCTGCCATTTAACCGCAAGTTTAGAAATCTTCTTTAAAAGCTGAACACATGTTCAGCTTTTTTTTTGCGTTGTTCTCTCACGATTGGATTTTGAGTAATAGTCACACCCGGGAAATGATTAGAGTCGTAACACTTTTTTTACTTGCTATAACGCCTAAAAAACTGACAATCTAGCGCCGAAGATTCAGATTTCCCACATATTCTGTAAAAACAATCATTTTTACATATAGTTGTTACTTTGAGATCGGTTTTATATTGCTAATATAAAGAAAGCAATTTCCGAATATCTTATAAATCATTAATTTACCTTTAAAACAATGAGTTATAAATTATCGCAACGGCAAATAGTTGCAAATATCAGCTAATTTGATGCCCCTAGCCATGCCCCTTTTACTAATTTGTCCCTTTTTTGCCCCCAAATTTGCCCCCAAAATCTTTGCTATTCTGTCACTACCTTTCGTATTTTGATGACCGGTCTTTGCCAATTTTTTGATCACCTTCAGCAGAAAATCAGGGGCTAATTTCTGGTATCGCACCGCGTTGCTATATATGATTTGATAGGCCGCTTAGTGCCCGAAGCTGGCATTTCATACAGCTTAAACACTATATGCTGGAGGCCAATACCGCATATGCGGTTGTCCCCCACTATTCCACATTATTACGACGTAAAAATTGAGACATAAATTGATTTCATTAAAACGTATTTTGACCATGGATATGGCAAAAAATATCTACCTTTGTCTGACAGGGGCTGGAGTAGTTGTTTTTATGTTCTATTGTATGCGGATTGATTTCTTCCCTACCGGATTAACCCTGACAGACGTAATTTTTTTCCTGATGGTCATAACTTCATTTTCGCTGTTTTTGTTTTTTTTTCTGGTGTGTTGGTATTCCATGTCCGTTGTCGTGTCCTATCTCTTTATAAATTCTACGTTACTGATTTTCAGGAAAAAAAATAAAAAACCTGGAGATTTGTTATACAAACTGAAAGGAACAAGCAGAATGGCAAGGCTGTTGAAAATTTATGACCCCGTGCCAGGACATTTTTTAATCTCACTTATTAGTATGCTTGTCGTTTATTCAGCAGTTAAGGCTGGGAAAATTGAAGTTCAGTCAGTTTTTTTATCCGTATTTGCTACTGCACTTTTTTTTACTTTAATTCCATATGTTTATTTTGAGAAGAAAGTCAAGAAAGATGATAAAAAAAAGCACACGTTATCAATTATAGCTTTCTTACTATTTTCCTTTTTTTCTCTATCCGGTATTCCCCCGCTGCTCAGCGATGCAGGAATGAGTTTCATTGGCGTTCGAAAATCCAACGTAACTGTTATTCTGCAAGGGAATGACCTTGAAATGGCCAGACTTTTAACTGGGAATCCGAATCAGACTTACTTTAAATGCGACGCACTTTTTACCGGCGTAGGTACTTCTTCTTTGCTAGTCATCAACAACAAACGGATGATCGCAAGTAATGAACATTTATCACTCTCATTCTGAGTAGGTAATAAGGTGGATTGCCCCATACTATAAGTTAGATGACTGGAGCTAGCTATGTGCTGACGCTTTACTCAAATTCAGTCTCGTGACGACTATATCGAGTTTCTTTTAGAAGAAGCTGAAAGTGAAATCCCTTACGATCCCGAGCCTATCGGGAGGTACAACGTCTCGCCCGGCACCAAAGTTCTCCTGCTAAATAACCGTGAAGGTACCCTTCACCTCGATCCCGTTATCTGGTCATACGCTCCTAGTTGGTGGGACAAAGCACCTCTGATAAATGCCAGGGTAGAAACGGCGTCCACCAGCAGGATGTTTAAGCCGCTGTGGAATCATGGTCGGGCAATTGTGTTTGCTGATGGTTGGTATGAGTGGGTGCGAGCGGGTGACAAAAAACAGCCGTATTACATCTACAGGAAAGACAGAAAGCCACTTTTCTTTGCAGCTATTGGTAAGCAGCCGTTTGATGTGGGAGATGAGGCAGCGGGATTTTTAATTGTGACCGCAGCTGCAGATAAGGGACTGATCGATATTCACGACCGCAGGCCTTTAGTGTTTACATCCAGAGCAGCACTTGAATGGATGAATCCGGAAACGACTGGGGCACAGGCCAGTGAACTGGTCCATGATGCTGCGGTGTCGGCAGATGAATTTACCTGGCATCCTGTTTCTCTAGCGGTTGGGAATGTGAAGAACCAAAGCCCGGAACTCATCAAAAAAACCGACAAAGCAAGTTTGTAGCGAGCCTCATGCCTAAGCTACAGCTTGACCGCAAGAGAGTTGTGAAACAGGAATTAAGCCTGACAGGCTGCTAGAGGTGCGTAAAGCGGAAATATGGATTGTTTTTCATTCATACCTTTGCTCCCGTTCCTCATCTTCCCTCTGCTCACGTTCTTTTTCGAGTTCAACACAATAAATCAGTTTCTCATACACAGCTCTGGCTACCTCAGCAATATCTGCTCGCTTGTGTTTGACCAACTTGCCTATGGCGTTCGCTCTTAATTGCATTACGTTTGCTTGACTACCGGACCATGAGGAAGGTGTGACTCGTTCTGCGAAAGATTCAAGCACAGCTCGTGGCTCGGGTGAAACCTCTAGGAACATTAAAGCTTCGTCTAGCAAGGTAATAACATCCTGCCCGCTATCCTCAGACCAAAGACATATTCCTGTAGCGACTGAAGCCCATACGCGAGGATCAGTTCTGGCCCGACACCACGCAATCAAAACGCCTATGTCGATTTTGACAAGAGGAGACTCACTCAAACCATCATAACGAATAAAATTCAAACGTCGCCTTTGTTGTTCTGCCGTACCCTCAAAAATGCGATTGAGGAATTCTTCTGGCATCAATGCTGCTGTTATTCCGATAGAGTTTTCGAACGAATAAATGTTTCCATAATGCTTATCCACAATAGAAAAGATTGTATTCAACCACTCCAGCTTTTCAGTCTCGTGACCATCGAAACGCAATACGCAACTGACAACTCGTGCCATGTTATAATCAGTTCCATTGCCGGAGTCGTTGTCATCTCTTTGGAACTTTAGAATAGCAGCTCTTAGGCCGACCAATCTCAGATCGTGGCCCAGAGTATCAACAGCTTCCTCTTTGTCCGGTAGTCTCATACTTAGAGCCTCCAAAACAACGTCTTCACCATTCGGTTTACTCAAGAGCCCCTGTGCAAGTGCGAGAACTCGTTTTTCTGGCAAATTGGTATATTGCTGCCTCCACAGGATTGCTCCATACATAATCGGCCGAATTTCAGGCGCATTTAGAATCGCCATACAGCGATCCAAGTCGATTTCAGTGAATGCTCTCCTGGGGTGCAAGTTGACTAATACGCGTCGAAGTTCAGAATGCTGCGCACACTGTTCAAGCAGCTCCTGCGCTAATTCTGAATCAATAGAATCAGACTCTTCAATGTAACCGCAAATGACCGAAAAATCTTTGAGTGAAGTAGGTTGCAGATCCAATTGAACGATGAGTTGCGTCCAATTAACTCGCAGGTCGTGTGCTCCTTTCGCTAAGCCCCGACCAAATGCAGTGCGATATGGCATCCCATCACTTAAGAATAGGTTCGGGCCCAACTCATCAAGTTTATAGCTGGATGCCGCAAAGTCCTGACCCAGCAGGAATGCTTTATCTTGAAGATGCTCTCTAATTTTACTCAATTTATTAGGCTCATCATGAGCAAAATCGGAACTTAGTGCCCAATAATCACGTCCCTTACAAAGCACATAAGCCATTATTTTCGGAATCAAATCAGTAGGTTCTAATTCTCTCTCCAATACGGCGAGCATATCCGGTAATGGCTCTAAACCTTCCCTATTCACATTCTTGGTATGAAGAAAATAAATCGTTGAGCGGACAGCTTTCCAACCTTCCCCCCATGGACGGTAGGCGTGTAATGTGCGGGCCGCATCAATAAGTTTTACCCTCATGGCTTCCTGGCGCCATATCGCTTGAAACTTATTAGCTAGGATCATCCTCGCATCGTCTTCAAAATCGGGGATACCGGAGGTTCCTAATCTCACCGCAACGTCAATGAAGGCGCTGCGCCACTCAGCAAGTTCATTGTAGTTGGGACGAAATCCATAATCTCTTGGTCGAGCACCAAACTCATTTACCCCGAATCCTGTCCACCGTGGCCCGCCAAGAGCAGTTTCAAGCATTTTAACGCCTAGAGATCTACGCCCGGCGATGTCTGATGCAAGGCATTCATTCATGATCGCAACACGTTGTTCCAAAGAGGCGTGTGTTCCTGACAAATACGCCTGGTAAAACCTCGTGATCTTATTCTGAGCATAATCATTGTTTTTGCTCACGTTATCGCAATCTGCTAAACGGATTAAGAGCCTGACACTCCGTTTAAAATCATGCGATTCATATGCCAATAACTGCAAAAGATTGAGTATGCTCGTCCGCCGTGGATTGTAACCCGCCTCCATACCTTCAAAATTCGATGAAGTAAGCTCTGCATTGAGCCGATCGAGTAATGCTTCAGGGGCAACCGGGCCGATATAATTCAGCATTCGAAACGAGATGTCGTCTAACTTCGTTATCCGCCCCAACAGTCCTTCAGGCTGTAACCAAGCTTCAACGATCTCTGTAGCTACGGGATGGTCGTGTAATAGCCCTAACCTGTGTGCAAACGACATTAATAAGCGTTGTCTACCAGTGGCTTCAAAAGTCTCCCTGAGCTGGCTAATTGGAATATTATCAAGTGCAGAAGCTGCCAATTTATTCGCAATAGCTTGGGGCAGAATAGCCCTCCAATGAGCCCTTTTCTGCACAATTTGGCGGACTAACAGCTTACTGGCTGCTCGGTACAATTGGTTACTGGTTTGTCCAATGAGCGAGCCCAATACATCCAATTCATTAGGACCCGAGTCAAAGGGTGAGATCGGGAACGAATATACCAAAGACAATATTTCAGCTTGCTCTCGTAAATCACCATCAGGATGATTGCGCTGTTCAAACAGGCGGTTAAACAATTGCGTGTCAGAAAGCTGAGCCAAACTCTCCCCCTCCTCAACCCGTTCAGCAATTGCCAAGGATACCCTTGCATTCCCATCAGCAAACTCGGCAATCCGACGTACATTGTTTTGACCGATACCGTTGAAACGACGGGTCAGAAGCTGTTCGGCCAACTCTGGTCCAACAGCCTCAATATGGATGACCTCGGTCGTTTGAGGTTTGTCGTCTCTTATGTCGTACTCAATAGTGATGAGCCTGACCTCTCTGCCCGCAGCTGAGACTTTACTAGCAAGCGAAGAGTGTAATTCTGATGGGCAATTATCGAGGATCATAATGGCACGTCTGCCCTCTGCAATAAGCCTGTCCAGCATTGCCGTTGCGGAGGGTTCAGGTTCAGCGCCAGTATCGACATAAACAGCTAGCGTTCGGTCAAGGGCATCTGTTCCAATAGTTTCATCGAAGAGTGCTTGAACGATCCTAGTCTTCCCAACTCCGGAGAGTCCTGTAATGCGAACGGCCTTATGAGTAGCACTAATAAGTGCTCGCATTGGGCCGATTGCATCATCTATATTGAGTTTTTGTCCCTTTCCTGGTGGCAAAGAAATCGTAACACCAGGGGCTGAAATCAATGTATCCACAACACCTTGTGGTGGGTTGCTCCATGCGCCGTATGGTTGCCAACCGGAAGAGCCTAGACCGAGTTTAGCTTTTACCCAGAGCATAACCGACGGGTGCTGGCGTAACCATTGAATGAGTTTGGAGCGGTCGTAGAAATCAAGATGAATATTGCTTTTATTGGGATCATCTTTCACAGCATCCCGCATTGCTTTGAGACGCTCCGCTTTTCCTAGCGGAGAACAATCATCACCTAAGCTGACAATGATGTAACTGCCTTGCCTTGTAGCTTGCTCTGAAATCGTCGATGACAGTTCTTTACCGGTACCCATTTCCTTCTCGATAGCAGCCTTTGCCATCTTATGTTTCTTCGCCTGTAGGATCGTGTCAGGTCTTTCGATAAACCCAGTACTCAGTTGATCGACTGGAACCTGAACATGAATATCAATTCCTCCATCGGGAGCAGTGATTGAGCCAGACCAATTTACACACGCAGGGCTATGGCCATTGGCGGCTACCTCGGCTTCAGCGAGGCGAGCAATCAACTCCTCTAGATGAGTATCAGAGAGGCGTAGTAATTCGTCTTTTTCAATATCAAAGATTGCCACACTTGAACCTTAGTAAAAATATTACGACCATAGCCAAAAGTAGTACGTAGTCTAACCAATGTGGCAAAGAATGTCCGTTGGAACACTTCTACGAAAACCACCAACATCATTTATCTAAGATGACTAGCTTCCTAACGATGTTGTTTGTTATATCTGCTCTTGCGCAGTACAACCAGTATGCAAGAGTCGAAGGACCGATATGAGCGAGGAGCGGAAGTTGGGGCTTATCATTAATGGTCATGGATACTAAGCTACTGAAGCTGAAGCGATGAACTGCATGTTTTCATCAACTAATTATTGTTTTATGATTCAACTGCTACTTTTATGATGGAATCAGCAGGATGAATCAAAAGGCATGGTCTTTTAAAGCAGTTGGTCAGGATGATCTCCGGTACTTTGGGAATAATGGTTATCAAGACGACTCAACTAGTTTTTACAGATATGACAACTTTGTCCCAAACCATAAACAGGTAAAAAAAGGTGATATTGTCATAATAACGGATAGAAAAAATATCCTAGGGATATCAGTTATAGACAGTTTATCATCATCTTCATACATAAAAATTCGTAACCGGTGCCCACATGAAAATTGCACACCAGCAAAGTTAACTCATCGAAAATTTAAAAAGCCAGAGTGGCGCTGCAGCAATGGGCATGAATTTAATCGCCCTAATGCAGAAGACACTTCCGCGGTGGAATTTAAAGCTGAATATAAAAAAAACTACAAGCCCATTAACTCTGTGTCCATAACAGATTTAATATCAAACACTCTACGCTACAACGTTCAGAGTTCAATTCAAGAAATTAATTTCGAATGGGCAAGTAATCTGTTTGGCGATATAATTCAATTGGCTCCTACCGAAGCGGACAGTGATGATACTACTCTCGAGGCAGAAGATCAGAGAAAAGCAGTTATCCGGCAAATTAAGCAACGACGCGGGCAAAAAGCATTTCGTGACAGTTTGATAACCCAAGCGGCTCAATGTGCAGTTAGTAATTGTGCAATCGTTGATATCCTTGAAGCTGCGCATATCACGGCATACAAAAATGATACACACAACCACATAAGCAATGGGCTATTACTACGTTGTGACATGCACACTTTGTACGATCTGGATCTATTTTCTATCGAACCGGACTCGTTCCTTATTTACTTTGCTCCGCAGATCCAAGATAAAGAATACACAAGGTATCATGGGAAAAAATTGCATGTTGCGTACAAAGTTAATCGTGGAGCTCTTGTCGAACGGTGGAAAAGATTTACTGAAATGTATGGCCCTTTACACCTAATAATAAAAGCAATCCAAGTTTAACCAGACAAGGCACAGCATGGGATTATTAAAAGCAGGGCTTCGCACCGCGAATGCTATTGTCACACTCGGTGGATCGCTGGAATTAGAGCATGCGAAAGCAAGTTTCGAATCCACTCATGCTTACTATAAAATAACGCATGACGAAGTAACGCGAATAAAAAACAAAATTGATAATCGTATTAGTGAGTTGGGTGACACGCTAAAAAAAGTAAAAGCCAGACTGGAGCATATAGAACAAGTGTTAGAAACCACTTCTATCTCTCTCGACAAACAGTCCCGACCAACAATGCGAGCTTCGCAAAGTATAGAGCGATTTAATCAACAGTATTCCGGTGTACTCAGCGTGGGATTTGGTGGGATTGTAGGTGGCTCAATGGCATTGGGTGCATGGGCGCTTGTATCAGCCATTGGCACCGCGTCCACGGGTACGGCCATCGGCACGTTGTCAGGTGTAGCAGCAACCAATGCGACACTTGCCTGGTTCGGAGGTGGTGCGCTCGCTGCTGGCGGAGCGGGAATGAGCGGCGGTATGTTGGTACTGGGGGGGATCGTCGCGGCGCCGATAATCTATTTTGCAGCGAAAGGTGCCTGGAGCAAAGCTCGCGCCTTTCAGGACCAAGAAGCGCTCGTTGAACAAGAGCATGAAAAATTGCGCGCACTAAAACCAGAACTCGAGAAGCAATATAACGACGTACTAACGTACACCATTCAATTAAATAGCCATTGCCACACATGGTTGGAACAAATGGATAACGGATTAGCGATCCTTTACCCATGGGGGAAATTCAGTGTTTTTTATCGTGATTTGCTGCACATCATCGGCATTAAGTGGAAAAAAACTGAGCATCTGGCGGTCATCGAAACCATGAATCAGCAAACCGTTCAGTTTTTAAGTTTCTTCCAAAACGAGAACACGTGACCCGAACACCTATAATTAATACAGTGCGGGCTTAGCTACGTTCGCTTTTGGCACGAGGGGGCTGTTGGAAGCGTCAAAAGCAACCTGCGGTGGACAGAATTGACTGTATGCCCAATGTGGCGAAGGGATCATGTAGTAAAGTGTTATCAGTGCACAGTAGGGTTATAGGCAATTAGCAACCAGGAGTAAACATTGGCTAAGGTGACTAGAATTCAGGCCGGGCAGTACACAGTAGATGATGGGCGTTTTATTGTAAAAAATAGCTCAGGATGGCTTGTTGTTGATGTTAATGGTGCTCATGATTTTGGACCTGTTTCCACGCTAGCAGCAGCGAAACAATATGTTGAGTCTGGAACAGTTCCTTTAGGGCAACATAATTTTTCAACAGCTCATAGCCGCAGACAAAGCAAAAAAGAGTTTAATGCGTATCTGGCATCTGAAGCTAAGAATGGCAATCCAATGCCAGCCATTCTATGGGTCATTGTTCTTTGTATCATCGGTGGAGTTGTATTGGCTGTTAGAGGTTATTAGGTATGAACAGATTAACTGATCTACTCCCCACCGATTGATTCAGATATATGTTAGCAACGTCCGCTTCTGGCACGAAGTGGACGTATAGGGGGGGGCGAAATATCCGCATTAAGCGATGAACGAACATAACTTTTGGGTTTGAGCTTAACTTAAAAACCAATAGAATATAACTTACTTGATGCTTGATATATTAGACTTTGCATCTAAAATCATTTTAATTAACGGTTTGAGTTGAGCGTCTTGCCTAGTTCTATCTGCTGAATCTACTAATATCTTCAAACTACACCCTTTAACCCTTTCAGGGTTTATAATTGCTACCGGCATTGGCTGCCCTATTGGACCAATAATCATTACACGGCCTTCACTATCAAGATCGTAAGAGGTCTGACCAACTTCCAAACCAATTATAGGCATGGCTGAATTTATCGTTTTACGTCGCCCCTCCGTCCCAGAACAAAATATGTGGTAATCAATAAAATCCCCACCATATAAAAACAACTCTCCAAATGTTTTACCAGATTTTACTTTTTGAGAATGAGCACCATTTAAAGTAGGTGTCGCAAAATCAAATTCACGACGAATTCCAGCGGTAGCTACAATCATCGCATTTAATATATTAGGCTCAACTGAGGCGAGTTTTCCTTGAGTGTCGCGCAACTGCTTAGTTAAAATAATAAGCTCTTGTTTGGATTCATCTAGATTTTTCTTAAGGGCTTTTTGCTCTGCAATCGATTGGGCTGATGCTTTTGTATTTTTTATCTCTTTAATTATTCCAAGGGTTAGTGTACACAACATGCAAATTAAAGCCACCCATCCACGATGGGTAATTCGCTTTATTAGCATCTCATCATTTTTTTTCCATGTTTCGCCACCAAATGCAGAAAGGGCACTTGCGGTCCCCAGAACAAGTAACATTAAGTTAATAATAAAAGACATCACTCCTCCAAAGGGGCTGGGGACCACCACTAGCTAGCTGAAGAAATAGATAAGTCAAGTCAAATGAAACTAATAATACATTGTTAGTAATATTATAGCACAGAGCAGTGCATTGAAAAAATTTATGGACTAATGGCACAATCTGTTTATGGGTACATTTATTATAACTCGTAATATTCCTAAGTTAACTGTCGGGATTTAGTAGCCCTAAACTTAAATACTTCATTTGATTAAAAATATCGTAATGATAGTAGCGTTTGCGTCTGACACAAAGTGACAGTAAGACGTCTCACTCTCTTTGGCATTTAGTAGTAGGAGGGGGACAGATTTCCCCCATTACCTAACCACCAGCAAATCAGACCACCTCGTCGTATAACGTGGAGAGAGCATTTCCCTTTTCATCTGCCATTGCTGTTGGATACCCTGCCCGGCAAAGTAAAGCGCCCCTCTTCCATTCTCATGGTTGAGGTGATCCAACACTTCCATCAGCGCCGCACTGTTTTTCCTCGGCGCGTTGTCGTCAAACAAGTTGAACTGAGCTACACCCTGGCTGAAGAAGTCACCCAACATGATCCCCGCTTTCTGATACCGATATCCGTCTTTCCAGATGACGTCCAGACAACGTATCGCTGCAGCAATAATGTCTCTTGTATCCTGAGTCGGTGTCAGCAGCTTCACAGCGGCCTGATTCCCGTAATATGGCTCATTCAGGGCAAAGGGACTCGTTTTGATGAAAGCCGAAATGTACCTGCAGTACTGATGTTCTCCACGAAGCTTCTCAGCCCCACGGAATGCATAACTACAGATGGCCTGACGCATTTGCTCGTAGTCAGTGATCCGGTCCCCGAATGAGCGTGAGCAAACAATCTCCTGCTTAGTCGGTGCAAACTCCTCGAGCTCAAGGCAGGGTTCGCCACGCAGCTCACGAACGGTTCGCTCGAGGACCACATTGAAGTGTTTGCGGATAAATCGGATATCGGTATCGGCAAGTTGCAACACGGTTTTGATACCCATAGCCTCCAGCTTTTTAGATATGCGCCGACCAATCCCCCACACTTCATCAACGGGGAAATACGCCATCAGTTTGCGCTGCTTTTCAAGATTCGAAAGGTCAACGACGCCGCCCGTTTGCCGCTGCCATTTTTTAGCAGCATGATTAGCGAGCTTTGCCAGTGTCTTAGTCTGAGCAATACCGACACCAACGGTAAGATGGGTGCGCAGCAAAAGCGTGGACCGGATTTCCCGGCCAAAATCCTCAAGGTTCCTGCAGTTCCTTACCCCAGACAGGTCACAGAAGGCTTCATCGATACTGTAAATTTCGCAACGTGGCGACATCTCCTCGAGAGTAGTCATCACCCTGTCAGACATATCAGCGTACAGCTCGTAGTTAGAGCTGAAACAGGTAACACCGTATCGCCTGAACAAGTCTTTCTGTTTGAAATACGGGTCGCCCATTTTGACACCAATCGCTTTTGCTTCTGCTGACCGCGCAATGACACAGCCATCGTTATTACTCAGGACAACCACAGGCTTCCCTTTCAAGTCAGGTCTGAAAGCTGTTTGGCAACTTGCATAAAACGAATTTACATCGACCAGAGCAAACATTATCAGCTCGTCGATTTGATGATGAATGTGACAACCCCAAAAATATCGAGTGTCTCTTCACTGCCGATCATAATCGGAGAATACGCGCTATTCATGGGATTGAGCTGGACCGTCGGGCGAAGCTGTAGACGTTTAACCGTGAACTCACCGCCAACGGACGCAACCACGATATCGTTGTGTTCCGCTGCGCGGGAGCAATCCACGACCAATAAATCTGTGTCGTTAATGCCTCCATCAATCATCGAGTCACCTGCAGCACGCACGAAATACGTTGTACTGGGATGCTTAACAATAAGGTCGTGAATGTCTAAACGCTGTTCGATGTAATCCTGAGCCGGTGATGGAAAACCACACTGAACCAGGTCACTGAATAACGGGAGGGTGGCAACAGCGCGTAGCCTGACCGGGTTGATAAATTCCATATGATAGCCTTTATATAATACTGTATTTATATACAGTATATCTATCATTGGAAACCGATCAAGTTAAGTGAAGAAGGATTCTGAGCGGTGATTTGCATAAATCACACAACGGGTGATGCATCAAAAAGGCCACCGGAGTGGCCTAAATTACTTGTTAGCGACCAGCAGGACGCGAGTCAGTTAGAATGACCGCCGCATCGAGAACCATCGGCAGCCGTGTCGCTGTCATGCTGGCAACTACCAGCGTAGGCTTGAGTGATCGAACCCAAAGACAGCATAACTAACAGTACAGTAAAGACCCTTTTCATTTTATACATTCCATGTGTAGACCACAGATTTGTGGCCCAAGGAGTGTAGCGCTGGCAGTGTGGCCATTCCCACAATAACATCCCGTTATTACTGATGACGTAAATCTGCTTTAGCTTAGATTTGATCTGACTGCTTTCTCATACATCACACGATCAAACTTTACAGTCAGTCGCCAAACTCAGCGATTCTGATGTATTTATCTACAGAACTGCCATAATACGAAAAGGAATAAGAGTAGTCATGACTATAATTTTCAGCAGTGAAGCGCTGCGGATTTTGCATTATACAGGAGCCGAACAATGTCTAACCTTGCACGTACCCGTCCAAACAACACAACGGGAGTTCATCTACTTCAGAACTACAAAAATCAGGGATATCGCATTCATTGCAACCTTACTCAGGTAAAGGCATTCACTGGTATTGAAGTGAAACCAGCGCACCTCCACTTATTCACTCAAGAGCGCAGTACGGCTTATCTTTCCAAACCCTACTCGACCATTGAAGAAGGAAAAGAAGCAGCCATTAAATTCTTCACCCTGATAACAGGCGTTCAGGTCTACTGGAACCCTAACGAGAAATAATGTAATTACAATGATATGGGAACCTAAGAAACTAACTTGTGCCCCCATTTATTCATACACTGTAGTATTTGTAACGTCCACCATATGCACGGATTGGACAAGATAACTGAGCTAAAAATCCTCTGTGAGTGAGGTGTGGACGTCATGTTATGTCTACGACTGCTTTCGTAGGTAGGATCAATATTATCCAGTAACCGCCCAAAAGTTCGATTTAATCAGCAAAGTCACCGCCTCGCTAAAATTCATATACTTGTCACGAGATCCTCACCTTCTTCTGAGATGTCTAAAAAAACATTCCAATCAATCACTTTTAGATAGCCATACTTCAATTGTTCCGGCAGCTACTTCCATACCTCTCAGACGAACGATAGTTGCATTTTTATAGCCGTTATTCTTAAGCCGCTCTGCTAGCTTCGTAGCAAGATTAATATCTTCATTATAAAAATACCTAACACTTGTCACTTCAGGTGGTTTTGCCTTATCTTCGACATTCTCAATCCCAGGAACACTTAACCCTATCGAACGTAAAGAATTTGCAAATTCCTCAATTTTTTTCTTTTGCTCTATACCAAAAACCTGAATGTAGACAAGACCATTTAAGTTTTCTCTATTCGCTGGGGGATTTAGTGAAGTGATATTACCTGTAAAGTTTAAATTTAATTCATCATATTTTAAAGAAAGAGAATCCATTCTTTCCTTCTCATCTTTCATCAGAGCACCATTAATATTCTTATTTTCCAAAGCCTTCAACTCTTTTTTAATTACCTCCAATTCATTTATATTACCTTTGACAAATGTGTTATAACCCATCCATCCGTCCCGTATATTTCCTTTGGGTGCTACCGCAGAGAAGTACTCTGAATATTGAGCACGCTTATTCCATATATATGGACCAGTAAGATTAATAATTCTTTCAGAGTATTTTTCAAAAAACTCGATCTCCTTTAACTTCTGGTCCCACTCTTTGAAACCAATACTAATTGCAGAAGTTGCCGTAGTTATGAAAACACTTACAATCATCCATTTACCAACATGAATGAGTTTATCTAACCTCTCATCATCAATAGTTTTTCTTTTCATCACCACATATAAAAAAACAATACCTGCGAAACACATCGCAACAATCACTGCGAAGATAATTAAATATATTTCAAACAATTCAAATCTAACTCCTTTTTCCTGTTCCATTTTTACCCCTAGTATTGATTATATGTATCTTAGATGATTTATAAGCAATAACTGACTGATAGTCACTAATGAAATCCAATTAGATAAAGTAAAAAAATACGAAAACATCAGTAGTAATGTTTTCATTTTTATTTTAATCCATTGTTTTAATGGTGGTTTATTATTCGTTTCGCAGGGCCAGATCACTCATTATCCAGATAAAATCGAAGCATTCATCTCATAATAGTGGACGCACGACTATCTTAAGTAATAGGTGACTCATGACAAAATCAATATCAGTCAGCAAAAGCATCGTAAACAACACAATCCCGAATTTCAAATGAAACTCTGAAGCCTGCAAAACACATTGGCGTTGCTGCGCAGAGGAAAGATTAGTGCCTGCCAAAGACTGGCTTGGGTAAAAGTGCCTTACTTAATCCAAGCACATCCCAGCCATTTCAACTGACCTGCTCCCAATTGATAAATACACACGGGTATTAGCAATGTCCGCTCTGGCAAGACCTACCTGTGAGATTAGGTTTAGCCCTGCGCTGTACAGGCGTCAGATCAAATCTGAGCTAACACATGAATCCACTACAGCAGGTTTTAATACGCCATCCCTGGCGCACAGCTTTCAATACTTACCATCATCTGTAGATGGACATCGACTGTTCATTCAGGATCCGGTCTTTCAGCTTCTCGTTGTAGTTAATCCCTCCGACATTCCGGTCACTATTTTTCTCTCGAGTACGAATTGAACGATTTAGTGTTTTGCCAGTGATTTTCTGCTCAGGATATTTGTCACTGAATTTATCGATTTCCTTATCGAGCTTATCCAGCTCAGCCTCATTACTGGCCTCATCCGCTTTGTAATACTGACTCAGCAAGTTGCTACGCGCAGCCAGAATAGCTTCCTGCTTGTTCATGTTGGCGCTGTTTTGCTTGTAGCGCTCAGACAGAGCTGCTGGAGCAAAGCCCAGCGATTGGCTAATTCCTTCCCACGGAGTCATTTCTGGCAAGATGTCATCACCCTTCATCGTTTCCGCACCATCCGTCATATAACGGTAGGCGCGCATCTGATCTTTGATGATTTTCGGCATTGCCGTCTCTATGCCACGATAGACATTACCCTTCGCGGCCATAGCCATACCCTTGAAGGCGTTAAGTGCCATTGATGGTGCAGCACCTGCCGCCTGAGATAGCCAATAATTATAGGCATCTTCACCTTCGAGTTCTTTATAGGACGAACGGAACCACAGATCCGGCATCCCGATACGTCCACTCAGATCCCACCCCAGAGCATGCCCCGGTACCCCATTTAGCGCAAGACCAGTAGCCGTTGGTCCAATGGCATCTATCATCGCTTTCTTCATTTCTTCTTCGGGATCATCCCCGTCATCCATAAAGACAGATGCAATCGCCGTAGCAATACCAAAGAACCATGTACCTCTCACTCCAGCATGGAGCATCATCATTCCGGTTATACCTGCAAATTGAGTTAGCGCCTCTTTACGCTCAGCAGGATCTTTCGGGTTAATGGATTTGTAGACATCGCGCGCCAGTCGATAGAGCATGTTGGCGCTGTAGTTTCTAAATAACAGCAAAACCTTTGCCGTATCATTTTGCATTACGCGCGGCCTGGACGTGTTCTGATAGTCAAAATGCACTTTCCACGTCAGATCGTTGGCGGTATCGATAGCCTTGTCATGACTTTCACCTTCTTGTCTCGCCAGGCGGTAAGAGGCCAGAAAGGTCACTTCGCGGTTGAAGCGCTCTGCGTGATGAAACGCAAAGCCAAGGCCTTTCATAACTTTCTGCCGTGTGGCGTTATAAGAAATACCACTTTCCGCTACACCAGCCAGGTCATGAGACTGCGTTCTGTCAATGGTGCCGGTTGCATAACCGACTTCCATCGCTTTCTTCTCGTCAGGCGTTAGTTTTTTAGACTTTTCAATCCAACCTTTCCCGCGAGTGAAGTCCGCTGTTGCCCTTATCAACTGCTTTGAAACCTTCCCACTGGAGACTGCCGGATTATTCTTATTCAGATATGCGGACATGATGGGCACACCAAGAATCACGGATTGTGACAGGTTAACCATCGCCGCCGCAGGTGTTGCTGCCAGGTGATAGATAAAGCCAGCCTGGGAAATAGCGTGCGCCACGGCACCTCCAGTGGGATTCATTATGAACTCATTGCGCTTCTGCACCTCATTCACCAGATGAGTCGCTCTGTTAGTATCTGAGCGATCTTCGGCAGCCTCCTTGCGGGCAGAGTCGATGGCCTCCCCCATATCCATGGCGTACTCAAGTTTCGAAAGTTGGTGCGAGCCGTGGAACATATGGTCCGCAAACGCCCTTATTGCATCTTTAGTAAAGCCTTCGGTGCCTTTACGGTGAATGCGATTTTTGCGCACAGACATATCAGGTTAGGTTTCAAGATAGCGCTGCCAGATTTCGTCTTTGATACGATCTCCACCGGGCAACCCACCAACAATATTTTCAATATCAGCCACAAAGTTTGTGGTCTATCTGCTTACTGACTGAGTTCGTGTCATCAAGCACGCCATGCTCTGTTGTAACATCCTTATCTCGTGCCATTTGTTCGATGAATTTGCGTTGAGCCGCGGGGGTCTCGAATCTGGAGAAGCCCTCAACGGTAACCAACGGACGCAGTGGTACCGTAGCCAATAGTTTCGGCATTGCGTGGGGCAGCGCATCAGCTGACATATCCTTGATTTTATCCCAGACGTTTTTCTTCAGGTAATCATCCAGCTGCTGATCGCTGGCGACTTTGGGGTTTGCAAGACTGTAACGGATATCAGGATTATTCGGGTCAAATGCCCCTTGATTTTCGACTGTGCCTTTTGAGAATTAAGATTGATTGTTTCGAGGGAATGTTTTTTGCGTACGCTCGCCAGAACGGATGCCTTTTGATATGGCGCTGGCGGTTTCACGTAATTCACACAGGGTAAGTGGACGTCTGGATAAGCCGATTTTACGAAGTAGCTTATTTAAGAAATTAAGAACCTTCGTGCGCCAGGTTGGATTTTTGTATGCCTCGCTCTCTTCGGCAATACGCGCAAACACTTCTTCGGCTTTAAGGGATTCAGTGGCATCACCATAACTACTGTCAATACTATCCCAGTACGGCTGCAATTCCTTAGCGTCGCGAGTTTCGCTTATTCTCTTGAGAAGATCCGCCTTATCATCCGGAGTAAACGTGTTAGGCCCGAAGTGTCCAAGGACTTCGTGTCGGAACGTTGCTCTGGCATCTCCTCTTGACCGCAGGTTTCTCGCAACCAGCGCCGCCATTCCTCGCTGTCCGGATTGTGGTTGTTCCCCAACGTTATATAAATCGGATGCGGTAACTCCAGGTATTCTGGCTCCGGTTGGGAGATAGAATCCTTTTGCGTTTCGCACGTCTTCTGAGATGTCTGATCCATATAATTCCTCCATGCTTTCCACTGCCCGAATAGTCAGTGGAATATTCCCGTTGTATAACGCTGCCATATCATCAACAACGTTTTGTAACTCCGCTAATGGGATGCCGTTCCCAGGCTTTTTCGACGGAGAAAACAGACTATAACGAACATCCGGGTTGCTATCCTTGGCTTTTTCGACCTTATCGTCAGCTGCTTGTTTATTTTTTGGCTTCAACTGCTCAAGAACATCAGCGTGTAGCTGCTTCGCATCTTTAAGTTCTTCCTGCTTAGGCCAAGGTTTAACTTGCTTTTGAAGTTTCGGAATATCAGCCTGAGCGCGTACCTTGGCGTCTTCCATCTGCTCAGCAGCACCGTCGAGGTCTTTCACTGTGTTCGTGGCGCGCATCGCCAGGCCCACAGGGTCGGCTTCACTGGTGAAATCAGTGGTATAACTACCCTCACCCACAAGCGAGAGGTGGAAGTTATTTGTGTAGTCACCCTGCTCTACATGAATGTTGAAACCGCCATAGTTACCGATCATGGCGTCATCCTTACCCGACTTCGACAACTGCATAGCGGCCTTCAGAATTGCGTCGCCAGCGTCCTTACGCTTATCGTAAGTTTCGCCATCAATTGTCATAACAAACTGCTTCGGCTGCTCGAGCTTCGCGTCGTGCTTCAACTCTTTCAGGCGGCTATCGGCGACTGCCTCAATGCGCTCAGCACTCCGGATAGCATCACGCAGGCGATATTGTTCGCGGTCATGGCCAACACGCTCGTTGTTCAGCTTGCGAATCTGCTGGCGCAGTGACATCTCTTCCAGAATAAGTGGATTGCCACTTGATGCGGCCTTCATCTCGGCAGCGTTTGCAGCTTCTCCAGCAATATCCTCAATTTCACGCACATCACTATTACCCTTACGGACCTGCTCGATGAAGTTAGCTTTACCTTCAATTGTCTGCCACATACGGCTGTCGAGGGTTTGTTTGGTGGCGTAGCGATTGATGGCAACCTGGAAGTTTTCAGGATCGGCGTCGTACAGCTTATTGCCCTGACGTATGATGCGGCCTTCACGCTGCTCAAGGTCGGATGGACGCCACGGTGCATCGAGGTGGTGAAGTGCCACAAGACGATCCTGGACGTTCATACCTGCACCCATTTTCGCCGTAGAACCGAGTAATACCCGGATACGACCGCTAAACGGCTCAATCTCCGGATCGACTGCCGAAACGGTTGTCTCGGTCCCTTTTGGACCAAGGAATTCATTTAAATGCGAGCTGCTGGAGGTTGCAGTCTTTTTGCTTTGCTCTGGTCTTTGGCTTCTTTGGTGTCGGAGCTTTCATATGTTTCCTGACCTTTGCTGCGAACTAGCATTTCCTAGCATTGGGTAGGCTGCCACTGCCCTGACTTCATCACTGCGGCATGGCGATTGGCTCAATCAGGTGTTTGTTTTGCCTAGGTGCTGTTCATCATCTGGCTGGCAGCTTCGTTCCAGTTCTCATACGTTTATTATGGATTAATGACACGGATAGGACGGAATGGAATGAGCGACATTATTTATCTGAAAATGCGCGGTGAGCGGCAAGGAGATATTTCAGCCGGTTGCGGGACTGAAGCCTCAATAGGTAATCGGTTTCAGCTGGGGCATGAGAATGAGATATTCACATTCAGCTTGTCCAGCAGTATTACGGGAACGGGTAAAGGGGTTAATTTACAGGGACTGAGTTTCACTAAGCTAATCGACAAAAGCAGTCCATTACTGACTACAGCAATTACGAATAACGAGAAGCTTGCTCTCGAATTCAACTTCTACCGAATAAGCCGGTACGGAATGTGGGAGAAGTATTACAGCATCGAACTGCGTGGGGCTTCGCTGGTTGATATCAGTGTGAATGTCTCAAATAACACTCTTGATACCGAAGTGATTACAGTCAGGTATGACTACATTCTATGCAAGCACCTGACGGCGAGCACTGAATTTAGCTACCTGGCCCTACCTGCTAATTACAACAGTCTATTCAGCCCCCACAGCCCTGCCGTACAGGCTGAAAAACCGATTCAAACCATTAATAGCAAGGCCGCCGGTCGTTTATTGGCAGCAGGTGGAATCTACAACGGGAATATTGAAGGGTTTGGTAAAACCGCCGTACAACTCGGCGGTGACACTAAAGCAGGCTATACCCAGGTAATGAATAACAAAGGCTTACTTATTGCTGGCGCGTCTGTTGCAGCTGGGCTAACGATGGGAAGAATGCGATTCCCTGAGTTAGAGGAGCTTTCCGAGCTGAAAAATCTCCACGTTCTGGGGACAGTTGAAGGCGAGTATTCGATGATGAATCCAGGGCCACTGAGTAACCGATTTGCCGAAACATTTTCTGGCGGCGCTTATAAAGAGATAACGTTATCTAAGGATACTATCTTCTATCGAGGCGGACAGGATGGCGTTAGTCTGGGACGTTTTTTTAGTTACGAGAAACCCGGCGGTATAATCCAAACGCGTATCGATAGCGCAGTTCTTCCTGCGTGGCCGAATGGAGATAAATCAATCATTGATAGCTACTTTGAAGTGAAAATACCCGCAGGAGCAAAAGTTTATGTAGGGGAGGTCGGGTATCAAACCGACATCTATTCTGGTGGGGCTGAGCAAGTGCTAATTCCAGCACCCTGGGATATTCCGGGAGTACAAATATTAGATTTTGGTGGCTTAAAATGAAAACGAACATTCAGCATTTGTTAACAAAAATCAGTTTACTCCTTTCAAATAACGATGAGGAAAGATGGGCCGCTGCATTTGAACAACTCAGCAAAAAACTAGATTTAGATTACGACACCGCTTTGAGCGATATAAAACATACATTTGGTGGGGCTGGCTCGTTCAATGACTTAGTGCTACATCATAAGGGGCAAATGTTAGTTCGTGAAAACAATGAGTTGAATGCCCTTCAAGATCAACTCTATGAGGCAGTTACAACGGAAATAATTAACCGGCGTAATCGTTAAGCTATAGACAATGATGCGATCTGAATATGACGTTGTGGTTTTAGCTGAAGATTTACCGGATGAAGGGCTAACCAAGGGAATGAGTGGCACTATTGTTATCGTATTTACCAACCCGGAACTTGCCTATTTAGTTGAATTTTGCGACGAGGAAGGAAGGACGATAGCAATGCCAGCCTTGCTACCTGATCAGTTGAATGATTATTCCCCTGATTGATTTTTAACAACACCACTTGTTGCAGGAAATGCCGATGCTTAACTGATCGGCATTGCGCAGTAGCGGGTTAGTTCGGGTGCCTGAGAACGCCTCTTTCCTCTACTCCATGAAGAGTGGCGGGGATCACTCCCCGCCGGAGCTCTTAACGTCTAACTTCGTAGGCTAAAATTGCCGCAAGCTCTGTGTTACCCCCTTTGATATGCAGTTCGCATAACGAATCGCGTACCATCCAGGTAAAAATTAAGATGGTGATACAAACCACCACCAAACTAGCAATACAGAGTTTCTGTGGCATTTTAACCTTCTCAGTTGATTAACTAACGCTAAGAGGCTAACCTTGCATGTGTCGAGCATACGAGGGGCCTCAAGTTGATTGAACGATCACTTGGGGCTTTTCTCTATCTGCCTTTTGCATAATGCTCGAGACAGATAGTCTCAAGCACCCGCTGGTATACTACTCTCATTTTTATTTATTCCAGATAAAAATACTCATCGAAATACATATGATTCTTAGCTACCTGCATGACGATGGTTCTATTTTTTAAACAGAGCGTTTATGTAAGGAGACAACCAAATCAAAATGATAACCGTAATGAATGTTAACAACACAAAATAATCAGGAAATAAATAAAGCCACAAAAAACCAAAAGCTATTATCAGCGCGGGAAATAACACTGTTTCTAGTAAAAGTGATATGAGTACATTAAACACCGTACTTCCTCTGCATAAAATCGGTTAATTCATCCAGATTCAAAAAATCTCGTGACTTCACTCTTTGAATCATTTCGTTAAGTATGGGTTCAACGAAATAGTAAAGCATTTCCAGCTTTGCATCATAAAGAATCTGGTAATACTCTGGTGAAATTGTCTTCAGATGTCTGGCAGCAAGGGCGCAGTGTTGTTGAATACCGAAGAACTGGATCGCAAATATTGACCATGACATTCTGGGCAACGCCCGCTCAGCAGCAATTTTAGACATAAATCCTGTGCGGGATAGCGCCACGGAGGCGGAAGCTGCAAAGGCGTAACGCGTCCCACCCGAGATATTCATATGAGCAGCCAGCCCCGCCATATTCCTGGTTAGCTTAAGCGCAGATCCATTTTCGCTACCCTCTTTGATATCATCACTCACTGATTTTAAGTACAAAAAAATCATATGTGCAATGACGTCATTGTATTCGAATATGGATTGTATGGCATTAAAAGACCTTACTTCCTCGTCTGATAGTTCGCGGCAAACTTCATTGTATTTTGGAAATAAACATGACGAATACCAACTTGCCCGCTCAAAACCTGAATATATATCAACCAATACACCTGGCATCGATTCCACAACAGTAATGAAACCACGTTGCGCAACTTCAGCCAGATGCCGATCACTCTGAAACTTCATCCTTAAATAATCAGACGCCTGCATAATATGTCCATATAAGTTGTAATGATGAGCAAGAAGTATACGACTACAACTTGGTCATAAATACTACAAAATTTGCTATTGAACAGAGTAAGTAAGAAAACGGCTTCCTGCAGTTGAAGCCGTTACAGTGCCGTAGCAGCGAGGTTGACTTGAAATCAGAGAAAAATTAATCAGGATCAAAACCCGTTAATTGTTTGATTTTTTGCTTAGCAAACCCTTGAGCCAGCTGTTTCGCTATATCAACAAGGCTAGACATGCTCGCTTCTTTGAAATTTTCCTTAACTGTGCTCCACACTTCTTGCTGCCTTAAATCTGCTATGAAATCATGCCCCTGCGCTGTGAGCCTTAATGGCATTACAGCATATGAGCCAGGACCACCAAGACTTTCATAGAAACCAAAGCCTGGCTGGCCATCAGTTCTTTGAATCAAATATTGATCTTCAAGCAAGCGCATGTGAAACATAAATTCAGGATCCATGTAATCGAATCCACGTTCTTTAAGTTCAGTTATATCAGTATCGGGGTTTGGAGCATCCTCGAATGCTATTAAAAGGTCTTTTAGGTACTGCTGATTAATCTTCATTTGTCATCATCCCTCTGATAAAAATCTGCATCCCAACCAGACAACTTTTGCGATACTTCGGTGTAGGCCATCAGCTATTCAATAAAGTATTGCTTAAGAAAAATTTGGTTGTACATGCGCTAAAATACCTACAACAGCCTCAACCAACACTACGTTAACCTCATCGAACTCATATTCTGATTAAGTTGCAATTCTGAAGCCTGTCATTACATATTTTGCCGCATTTAGTAGTGAAATACCTTATCATAGCTCCAACTTTACACCCTTCCTTGTGTGCAGACATGTTTAGAAAACTCCATAATTGGTGCTCAGGTATCTTTTGCTTCACCTTGGTTCTTTACCTAATAATCATCTTCAAAGTTTCCTACTTTGGTGTTTATAACCACTTCATAGTTATTACCATTTTGTTTTCAACAGGTATCATTTCTACACTCACCAAACGATGGGCGAAGAAGTGAGCTTCTTCAAACTGAACTTATGCAGTGAACGACTAGCTGTACGTTAATCGAAGTAGTCTTTCCACTTCACTACCCCACAATTCAATTGCCTGATCCTCAGTCCGTTTCCACGTAGTGCCACCTTTGTGAAAACCGACTGATACCTTCAAGCACTCGCATGGACAGCTAATGACCTTGTAGCCGATTGCACACCATGTCCCGCGAGGCCCGCGGGTTTTGATTATGGGTTTTTCACCCTTAAGGCAATTCACTGGTGTTGTCATGCCAGCACACTCGCCAGGCAATCATTGAGCAGTTTGTGTCGTGCGCTGATACCAAAATTTGAAACATCAGCGGGCTGTGGTGCAGTGACACTAGCAACCGGGTGAAAACGCATAGCGCCGGGGTATCCTGTTTTTGTGATTTGCCCCTGATTAGCCAGCGATGTGAGTGCGTAGTGAACGGTTGATCGAAGTGCACCAATGGCATCAGCAACTTCGCAGCCGCTTAATCCAGGATGACCTTCGACGTAAGCCAGCACTTGAGAACGGATTGTTGCCTCTGAAATTTTTAGCCATGATTCCCGCCCAAATTATTTAGTTTTACTCGCCTGGCTGTTCGCGGCTCGCGCAATCAACCCAAATTCGATCCCATTGCTGTTTAGCTCTGTCAGGTGGGTGGTTTTTTATCCCGGCCTGCGCAGCCGATTTTCGAACAGCAACCTCCAGAGCACTACGGATAGTTCTGGCGGTACCGCTAGTGAAACTCCGGTAGGCTCGATCCCGCTCATCTGTGTCAATCTCCACAGACTGGCTGTTCAACGGTTGCCGCCCTTCCCCGTCCCACTTGCGAGCTAGTGGCAAATACCCTTCGAAATTCTCAAAATTGAATAGCGTTTTTGGGCAGAGATACTGGGACATTTTCGAATCACCAGACCAGAGTGCTGTACGGTGATCGATAACCAGTATTAATTCGTCAGCGACGTATTCCCCCATCAGCAGCCCGTTAATAAATCCAAGCGTGGTTTTGCCATCCCGAAAATCGGCTTTGGTGGTGAGATTGAGATGTTTTAAAACTCGCAGAGCAGGATCGGGGAAATCGTCGGGCAGCTCGTCTGCCTGACAATCTCTCTGTGTACTCTCTGTGTAATCACCTAGAAGAAAGTTGGGTGCATTGCCGCCCACTTGCTGGGTGGGTTCCACCCTACTTGTTGGCGGTGTTCCCGCCATCTAGTTGGGTGTATTGCACCCAACTGGCGTGGTGTCTGGGATTGCGCCAATAAAAGTGCCTCAAGGCAATCCGCATTAATTTTGAAATGCATCGTTGCCGGGACACCGCGAAGCTGTTCCTCAAGCACACCAATTGCCACTAATCTTTTGCGGGCCGTTTCCTGCTCATCACGACTCAGCCCTGTTTCTTTGGCTATCTCATTACGTGTTTTATAGAGCCATACACCATCCATCCGGTTATGCCAGTACACTAACTGGGACAACAGAACGGCACCAACTGGCCCAACCTTCACTTTCCCAACGCGTAGCTGAGCAAATGAAGGCTGATAGGCTATAGGTCTGTCCAGGAGCCGTATTAGCGATCCCATTAATCCACAACCCCTACAAACTCTCTCAAAAATTTATCCCGGCCTAACGCACAGTTCATGTCATATCCATCACGCCTGAATTCAATCGTTTTCTGATTGGCTGCAATCACCGTAACGCGCCGCCCATAGCTGTTCTTGAGCCGATCACCGGCAGCAATCTCACGTACCCGTTGTTGTGGCGCAGTGTTGGGTAAATTTCGTTGGAGAACGGTTTTAAACCGCTGCAGTAATTCGGCTGTGTCACGCATGGTTAATCTCCGTTAGTACAGCGTTGCAGTTGCAGAAACCTAATTGCCACGCCAGTGGTTAACAACATCAACGACTGTTGCGGCTACGTAGGCATCAGTTGCATCTATCACCGCCGTTTTTGCGAGCTGTAACGCCCGATACTCCACTGAGTTGGCCAGCACGATTCTGGCGCTCAGGGGATGTGGCAAAACAGAAAGAATTGCGGGTAGCAACTGCGACACCTTGTTTTTTGCTGATTGAGAATCGCTATCCAGCCAGCGAAATATATTTTGCTGATTGATATGAATTGCACCTGATAAATCACAATCAGGTACGGAAGCATCGATTTTGTGTAATGGCAGACCTTTACAACCCATTTCAAAATACGCGTTAGTAATTTTGGTACTCACGGGTCCGCGGCGTTCCTTTGCAGCCCAAACGCGGACGGTGTCGCGAACAACAGAGTGCTTGATTTCCATTAATCAGATTCCTTCTGGGTGTTAGCGGTATTTTGATCAGGTATTCCGCTAGCTGGGGTTGGGTGAAGATCAGGACGTAACTCGTGTGGGGTTACGCCGGTTGCGCGAAAAATTGGTAGTACCCATTCAGCCGGCACAACGCCGCCGTAACGGACCACCCACCGATTTACTGTTTGTGGCCATGTGCCAATGAGTTTTGCTAATTGGCGTTGGTTACGCGCAGCCTTGATAGCTGCATTTAATCCACTCATGAATAACCCTTAGGTTGATAACATGAACAAATATAAGCATAACGCTTACATTAAATCAATATCATGCTTATTTATTGATGTAAGCAAGTTGCTTATAATTTGCTTATGAAAAAAACAGAGCAGCAGCAAGAGCCACTAATCACAAAACGGCTCAATGAACTCATAGAAAAGAAACGCGTATCGAAAGCCGAGCTCGCAAGAGTTGCGGGGGTTAGCCCTCAATCGGTAAACGGATGGTTTAAGCGCGGGAGCATCAGCAAGGAAGCGGCAGCTAAGTTGTCGAATGAGTACGATGTTTCTCTCCCATGGCTTTTGGGTGAGAGCGAACAAGCTGGAGAACTGAGAGCGGAAGAAAAGAGACTGCTTGAGGTGTTTAATAAACTCCCGCCAATAGAGCGGAACAACATGCTCGCTGCGTTCGAAATGCGATTACAAGAATTAATCACGTTTTACACTAAATACGCAGCACCCCCAGCCGACGAAAATAAATGACATAACGAAACCGCCAACCTGGCGGTTTTTTTATGCAAAAAATTCATCAACATAAGCATTCAACTTAAAAATAATGACAGTTTTGTGTTGATGTTTATAAACACAATGCTTATAGTCATTTAATCGAAGCACAACCGTGCGACGGGTAAACGTTCAGCGGCTCGGCTCAAGAGCATGGGAAATAGTCAGGATGGTTAACATCAATCAGTTCATGGCGGGAAAAAACAAAGCAGTAATCGCCCAGTTCTTGGGTGATAGAAATATGCTCGGAGAGGCCCTACATCAGGGAAATGAGAGCATGAATTTGCAGCCAGGTAATTTCATATGTGGCTCAGTTGATTTTGCCTACAAAATGATTCTGGATAACGTTTTAACTAATTTCGAATCCTACGGTGATTTGACAATTGTTGATGGCGACACACACCTGGTTGAATCTAAGATAAATTTAGACATCGAATCAGATGCATTTTCACCACACGCCAAATGGTGTCTAAATTTATTAACCGGCCTGAAATCATAGGACGTGTACCGAACGGCAATCCATTGTAGTCGTAAGTGAAATGCCAATGAAGTCAGTTTTAGCTTTGGATATTGAAATGGCGATTTCACAAATTAAAGGTCTTTTTCGTGAATCACTACAACGGCCTGAAGAGCATCTTTAAATGCAAACTGATTTGAAACTTGCTTCAATACCTTTTGTTCAACTTTCAGTCTTAATTCGGCACTATCGGGAAGGTGTATTTTATTTTCAATAAATTCCGTCAGACAAAACCTACCGTGCAGTTCACATTGGTAAGCATATAAATTTTCATTGTGACTTTTGATTTTCTTTAATTTGGAGGGTAGCCCGCAAAGAGGGCATGGGTTGAAAGCCATCAAAATATTCCTTGTTGTGTGAGAACACAGAGAATACCACTGATGCCCAAAGTGGAAAAATAAGTGAGCCAAATAAATGAACATCAAACATCCAAGTGGCGAATAGTATGACTTCCACCGCCCTATTATTTTATTTATCTATATCAGCTTGCTCGGCAGCCACTGCCGAATGCACTGAAGGCATGAAGGAAATATATGTATCTCTACAGGAGTGTGAACGAGTTATTTTTGAAGAACAAATTCTCAGCGCGGAATGCAAACCCGTTAATGGCATAGCTCACCAAAATTAAAAAATAACGAGCAGCTTTAATTAATGCCCTAACCGGCAGAGATTTTCACATCCGAAAAAGGAGGAATTCATGCCCTGTAATTGCAGTAAATGTGGAAAGCAGTGCGATGTATCTGAAATGACGTCACGCATGACAGGTTCCGGTTTTACTCGACGCATTCGGTATTACTGCACTGATTCATGCCTTGATGAAAAGATTAGGCAATCTGAATTAAACAAAGCTCGCACCATATACCGCACAGGTCTACGTGTGCGCCCTGTATTTCATCATTAATTATTAAGGTTTTAACATGGCATTATTTATTGGTTGTCTAGTCCCCAAAAAATCACCGGCAGAAAAACTGAACCTATCCACCTACTCCATTTTGAAAAATGCACCAAACAAAAAAACGGCCGCAATCATTATCGCTGGCGAGTTCTTCCAGAAATTCTCGGATATCGCTGAACACTATTTTGACGCGAAAGTCATTGTAGAAAAGCCTGGTACCGACCGCCCTGCACTCGATGAATGGTCCACTGACCTGGTATGGAACAAGGCAACTGGAGACGTGGAATATCTGGGAGTGAACGAGTCCACAACGACTGAAATACCCACCGAAGAACTGAAGAGCGTAAAAGAAATGCCCCCAAATTTTCGCGGTGCAGTGCTTAGCCTGTTCGGACCGGTAGAACGCCTCACCAATGCAGAATATGGCCGGGTAATAGATCTGGTAAATGATGATGTGTCGAGCCCCGAGCGTGAAATTGCCGAGGCCATTAGTCGCACATCGCGGTTTTTCGCGTTGTATCCCGAGCGCCAGGAGGTGGAGCTAACCGCAATGCGAGAAAATGTGCGGCATGGCGCACAGTGGACAGATTACAAAAAATTCTTAGATAAACGACTGGATGCGCCAGCTGATAAACGTGATGCGCCATTCGTTGACGCAGAACGCCAGAAAGCAGCAGATGAGAAATTGCGTACGCCATCCGGCGCAACAGCTGGCAGACAGAACCAGACCGATCGCGGTGCTGGGTTCGTCATGACTCACGATATTCTTGCACTGGAAGTTGCGCTGGGACTCGTTGGTCACAACATGGACTTTGATATCTACAATCTCTCAAGCGGAGTCGTTAACCGCGCCCGTGAAATCATTAACAACAAAGAAAAACCTTTCCCGCAATGGTTTGAATCCTGGCGCAGTATTCCTGGCTGTCTGGACTATTCCCGCGCCATCACCATCTATTCCGTTAAGTGCGCTCCTGAAGGGCTCGGGCTTCGACCGGGAGACTTAATTGGGTATCTAACTAAGCTGCTGAACGAAACCGATCACGAACATCCGGCACAGGAAATCATTGATGCAGTATGTGGCATTAAATCCACTGAGAGCAATGGAAATGAAGATGCGACCAAACAGGACGATCAGAGCAATCTAGGCATTGAGGATATTGGCTACGCAAAAAATGACGGCCTCGAACAAAGTACAGTTAACGCTAGCGAACCAGCGCAGGAACCAGGACCTGTACGAACTGTATTTAGCCTTGAAGAATTAGAAACCGGTCAAGATGTACAAACACCAACTCCCCTTGAAATGTCACAACGTGAAATTGAAGTCGCTATCGCCATAAATGATGCGCTATGTGGCGCTAATAACATTATGTCCCCGGAAGATGCAACTGAACTTATCGCAGCTTCAAATCACAAAGTGGATTATATCGTGGCATGTCTCATCGGTGATTTCATCACTGTTGATGAACATCTGGTGAATCCAATCCTTACAGATGAAGAAATTTTCTATCTCATGTTGGATGTACTCGAGCTATGGGATGATAACTCCGAATTACGCCAGGACACTTTGTGCACATATGCAAAAGAATGGCGTTTTAGCCAGGTTAATCGCGAAAAATCCCGAGCTATTAGCACTACTGAAACGGATGCCAAACCCGATAACCTTTTTCACACACCTGCTGTTCTATCCCATCACTTTACCTACCGTCAACAACTCACTACCGCAGCCCTACAGGGGTTATGTGCCAACCCAGCACACACTGCCTCATACGATGATTTGCCGGGTATGGCTAGCTGGTTGGCTGATTCAGTCATCAGTGTGCAGGAATGCGGGCATGGAAGATAAATATGACGATACTCCGCCAGAACTACAGGCTGGGGCTACAGTGGTTCTCGATGATGGGTGTGATTGGACAGCATGGCATGTGTGGGATATGCGCAGCCGGTTACGAGTGAGCAAAGGTATTAACGAACAGCCACCAGCCCGACATTTAGTTGCTAAACCGACAATTAAATTAAACGTCACTAAAAGGAAGAAAAAATGATATTCGCACTCTACTACGGCCAGTCCAAAATCTGTATCGATTGCGATCCGGATGATTATTACTACCCCGGCAACGACTAACTGATTTTTGATAATCAATTTAACTTAATCCGGTGCTGTATTCTGCAGCACTGGTTCCGAGGTGAGCTATGGCTCAGGTCGTCTTTAATGAAGAATGGGTAGTTGAGCAAAAGCTCACTGAGAGAACGGGCCTATCATGCGGCCAAATCAAAAGTTATCGCCACAAAGCGTGGATACAAGGTGTTCATTTTAAGCACGTCACGGCTGAGGGGCTCACCACCTCTGATAAAGGTCTAATCTGGTACAACTACCCGAAAATTAATATTTTCATAAAGGATGCGTAATGGCAGGGTTTCCAACCGGTGTTGAAATTCATAACGGAAAAATCAGGATTTCGTTCAAGTTCAGAAACACCCGGTGTAGAGAAGTCCTGCAAGGATGGAGTGTTACCCCTGCAAACATCAAAAAAGCTGGCAATTTACGTGCAGTCATCTGCAGTGAAATCCAGCTTGGTAACTTTAAATATGAAACCCGCTTTCCTGAAAGCAAGTCGTTAAAGAAGTTTATATCCCCCGTTCAAAGCGTTTCTACATTTAGCGAGCTTTGTAATGCTTACCATGCTGTCAAAGAGATCGAGATTTCACCATCATCGATGATAGGCACCCGCTCAATCAGTAAATTATTAACGTTGATGATTGGCCCTGATACGCCACTTTTAGACATTCAACACAATGATGTTTTGCTCTATAGAAAGCGCTTACTGGAAGGGGAACTTAAGTCGAGGACTAAAGGCGGAAGGACTGTTAGAACGGTTAATTTGTATATCGGCCAGCTTTGCCGGATGTTCAAATTTGCACAAATGAGCAACTACATCCATCACTTGCCACATGATAATGTAAAGACGCTGAAAAAAACATCACGTGATCCCGACCCGTTGATGAAAGATGAATTTGAGAGTCTGTCCAGGTACTGGAAAGGCTCTGCTTTAAATATGTGGATACTCGCCGTATACAGCGGGCTCCGCCATGGTGAGTTAACAGGGCTAGCCTGGGAGGATGTGGATTTTGATAACGGTGAGGTACATATAGGAAGAACAATTACTCTCGCTAAACAATTTGGCCCGCCTAAAACCAACGCTGGGGTCAGAACGGTTAAACTACTGAAACCCGCACTTGAGGCTCTTGTTCGTCAAAAAGAGCTCACCTACTATAAAAGTCCCCTAGAAATAATCTATTATCATCGTGAGCACGGAAAGACGGAGCGGCAATCACTGAGATTTTGCTTTATGCCACGGCCAAATCTTGGACAGCAAAGCAGGCATTATTCCACAAATACTATTAATAGATCGTGGAAGCAGGCTATTGTGAAGTCAGGAGTGCGCCACCGCACTCCGTATCACACGCGCCATACATATGCGTGCTGGTTACTCTCTGCAGGGGCAAACCCCTCATTTATTGCGAGCCAGATGGGGCACGAGAATGCGCAGATGGTTTATTCCGTTTACTCAAAATGGATAGCGCGGATGAGCGATGACCAGATTGAAATGTTAAACGCAAAACTGGGATAACCTGGCTGGGATAAGATGCCCCCAGCATGCCCCTACCACAACAATAAGATACATTTTAAATATTGTTTTCAATAATTTAGGGCTATCGGGCTTTATATTGCTAATATGAATATCAGACTGACGCGATATGTCGGCCCCGGTTCAGGAGAGAGCATGAAAGACGATTTGGAGCAGAATCTGCTCTACCGTTATTTAGGGACAACCAGCCCATATTGGCGTTTGCCAGGCGATAGCAATGCGCTGCAATTAGCAGCCAGTGAAGACTCAGATGTTAGCCAGGTCATTGCTTTGGCTCCTGAACAGGCTGAACAAATTCGCCAAATGACGGTGATTACCTCAAGTGTAACCATGTCAATTTCGTTGTTTGGCAGTGAAGTTTCTGTGCATCTGGTAGGGCGTAAAGTCTCAAAAAAGGAGTGGGCTGGCTCCGCGTCGGCATGGAACGACACCCCTTCTGTTGCACGTGATTTGGTGCAAGGGCTCTCTTTTGCAGAACAGGTGGTCTCAGAGGCGAACTCAGTTATCGTCATTCTCGACAGATTAGGGAATATCCAACGCTTTAACCGCTTGTGTGAAGAATATACCGGTCTTAAAGAACAAGAGGTCATTGGCCAAAACGTATTTAAGTTATTCATGAGTCGCAGTGAAGCCGCCGCATCCAAACGCAATATCAGCGGTTTCTTTCGCAACGGTAACTCTTATGAAGTTGAGCGCTGGATAAAAACCCGCAAGGGCCAGCGGTTGTTTTTATTCCGCAATAAATTCGTTCACAGTGGTAGCGGTAAGAACGAAATCTATCTGATCTGTTCTGGTACTGACATTACCGAAGAACGCCGTGCACAAGAGCGTCTGCGAGTTCTGGCGAATACCGACACCATCACGGGTCTGCCCAATCGCAATGCCATTAATGACTTGATTACCGCCTCGATTGAAAATCGTGGTGAAACTCAGGTAGGCATCGTTTATCTGGATCTCGATAACTTTAAAAAAGTGAACGACGCATATGGGCACATGTTCGGCGATCAGCTTTTACAGGCGGTTTCGTTAGCTATTTTAAGTTGTCTTGATGACGGGCAAATTCTGGCTCGCCTTGGCGGTGATGAGTTTATTGTGTTGGCGACCGACACTTCGCAAGCCACTCTGGAAGCGATGTCGTCGCGTATTTTGACGCGCCTGAAGCAACCTTTCCGCATCGGTTTAATTGAAGTCTACACCGGTTGTTCATTAGGTATTTCACTGGCTCCCCAGCACGGTGAAGACCGTGAAAGCGTGATTCGCAACGCGGATACCGCAATGTATACCGCCAAAGAGAGTGGCCGCGGTAAGTTCTGCGTCTTCTCGCCGGAAATGAACCAGCGGGTCTTTGAATACTTGTGGCTCGATACCAACTTGCGTAAGGCTCTGGAAAACGACCAGCTTGTCATCCACTATCAGCCGAAAATGACCTGGCGCGGTGAAGTCAGAAGCCTGGAAGCATTAGTGCGCTGGCAATCACCAGAGCGTGGTTTGATCCCTCCACTGGACTTTATCTCCTATGCCGAAGAGTCCGGACTGATTGTTCCGCTTGGCCGCTGGGTGATGTTAAGTGTGGTTCAACAGGTCGCGAAATGGCGCGATAAAGGCATCAATTTACGTGTTGCGGTGAACGTATCTGCGCGTCAGTTAGCCGACCAAACTATCTTTAGCGATCTGAAGCAAGCTCTCAAAGATCTCGACTTTGAATACTGCCCGATTGATGTCGAACTGACAGAAAGCTGTTTGATTGAGAACGAAGAGTTAGCCCTTTCGGTGATTCAACAGTTCAGTCGTCTTGGTGCGCAAGTGCATTTAGATGACTTCGGCACGGGCTATTCTTCGCTTTCTCAGCTCGCTCGTTTCCCGATAGACGCCATTAAGCTCGACCAAAGTTTTGTGCGCGATATTCATAAACAATCGGTTTCCCAATCGCTTGTTCGTGCCATCGTTGCGGTTGCGCAAGCTTTGAATTTGCAGGTGATTGCTGAAGGGGTCGAAAACCAAAAAGAAGACGCCTTTCTAACAAAGAATGGCGTCAACGAACGGCAGGGTTACTTATTTGCTAAACCAATGCCCGCAGCCGTATTCGAACGTTGGTTAAAACGATATCAGGCAAGAACCGCGCGTTAACTGGCTTTACGTAAAACCGTCGCGGTGTGGCGGTTTTGCAACAGCACTAATCTTTCCATATACGCAATATCCTTAGCTTCCAGGCAGAAAGCGGCGTCCACCCAGTCTTCTGTGATATCCATTAATTCCGAACGAGGTAACTGAAGTACACGTTGACGGGCACGCAACATTGCGCGCACGCCATTGAGTTTCGGTTGCAAGGTATCAATGAAGGTACGAGTGGCAAGATAACCCTGACCCGGTTCAAACAACTCATCCACCAGGCCAAATTGCTGATGCCACTCTGCGGTGTGCGATTCACCTTTATAAATAAGCTCCTCAGCCAGTTTCATCCCTGAGCGGCGTGCAACCAGCGAATACGCCCCCATTCCAGGGAACAGGTTAAAAGCGATTTCCGGGAACCCCATGCGCGCGTCCCGTTGTGCCAATATAAAATGGTGTGCGAGCGCGGCTTCAAACCCTCCCCCTAATGCACTACCCTCCACCATTGCAAGGCTAATCGCACCGCTGTCAAAGCCTCGGGAAGCCGCGTGGACACAATCCACACAAGCACGTGCATAAGCACGCAGTGCTTCACGCCGTCCTTGCTGAATTGATTCAACAAAGAAGCCCAAGTCTCCACCCGTGTTATACATTCCTTGCACCAATGAACCGGTCACCCAAAAATCAACCACAAACCCTTCCTGTTGAACCAAATACCGCAGGTTCATAATTTCTTCGATCAGTTTGTGATTGAAGCAAGGGCGAGGTTGAGCTCGTAACATCATCCACACAGTGCGGCGTTCTGCTTCGTAATATCCCGACAATTGAGTGAATCGAGTAGTATCCGTGAACAATTTGCAGGTTGGCTGGTTAATTACTGTCATTATCTTATCCTCATGTTATGAAAGCGCGTCACGCGCAGGATCAGACTAATGCACTACTGCTTTGGGATGAATGTACCGAGACATTTAATAATTATTACTTATATATTGTTCGATAATCGATTGATGAATAAGGCTAAAAAAGAGTCATAATACCTTCTCTTTTTGAGTCTTTTTTAGCATTATGACGGTAACTTTTTTTCAGAATAAACAGGATGCACTATGCCTTCAGTGGACCCTCTGCAACTCGCAAAGCGTATTGACACCGTACTGGATATTTTGGTGGGAGGCGATCATGCGTCAGCCATTAATAATCTGGAGATTTTGAAAGCTGAATTGCTGAATGTTGCGAGTGGTAAAGAACAAAAAGAGAGCGACTTGAAAAAGTCGCCCTGGGAGATTTGATCTGCCGCCGGCAAAAACCGGCGCAGTTTTACAAGCTCAGTGAACCAAACGCCCCTTGCCAGTCCTTTTCGAATGTCGCAATAGCCGCATTGACCGCAGGCGTTGTCAGTAGTTGTTCGGTGACATCCACCGGCAAGGTAATGGCTTCGCAACCAGCCAACAGGCAAGACATCGCCTGATGTGGCGTACGGAAACTGGCAGCCAGAACTTTAGATTGCGGAGCATGCAGCGTCAGCAACTGCTGTAAGTCCTGAACCATTTGAATGCCATCACCACCCTGCGCGTCCAGGCGGTTCACATATGGCGCGACATACTCAGCCCCAGCAAGTGCCGCAAGTAACCCTTGAGCAGCGCCATAAACCGCCGTCCCGAGGGTCGGAATTTCCAGCGCTTTCAATTGCTTCATGGCAGCCAGACCTTCTACTGTGGTCGGAACTTTCACCACGATACCAGGCACGCGCTTAACCAACAATTCCGCTTCTTTCACCATTTCATCAGCTTGTGCGGCAATGACCTGTGCAAATAACTTGCCTTCACCGCCTAGTGCATCCTGCAACGCGGGCAGCACTTCCCACAAAGAAATACCTGCTTTAGCCACAATAGATGGGTTGGTTGTGACGCCCTGCAAAGGCAAAACACGTGCTAAACGCTTCACTGCGGCAACATCAGCAGTATCTAAATACAGTTCCATAAGCTCTCCGAATCGGTCATCTATCTCATTGCTGACATCATAACGTCGCTGTCTGTTCTTTATCTGATCAGGATCAATAAAACTTTCATTCGAAAGTAATCTAATTTACGAACAGAAGATAAGGGCGGGCTTATGCTATTTAATATCCAACGTTACTCAACACATGATGGTCCAGGCATCCGCACCGTGGTGTTCCTGAAAGGCTGCTCTTTAAGTTGCCGCTGGTGCCAGAATCCAGAGAGCCGCGCACGCGATCGGGATGTTCTGTTTGATGAGCGTTTATGCCTTGCTGCTTGTGAGTTGTGCCCACAGGTTGCTCCACATGCTATTTCTCGCATTGATGATTCGCTGGTTATCGCCCGTGAAAAACTGGGTACTGATGATCTCACTGCGTTAACAGATTGCTGCCCTACTCAGGCGTTGAGCGTATGCGGCGAAACGCAAAGTATTGATGCAATCATGAAAACCGTACTGCGTGATAAGCCATTTTATGACCGCAGCGGCGGTGGCATCACGCTTTCTGGCGGCGAACCTTTTATGCAGCCTGAAGTGGCTGAGCAACTGCTGAGAAACAGCAAAGAGGCGGGGATACATACTGCCGTCGAGTCCTGCCTCCATGTGCCATGGAAATATATCGAGCCGTCAATCGAACATCTCGATTTACTGCTCGCCGACCTGAAGCATGTCGATGTACAACGCTTCAAAGAATGGACGGATGGCAGCGCCGAACGCGTACTGGATAATTTCCGCAAGCTCGCTGCGCGCAATGTCGACATGACGGTTCGCGTACCGCTTATCCCTGATTTTAATGCTGATGAGCAATCTATTCGTGCAATCAGTGATTTTGCTGCCGACGAAATCGGCGTGAAAGCGATTCATTTTTTGCCTTACCACACCTTAGGTATTAACAAATATAAACTCCTGAATATCCCTTATACGGCCGCGCACCAACCGCTTGATGCGCCAGAACTGCTGCAATTTGCTGAGCAGTACGCAAGCCAAAAAGGGATGACTGCCTGGATAAGAGGATAAACCGATGACACAACTGAACCTGAACACCTTAAGCCAACGCATAAAAGATCATAAAGAGGCGCTAATTCACATCGTTAAGCCGCCTGTTTGTACTGAACGTGCACAGCATTACACGGCGATTTATCAGCAGCATCAGGACAAGCCTTTGCCTGTGCGCCGCGCCCTCGCCCTTGCCCACCACCTTGCTGAACGTACTATCTGGATTAAGCATGATGAGTTGATCGTCGGAAACCAGGCAAGCCATGTGCGTGGTGCACCGTTCTTCCCTGAATATACAGTTGGCTGGATTGAGACTGAAATTGATGAGCTGGGTGACCGTCCTGGCGCTGGCTTCTCAATTTCCGATGCAGACAAAGCGGTAATGCATGAAATTTGCCCGTGGTGGCGCGGCCAGACCGTGCAAGACCGTTGCTACGGAATGTTTACCGACGAGCAGAAAGAGTTGCTGGCAAGTGGGATTATTAAAGCCGAAGGCAATATGACCTCGGGCGACGCGCATCTGGCGGTCAACTTCCCTCTGTTACTGGAATTGGGGATTGATGGTTTACGCAGCAAAGTTGCCGAGCGTCGTTCACGTCTGCATCTCACCGATTGGGAAGATTTGCATAAAGAACAATTCCTTAAAGCCATCGATATTACCTTTGTTGCATTAAGTGATCATATCCTTCGTTATGCGGCACTTGCTAAAGAAATGGCTGGCACAGAAACACGCGAATCTCGCCGTGACGAGCTGCTGGCAATGGCTGAAAATTGTGAAGTTATTGCCCATCAAAAACCAACCTCATTCTGGCAGGCATTGCAGTTAAGCTACTTTGTTCAGTTGGTATTGCAGATTGAATCTAACGGACACTCCGTTTCGTTCGGTCGTCTCGACCAGTTCCTCTACCCATGGTATCGCCGTGATGTTGAACTTGAACAAACGCTGGGACGTGACCAGGCTATCGAATTGCTGCAAAGCTGCTGGTTGAAGTTACTGGAAGTTAACAAAATTCGTTCTGGTTCTCACTCCAAAGCTTCCGCCGGAAGCCCGTTGTACCAAAACGTGACAATTGGCGGCCAAACGCTCGTCAATGGTGAACCTGTTGATGCGGTCAACCCGCTATCTTACGCCATCCTTGAGTCATGCGGCCAGTTACGCTCAACACAACCTAACTTGAGCGTGCGTTATCACGCGGGGATGAGTAACGACTTCCTGGACGCTTGTGTTCAAGTGATCCGTTGTGGTTTCGGTATGCCTGCGTTTAATAACGATGAAATCGTTATCGATGAATTTATCAAGCTGGGTGTCAGCCGCGAAGATGCTTACGATTATGCCGCCATCGGTTGTATCGAAACCGCAGTGGGGGGGAAATGGGGCTATCGTTGCACAGGCATGAGTTTTATTAACTTCGCGCGTGTCATGTTAGCAGCACTGGAGCATGGACGTGATGCAACCAGCGGTAAAATCTTCCTGCCGCAGGAACATGCACTGTCTAGCGGCAACTTTACACAGTTTGACCAGGTTATCGACGCCTGGGATACCCAGATTCGTTATTACACCCAGAAATCTATCGAAATAGAATGCGTTGTTGATACCGTTCTTGAAGAAAATGCCCACGATATTCTTTGCTCGGCTCTGGTCGATGACTGCATCGAGCGCGGTAAGAGTATTAAACAAGGTGGCGCAAAATATGACTGGGTTTCGGGTCTGCAGGTCGGTATTGCCAACCTGGGTAACAGTCTTGCCGCCGTGAAGAAACTGGTGTTCGAACAAGGCGCGATTGGCCAACAGCAATTAGCTGAAGCACTGGCTAACGATTTTGATGGTTTGACCGGTGAGCAGTTGCGTCAGCGCTTGATTAATAGCGCGCCAAAATATGGCAATGATGACGATGAAGTCGATTTGTTGTTGGCACGGGCTTACCAGACTTATATCGACGAGCTGAAGCAATATCACAATACCCGCTTTGGTCGTGGCCCTATTGGCGGGACCTATTACGCAGGGACTTCATCGATTTCAGCAAACGTCCCCTTCGGCGCCGCAACAATGGCAACACCGGATGGCCGTAAAGCGAAGACTCCACTGGCGGAGGGTGCAAGCCCAGCGTCAGGAACTGACCGTCTGGGGCCAACAGCGGTGATAAGTTCAGTCGGTAAATTGCCTACCAGCAAAATTCTGGGCGGTGTGTTGCTGAATCAGAAGCTGAATCCGGCGACGCTGGATAACCCGCGCGATCGCGAAAAGTTAATGATGATGTTGCGTACCTTCTTCGAGGCACATAAAGGGTGGCATGTGCAATACAACATTGTTTCCCGCGAAACCCTGTTAGATGCCAAACAACATCCTGATAAATATCGTGATCTGGTGGTGCGTGTAGCAGGTTATTCTGCTTTCTTTACCGCCTTATCTCCAGACGCTCAGGATGATATTATAGCCCGTACAGAACATACTCTTTGATAATCCAGGCGGCGCGGTATGCGCCGCCCAAAATTTGGCTGACATGAACTCCAGACAACAAATTATTTTACAGATGGTGATTGATCATGGTCGCATGAGTGTGGCCGATCTCGCTAAAAAAACCGGCGTCTCAGAAGTGACTATTCGGCAGGATCTCAATCTTCTGGAGAAAAAGAACTACCTGAGACGCACACATGGCTATGCCGTTCCGCTGGATAGCGAAGACGTTGAAACGCGAATGATGAACAATTATTCGCTTAAAAGACATCTCGCTGATTTTGCAGCGACTTTAGTCAACGATGGCGAAACAATCTTTATCGAAAATGGCAGTTGTAATGCACTCCTCGCTCGCGCATTGGCTGAGCAGAAAAAAATTACGCTGGTCACCGTCAGCAGCTATATCGCTCATCTTCTGAAGGATACTGACTGTGAAGTCATATTACTTGGCGGTATCTATCAGAAAAAAAGCGAAAGTATGGTTGGGCCCCTGACGCGTCAATTTATCCAGCAAGTGCATTTCAGCAAGGCGTTCATCGGTATTGATGGCTTCTTGCCAGAAACCGGATTTACGAGCCGTGACATGATGCGCGCCGATGTAGTGAATACCGTGTTGGAAAAAGGCTGCGAAGCCATTGTTCTGACAGACAGTACCAAGTTCGGCTCAATGCACCCTTACACGCTAGGGCCAATTTCATGCATCAATCGCGTGATTACTGATGATGGTCTCAACGAAACCACTGGGCAGCAATTGCGGGATACTGGCGTGCAAATCAATATTGTTAAACAATTTCCCATCGAGTAATCACGATAGTTATCTGCCTGCTTCTCCTGCAGGCAGTTCCTTTCTCAGAATTATCCTGCCGTTCCTTTAAGACTATTTACCTGTTGTAATTCTTCATTCAAATTAGAATGTTTGTTAGCGGTGTAACAAGAAGTGATAATTACCAAAATTATCTTTTAGGTCTTATATCGTTATGCAGTTTCACGGAAGCTTTCTCGAAGTTGATTCAAACCCACTATACTTTTAGAGAAGCTTATTTCCGTGAATCAATAATTCAGGAGAAAGTATTATGACCTTAAATAACAAAAAAATTGCCGCCGTTGTGCTGGCCTTAACCGTAGCCATGTCTCTGAGCGCCTGTTCAAACTGGTCCAAACGTGACCGTAACACCGCGATTGGTGCGGGCGCGGGTGCTGTTGGTGGTGCTGTCTTAACAGACGGCAGCGCGCTGGGGACTCTGGGCGGTGCCGCTGTAGGTGGTATTATCGGCCATCAGGTAAGTAAATAAAACTTGATGCCAGCAGAAGCGTGAAACGCTTTAACGAATTATAAAATATTTAATTTTTCAGGTCTGACTTTCAGCAGTCACAATAAAAAAGCCACGGTAAATATACCGTGGCCTATTTATTTCGATATACGAATCAACCGCCTGCAAATTTAACTTTCATTCCCTTCGCTTCCAGCAGAGATTTTATCAGATCGCGTTTGTCGCCCTGAATTTCAATCACACCCTCTTTTAGCGAACCACCGCAGCCGCATTTCTTTTTAAGCTCTGCTGCAAGTGTCGCTAATTCCGCATCATCGGCATCGATACCGGTTATCAGGCACACGCCCTTACCCTTGCGCCCGCTGGTCTGGCGTTGGATACGCACTACACCGTCCCCTTTTGGCCGAACAGGTGCTGTTTTAGGCTCATCAATACGTCCACTCTCGGTTGAGTAAACTAAACGACTGTTATCGTCCTTCATCACGCCCCCTGCTGTAGTGAAACGCGGATGTCACGCAGAGTTTGGGCGGGATCAGCAGATTGGGTGATCGGGCGTCCAATCACCATGAAGTCCACACCCGCAGTCTGTGCTTGTTGTGGTGTCATGATACGGCGTTGATCACCGGCATCACTTCCAACCGGACGGATACCGGGGGTGACTAATTTGAAACCCTGCCCCAGTTCGCTTTTGAAGCGTACCGCTTCTTGCGCAGAACAAACCACACCATCCAGACCACAACTTTGCGTTAAACGAGCTAACCGCTCAGCATATTCAGCAGGCGTTGACGTAATACCAAGATCCGCCAGATCGCTGGCTTCCATACTGGTCAGAACGGTCACCGCAATCAGCAGCGGTGCATCTTTGCCAAATGGCAGCAATACTTCACGCGCAGCGCTCATCATGCGCGCCCCACCGCTGGCATGCACGTTCACCATCCATACGCCTAGTTCCGCAGCAGCAGCGACTGCACGTGCAGTGGTGTTTGGGATATCGTGAAATTTCAAATCGAGGAATACATCAAAGCCACATTGCTGGATATCACGCACCAACTGCGGTCCAAACAGAGTAAACATCTCTTTGCCCACTTTCAGGCGGCAATCACGCGGGTCGATACGGTCAATGAAAGCTAAGGCTTTATCGCGATTATCGTAATCAAGTGCGACGACAATTGGAGAATCGGTAGCAACACGGGAGGAGGAGGATGCAGTTGAATTCATGGCTAAACCTTCTGATGTTGGGCAGCATTGCGGCGCAAGAGATAAACGGCAAGCATTCTACCCGCGGTAGACACAAAATTACAGTTGCCATTGTACCTTGCTAAGCATAAACAGCACGGTGCTTCAGAGTGGCTGGTCATAGTAACTATAAGTATGTTGTAACTAAAGTGCGGCGTTTTTTTATAAATGAGCGCACTTTGCCCGTTATTGACCGTCTAACCCACGAATCGGTTTAATCGTTGACCAGGCCCGGCAAGATGGGCAGTGCCAGTAAAGTGTAAAAGCAGTGAAGCCACATTTCTGGCAGCGATAACGTGGTTTGGTACGAACTTGTTCGCCGACCATGTCACGCAGCACCATCAGACTCTCTTTCGCGCGCCCTTCTTCTGCCTCTTGTAGGTGGTAATCCATCAGCCGATGGAACACACGCATGGTTGGGTGACGCTGAAGCTGGCGGTTAATATAAACCTGAGCCACCTCCGAGCCTTCTTTACGCTCAAGGATCTCGGCAAGCATCAGCTCAGCACCCGCACCGGTGTTCTCTTCAACACAACGTTTCAAGAATGTTTCCCACTCCTGCGTTTTGTCTAACTGCAGGTAGCAGGTTTGCAGCATTTCGAGAGTTTCACTGACGAGCTCGCTATCTTGATCGATAACGCGTTGGAGCAATTCAACGGCTTTCGTGTATTCATTACGCGCCATAAAGATGCGGCCCATCATGATAGAAACACGGGCGCAATTTTTGTCGGCAGCAGCGCCCTTTTTGAGCAGAGACATGGCGCGATCAAGGTCGTCACTGGCCATCAATTGCAGCGCCTGTTCGCAATAGAAATGGGCAATTTCAGTACGTTGTTTATCTTTGCCAAGTTTAACCAGGCGCTCGGCCACATCGATGGCTTTTTGCCAGTCGCTGGTAGCCTGATGGATAAGCAGCAACTGTTGTAACGCGCCAATGCGGAAATCGGTTTCGTCTATCAGTTGCGCGAACATATCTTCTGCGCGGTCATACAGGCCAGCAGCCATATAGTCACGACCCAACTGTTGCACTGCCAACAAGCGTTGTTCGTAAGTTAACGAGGCACTTTCCATTAATGATTGGTGGATACGAATGGCGCGGTCAACTTCACCACGAGAGCGGAACAGGTTACCCAGCGTGAGGTGAGCCTCAACGGTGCTGGTATCCTCTTTGAGCATGTCGAGAAAGAGATCTACAGCTTTATCTTGCTGGTTCGACAGCAAGAAGTTAACCCCCGCCACATAGTCACGTGACAGGCGATTAGCTTCTTGTTGCTTATCTTGATGCGCGCTTCTGCGTCCCATATACCAGCCGTAAGCGGCGGCGATAGGCAACAGCAGAAACAACAATTCCAGCATGGCAGGTTATTCCTTAACAGCCGGTACAGCCGCTGCTATGGCGTCAGAATCCGTCGTAATTTGCTGCTCAAGGCGTTTGATCTTACGATCGGCGCGTGCCAGCGAAACACGCAAACGCAACCAAAACAGGCCACAAATAAGCCAGCCAAGCAAAAAACCGGCAGCAAAAAGAGTCGCCAGTAATGTGGAGACACGATATTCGCCTTGTGCCAACAGGTAGTTGAAATTAACAACCTGATCGTTTTGCGCGCCCAAAGTGACTGAAATCACAAAAATCGCTAGCACCAGTAAGAAAATGAATAAATATTTCACATTACTTCCCGTTATGTGGTCTTACGCGACTAAACCCATTCGCTTTCGAGTTTCAGGTAGGCGGCAAGTTAACTTACCCCAACGAACTGACTTTCGTACGTGATTCGGGTAAGTGAGTATGCCAGCGCCCCTACAGCTTGATGGATGATGGGGATAAATTAAGCGCTAATGTTTTTCCAACTATATAAACTACCATTTCCCGGTTGCTCGTGGAATCCATTAGCGACGTTCAATTCATAAGAAATGGGGGTTAAATCAATAATCTCAAGGCTCAGCATCCCTTTCGGCTATTTCGTCAGCTTCTTGCGGCGGTGGAGATAACGGACCGCACAGTTTCTGAGCAAGCCAGGTTGCCAATGTTATCAACACCCAAGAGATGAGCGTGGCAACCACCAAGTCTCGTGGCCAATGCATTCCGAGCACTAATCGGCTGCCCATCACCCCTGTAGCCCACACTAACAGCAATGCAATGGTCCAGGTACGTCGACGTGGCCACAGCAACCCGACACCTAATAATGCCCAACTTGCCGCAAACATTGTATGCCCTGACGGGAATGCAAAACCGGTCTCTTTTTGCCAGTGCTGACGCAACCATCCCGGTATTTCCTGCTGCGATTCAAGCTGGTTTTTCACCAACTCGCTACGCTGCATACGCTTTAAATTGTAGAACTCATCTGTAGGAATATGTTGAGTTTTTTCAAGCCATACCACAAAAGGACGCGGTTCTTGCACTTCATCTTTAATGACAGATTTAACCCCCTGCCCAATAAGAATAGCCGCACCGAGTATCGCAAACAGCATGAGCGCAGCTTTTAGGCGAAACCTTAGACACCATAAGAACCAACCGCACAACAAAACGTGGGTAATGATGCCCCAGGGTTGGGTAACGGTTTCCGTCATCCAATACATCATTTTAAGCCAACTTCCCTGCGCACCCGGAACCCACTGCCAACCTGAGATCCACACGGCTAAAGGCATGACTAACAATAATCCAGCACCCATTGTTGTTCGTTTTGCTATTGCTCGCATTGCTTATCCTTATGCTTTTTGAATCTCAAGGATACCCGATAAACCGCACCGAAGGGAAAACGGGAAGTCGCACAAAGGGTAAAAATAGGAGTCTGCCCAGTCTATTAGGCGAAGTGGTCGGCGTTGTGGCAAACTAAGCAGTAGTAATTAAACAAGCCAGTCTGCTGGCAGGCACCCTGAGTGCCACGATAAGTACCTGGAGAATCACATGCAGCTTAAACGTGTGGCAGAGGCCAAACTGCCAACCCCATGGGGCGATTTCCTGATGGTGGGTTTTGAAGAACTGGCAACCGGGCAAGATCACGTTGCTTTGGTTTTTGGTGATGTAAACGGAAATGATTCTGTTTTGGCGCGTGTACATTCAGAGTGTCTGACGGGCGATGCCCTATTCAGCCTGCGCTGCGATTGTGGTTTTCAGCTTGAAGCTGCATTAAGCCAAATTGCCGAAGAAGGTCGTGGCGTACTGTTGTATCACCGCCAGGAAGGCCGCAATATTGGTTTACTTAATAAAATCCGCGCCTATGCCTTGCAAGATAAGGGCTACGATACGGTTGAAGCCAACCACCAACTCGGTTTTGCCGCCGATGAGCGTGACTTCACTCTCTGTGCTGATATGTTTAAGTTATTGGGTATCGATGCCGTTCGCTTGCTGACCAACAACCCAAGCAAGGTAGAAATTCTCAGCGAAGCGGGAATTAATATTGTTGAACGCGTGCCGCTCATCGTGGGCCGTAACCCGAAAAACGCACATTATCTGGATACCAAAGCCGCTAAAATGGGCCACTTGCTGTCGAAAGATTAAGTGATTTTCTCCCCCATCGCTGGGGAGAATTTTCGCTAGTTCAGCATGTTACGAATCACGTAATGCAAAATGCCGTCGTTTTTGAAATACGTCAGTTCATTGCCGGTATCAATACGGCAACGGCACTGAATCACCTCTGTTCTGCCGTCCTCAAAAGTCAAAGATACCGGCACCGAAATGCCCGGTTTAAGGTCATTGAGGCCACTGATATCAATAAACTCCTCGCCAGTCAGACCTAACGTTTTGCGCGTCACACCTTCAGGGAATTCCAACGGAAGTATGCCCATGCCAATCAGGTTAGAACGGTGAATTCGTTCAAAGGATTCCGCAATGACCACTCGTACGCCTAACAAACGCGGCCCTTTTGCTGCCCAGTCGCGACTGGAACCCGAGCCATACTCCTTGCCGGCAAACACCGCCAACGGAATACCTTTATCCCGATAACGCATCGCGGCATCATAAATCGAAATCACCTCGTCTCCCGGTAGCATGCGTGTCATGCCACCTTCCACTCCCGGCACCATCTCGTTGCGGATACGGATGTTGGCAAATGTCCCGCGCATCATTACTTCATGGTTGCCACGACGCGAACCGTAGGAGTTAAACTCTTTTCGTTCAACCCCGTGATTTTGCAGGTAACGCCCAGCGGGGCTATCAGGCTTGATGCTCCCTGCTGGAGAGATATGGTCAGTGGTGACCGAATCACCCAGCATGGCCAGCACGCGCGCGCCATGGATATCCTGCAAAGGTTTAGGCGCAGCTTCCATATCATCAAAGAATGGCGACAGCCGAATGTAAGTAGAATCACTCTGCCAACCGTAAGTATCGGAGTGAGCCACTTCAATATTGCGCCATTCTGGTGTGCCTTCGAACACTTCCGCATACTCTTTGCGGAACATTTCGGTTGTAACTTGCGCAACGGCACGGGCAATCTCCTGGCTGCTCGGCCAAATATCTTTGAGATAAACCGGATCGCCCTTTTTATCATGCCCCAGCGGATCGGTGGTCAGGTTAACATTCATGTTCCCAGCCAGTGCGTAGGCCACCACCAGCGGCGGCGAAGCCAGCCAGTTTGTTTTCACGAGCGGGTGGATGCGCCCTTCAAAGTTACGGTTACCGGATAGCACCGCACCCACAGTCAGGTCGCCCTTCTTGATGGCTTGTTCAATGGGGTCAGGCAGCGGACCTGAGTTACCAATGCACGTCGTGCAGCCATAACCCACCAGATTAAAACCAAGCGCATCGAGATAAGGTGTTAATCCCGCTTTTGCCAGGTAATCTGAAACGACTTTAGAACCCGGAGCCAAAGACGCTTTCACCCACGGCTGACGTTTCAATCCTAATGTCACGGCTTTTTTCGCCAACAGCCCTGCGGCCATCAGAACACTGGGGTTTGAAGTATTAGTACACGACGTAATTGCGGAAATGACGACCGCACCATCGGGTAGCTGATACTCATGCCCGGCCATCGTGTAATTAACCGGAGCCCGGTCTTTTTGCGACGTATTGAGTTCGAGTTCATTGCTGGCGTTAAACGCTTTCGGCACGTCACTCAGCGAGACACGATCTTGCGGGCGTTTCGGCCCGGCAAGACTGGCTTCAACTTTATTCATATCCAGTGCAAGGGTGCTGGTAAATATCGGTTCATCGCCGGTGTTTCGCCACATCCCCTGCACTTTCGCATAAGCTTCAACCAGCGCGATTTGTTCTTCGCTGCGCCCACTTAAACGCATGTAATCGAGTGTCACCGCATCAATCGGGAAGAAACCACAGGTCGCACCATATTCAGGCGCCATATTGGCAATAGTGGCGCGGTCTGCCAGCGGTAGAGAGTCAAGCCCATCACCATAAAATTCGACAAATTTCCCGACAACGCCATGCTTACGCAGCATTTGCGTAACCGTCAAAACCAGGTCTGTCGCAGTAATGCCTTCGCGCAACTTACCATCAAGTTTAAACCCGACAACATCCGGGATAAGCATTGAAACTGGCTGACCTAGCATGGCAGCTTCAGCTTCAATACCCCCAACGCCCCACCCCAATACGCCAAGGCCGTTAATCATGGTGGTGTGGGAATCCGTACCGACCAGCGTGTCCGGATAGGCGATCAGGTCATCGCCCTGCATTTCACTCCACACCGCTTTACCAAGATATTCCAGGTTCACCTGGTGGCAGATCCCGGTGCCAGGTGGCACTACGCTAAAACGACTGAATGCCTGTTGGCCCCAGCGCAGGAAAACATATCGCTCGTGGTTACGTTCCATTTCGAGGCGCACGTTTTCCTCGAAAGCATCGTTATCACCGAAATGATCGACGGTCACGGAGTGGTCTATAACAAGATCAACGGGGGAAAGCGGATTGACTTTGGCGACATCGCCGCCAAGACGTTTTACCGCTTCGCGCATCGCGGCTAAATCCACAACGGCGGGAACACCGGTAAAATCTTGCATCAATACACGTGCGGGGCGATAAGCTATTTCGCGATCGGCATGGGCATTTTTCAGCCAACCGGCCAAAGCTTGAATATCGTCTTGAGTAACGGAGTTTTCATCCTGCCAGCGCAGCAGGTTTTCAAGCAGAACTTTTAACGACTTGGGTAAACGGGTGATATCCCCAAGTTCCTTTGCGGCCAGTGGCAAGCTGTAATAGTGATAGGTTTTATTCAGCGCCTGTAGAGTGTCCTTACTGGCCTCGCGTAGGGTTAACGACATAGCTCCTCCTTAAATTTCTTAGGATCGCGGTATCCCGGATGAAGATCAGGGACAGTATTAAAGATAACACAAAGATGTCGTAACGATTTGATAACAACCCGAATTGATAAATCAGAGGATGTAAAGCGGGAGGATGAATGGATTTACACCCGGGCAGCAGGCCAGGGTGTCGAAGATAATTAGTTTGTCAGCATCCAGGCCATTTGCGCCCAAAAAACAAACGAAACGGTAAATACGCTCAACCACGACCAGTACTTGACGCTACAGTGAATATTCATAAGTCACTCTCATATTTCGGATAACCACTTTATGAAAACACCGGGACTGAATAAAAACTCAATCTCGTTGAATATTGCTGTGTGTAGCGATGAAGTAAAGAGTGAGCGACTAGTCACAATTAATAAAAAAGTGTGATTAACCGCAAGTTAAATAAAGGTGAACGAAAAGAATGATTATTGTTTTATATGATCATCTGTTGAAAACAGTTCGATGAACTCTTTTTGTTGTTGAGTCAGTTGCCACGATTCTGGAATCTGAACGTCGTCAGACTTCGCCTCTTGCTGTGGTTTTTCATCTTGCTGACGTACAGTTTTCTGTGCTTGCATCTGTGTCAGGGTTGTCATGTTTACCCCCAGTAAATCCACGCTGCCAGCGCAACGACTAGCCAAAACAGGCCTGATACGAGAAACACCGCTATCCAGGCTTTACGTTTAAGCCCTGATTCCATCTGCGGTTCTTCACTTCCAGAAGGCATTGCTAACCTCATACAATCGGCACCACTTATCATAAAAACCCAAACAATCGGTAGAATTAATCGCCAGCTGGGATAAATCCTAAAGAAACTCTAGTACAAAAGCCAGAGAAATTGCTTACCAATTGCAGGAAAAGATTTAATCTTTTGACCTCAAATAAATAATTGAAAGATTAAATTTGCAGGGTGGTTAATTATTATCTACGTTTGTCTCTTAATTGAGACAGATTAACCACTTATAATTCATGGTTAATAAAGATCTGGCGGGATATTAATTATCAGGCGGATTGAAACATATTCTTAATTGCAAATGAGAAAAGGTATCTTTCCCCTGGGAAAAGATACCTGACGATATTATTTTGCGGGCAATTTAATATCTTTAAACATGGCTTCAATATCTTCGTTAGAGCGCAATGCGACTGCGGTATCAACAACATCACGAGTCATATGCGGCGCAAAACGCTGAATAAAATCATACATATAACTGCGCAAGAATGTACTGCGACGGAAACCAATTTTGGTGGTGCTGTGGCTAAATACACCCTGCGCTTCGATACGGACCAGATCCGGATCAGAAACGGGATCAACCGCCATACTGGCAATTACGCCCACGCCTAACCCCAAACGCACGTAGGTTTTAATCACATCGGCGTCTGTTGCGGTAAAGACGATACGCGGCGTTAACCCTGCGCGATTAAACGCAGTGTCTAATTCAGAACGCCCAGTAAAGCCGAAGGTATACGTGACTAACGGATATTGCGCCAACTCTTCAATTGAGACGGACTCTTTCGATGCTAACGGATGGTCTGGCGTCACGACAATCGAACGGTTCCAGTGATAACACGGTAACATCACCAAATCATCGTAAAGATGCAATGCTTCTGTCGCTATCGCAAAGTCCGCATTGCCCTTAGACACCGCTTCCGCAATTTGCGTCGGCGAGCCCTGATGCATATGCAGCGAGACACGAGGATAACGTTCAATAAAGCCTTTAATCACATTTGGCAACGCGTAGCGCGCTTGCGTGTGTGTCGTGGCGACGTACAAAGAACCTTTATCGGGCCAGGTATGTTCACCGGCGACCGACTTAATCGCATCAACTTTAGACAGCACTTCGCGGGCAATCCGGATAATCTCTTGCCCGGCAGGCGTCACTTGCGTCAAGTGTTTGCCACTGCGCGCAAAGATCTGAATACCCAGTTCATCTTCCAACATCCGAACTTGTTTACTGATCCCCGGTTGCGAAGTATAAAGCCCTTCTGCCGTCGACGAGACGTTGAGGTTGTGATTCACCACCTCTACGATATAACGAAGTTGCTGTAGTTTCATGGCGTTCCATCCGCAGTAAAAACAGCCCCGACACAAACAACGGCGGGGATTCAGACAAGGTAAAATTCATTACAGCCACTATATCAGTTATACCCTATTTGTATAGTTTGAAAGAAAAAATAATAATCAGGTTATATAAGCAGATATAAAAAAGCCGGAACACAGGTTCCGGCTTTCAATGTTAAAGAGAGTTATTTCTTCCCTTCAACCCACTTACCATCCACAAAGAACGCTGACCAACCGGTCGCTTTGCCTTCTTTTTCGGAAGAAACATACTGCTGCTTAGTTTTACGGCTAAAGCGCACAACCGCTTTGTTACCTTCAGCATCTTGCTGTGGGGCATCTGCCAGATAACGCAGTTTTTCTGGCAAGCGATCGCGGAAGCGGTACAGTTCTTCAACCAGTGGCGCACGTGTTTCACGAGATTTAGGGAATGTGTTTGCCGCAAGGAAAACACCCGCCGCACCATCGCGCAATACAAAGTAAGCGTCTGACTTCTCGCAAGGCAGTTCTGGTAATGGAACGGGATCTTCCTTCGGTGGAGCCACATCGCCATTACGCAGGATCTTACGGGTATTTTTACAATCGTCGTTCGTACACGCCATGTACTTACCAAAACGACCCATTTTCAGGTGCATTTCAGAACCACATTTCTCACATTCAACGATTGGGCCGTCATAACCTTTGATGCGGAACTCACCCTCTTCGATCTCGTAACCGTCACACGTTGGGTTATTACCACACACGTGTAGTTTACGTTTTGGATCAATCAGGTAGCTGTCCATCGCGGTACCGCATTTAGTACAGCGACGTTTCGCGCGCAGAGCGTTGGTTTCCGCGTCATCCCCTTCAAGTACGTTGAGGACTTCGTTTTCCGGCACCAGGTTAATGGTGGTTTTGCAGCGCTCTTTAACTGGCAATGCATAACCGGAGCAACCCAGGAACACGCCGGTACTGGCGGTACGGATACCCATTTGACGGCTACACGTTGGGCAATCGATGCTTGTCAGAACCATTTGGTTTGGACGCATACCGCCTTCTTCTGGATCCAGCTCAGCTTTACCAAGCTGCTCACTGAAATCACTGAAGAAGTTATCCAGAACCCCTTTCCACTCAGCCTGATTATTGGCTACCTGGTCGAGGCTGCTTTCCATTTGCGCGGTAAAATCGTAATTCATCAGCTCACGGAAGTTTTCTTCCAGGCGATCGGTAACAATTTCACCCATTTTTTCAGCATAGAAACGGCGGTTCTCTACACGCACATAGCCACGATCCTGGATAGTGGAAATGATTGATGCGTAAGTAGACGGACGGCCGATACCTCGTTTTTCTAACTCTTTTACCAACGAAGCTTCGCTAAAACGAGCAGGTGGTTTAGTAAAGTGTTGCCCCGGTACGACGTCAACAAGCGCCAGTTCATCACCCTGCTCAACAGCTGGCAATGTACGGTCTTCGTCTCCCTTGCGCAGCGCAGGCATGACCTTAGTCCAGCCATCAAAACGCAGCGTACGGCCACGCGTTTTAAGACGGAAATCACCCGCCTGCACCGTTAAGGTGGTGGAGTCGTATTGTGCAGGTGTCATTTGACACGCAACAAACTGACGCCAGATCAGCTGGTAAAGTTTTTGCGCGTCAGCTTCCATATCCTTGAGCGACTCGGCAACCACACCCACGTCAGAAGGACGAATCGCTTCGTGCGCTTCTTGCGAGTTTTCTTTGCTGGAATACTGGTTCGCGGCAGCTGGAAGATATTTCTTACCGAAATTCTCCTCGATATAACCACGCACCATGCTCACTGCATCCTGGCTCAAGTTGGTTGAGTCGGTACGCATGTAAGTAATATGACCCGCTTCATACAGACGCTGAGCCATCATCATGGTTTTCTTCACGCCAAAACCAAGACGGGTACTTGCAGCCTGCTGCAACGTGGAGGTAATAAACGGCGCACCAGGTTTGCTGCTGGTTGGTTTATCTTCACGCTCAAGCACGGAATAACGTGCTTTTTCCAGTTCGCTAACCGCAGACATGGTCTGCTCGCGGTTAACCGGACGGAACGGTTTGTCTTTATGGTGGCTGACCTGAACCGGCAGACTGTCACCTTTCGGCGTCGTCAGATTCGCATCAACTTCCCAATATTCTTCGGGTACGAACGCTTTAATTTCGCGTTCGCGGTCAACAACCAGACGCACAGCAACAGACTGAACGCGACCGGCAGATAAACCACGGGCAATTTTCTTCCACAGCAGTGGCGACACCATGTAACCCACAACGCGGTCCATAAAACGACGCGCTTGCTGTGCGTTAACACGGTCGATGTTCAATTCGCCCGGCTTTTCAAATGCCTGTTGAATGGCATTTTTCGTAATTTCGTTAAACACAACGCGGCTATAGCGTGTGTCGTCGCCACCGATAACTTCCCGCAGGTGCCATGCAATGGCTTCCCCTTCGCGGTCAAGGTCGGTTGCGAGATAGATATGGTCTGCTTTTTCAGCCAGCGACTTCAGTTCTGAAACCACTTTTTCTTTACCAGGCAGCACTTCGTATTGTGCTTCCCAGTTGTGCCATGGATCGACACCCATACGATTTACGAGCGCGCCGCGTTCATCCTTTTTGACCTTTTTGGTCCCTTTGGTCGAGGCGGAGTCAGCGCTCTTCTTGGTGGTTGATCCACTGGTCGGCAAATCACGGATATGACCGACGCTGGATTTAACCACGTAGTCATTGCCGAGATATTTGTTGATCGTTTTGGCTTTTGCCGGGGACTCAACGATGACGAGAGCTTTACCCATATTCACCTTTACCTAATGTAATTCTTCCAGAAAACGTCGCACGTTAGTTACACCTTCCACTGGCGACTCGCTTTTCTATATTGCGACAGCGCCAATGGATATCAACTCTTTTTTCATCATCAACCCGATTGCGCCAACATACGCAGGTGATTGAGATAGCGAGCCTTTCACATCGGTGTCATAGCACGACGGATGTTTGGTTGAATGTCAAGCAATTCCGTTGCCAGATTTGCGAAAGCGTCACACTCTACCTGATAAAATGAGTTACGCAACTTTATTAGCATGCAACTTCGATTCCTGCCAGAACAGTAAACTGATTAAATCACCCGAGGTTTACAGGGAAATATTGCCCTTTGCAGTATAGCGGAAGTACACTACTGCCAGTTTTTAAAGGAGGAAATCATGAAACCGACCACTCAACCTATCGATAAACAATCGCTACTCGTTGAAGCCAATAAAGTCATCCGCGAACATGAAGATTTCATGCACGGAATGGAAGCAACGGATGTAGAGCAAAAAAACGGGGTGCTGGTGTTCAAAGGTGAATACTTCCTTGATGAGCAAGGCTTACCTACCGGGAAAAGCACCGCGATTTTTAATATGTTTAAGCATCTTGCGCATGTGTTTGCCGATAAATATCACCTGCAAGATTAAAGTAAAAACGAGGCCATTTGGCCTCGTTTTCATTTTCAGTAATAATTTGCTTAGAGCAACGGTTTTTCACCACGTTGCCACCAACGCAGCAACAGACTATCAATGCTATTTGCCGCACTCCCCGTAAAACGATCCATCATTTTTTTACGGCGCGTGTAATGCACATTAATGACCTCATGATTTTTCATCAGATTAATCAGTAAATCATCGCTGGTGCTTACCGCATCAATCAGGCCTTTCTCTAGCGCTTGCGTACCGTACCAATGCTCACCTGTGGCCACTGAATCAATGTCCAGAGAAGGACGCATGTCATGCACAAACTGTTTAAACAACAGGTGAGTTTCATTCAGGTCTTCACGGAATTTCTCACGACCCTGCTCGGTATTTTCACCAAACAGTGTCAATGTGCGTTTGTACTGCCCTGCCGTATGCAGCTCAACATCGATATCATTACGTTTTAGCAGGCGGTGAAAGTTTGGCACCTGTGCGACGACGCCAATTGAGCCAATAATAGAAAACGGTGCGGCGACAATTTTGTCTGCCACACACGCCATCATGTAACCCCCGCTGGCCGCGACTTTGTCCACAGCGACCGTCAGACGCACTTTGTTGTCACGCAGGCGCTGTAATTGCGAAGCCGCAAGTCCATATCCATGCACGACGCCACCAGGGCTTTCCAGCCTCAGTAGAACCTCATCCTCAGGTTTCACAACGGCTAACACTGCCGTTATCTCTTCACGCAAAGAAGTGACTTCGTGGGCATCCATACTCCCTTTAAAATCCAACACATAAAGCGTTGGTTTATCGGAAATAACCTTTTCACCCCGTTTAGCACGGGCTTTAGCCTGTTTTGCTTCGAGTTTGTGTTTTTTCTTCTCAGCTTTATGCCAGATTTTTTGCTGATGGCTGTCGAGCCTTGCCACCTGCATTTCTTCCTGCATTTCCTGGTACTGTTCACTTAAATTGGTGAGCCGTAATTCCCCACGTTGATGTTTTTTACGCCCAGCCACATTCACGATAATCGTGACAAGAATGCCAATAGCAGCAACGACAGTGACAATTTTTGCCAAAAACAGCCCATAGTTTGCAATTAGATCCACGCTTTCCGCCTTCCATTCAGAGCATTAATACCTGGCGCCCAGTGTAACCGAGCGCTGATTCCACGTCTGCAACCAACTATAAATGCTGCGAGGCGCATTCCTGAACGGCTTTAGCAAAATGAAACTTTTGCAAAATGTTAATCAAAGGTATTGTCTCCTGTTGCCTGATTGAAATAACCAGCCCTTTCAGGCATAAAGCCTAAAGGCTAAGTAAACCCAGGCATTTCTGAGAATTAAGACGCGAGCTTTGCATCGCGCGAGGAGTTGAAAGTGCACTATCAACCGAAAACCGACTTACTGCAAAATCGCATCATCTTAGTGACAGGTGCCAGTGATGGCATCGGACGAGAAGCCGCCTTAACCTATGCACGTTACGGGGCAAGCCTCGTGCTATTAGGTCGTAATGAGGAAAAATTACGTACCACAGCCCAGGAGATCACCACCCGCTACGGGGGCCAGCCGCATTGGTTCGTGCTGGATTTTGCTACCGCTACACCTGAAAATTGTCAGCATCTGGCACAAAAACTGTCAGGGCTTATCCCTCGTCTGGATGGCGTTTTACACAATGCCGGGATCCTCGGCGATGTTCGGCCAATGGATGAGCAAGATCCGCAAACGTGGCAAAACGTCATGCAGGTTAATGTCAATGTCACCTTTTTCCTGACTCAGGCTCTGCTTCCTTTATTACTGAAATCAGATTCAGGGTCGCTGGTGTTTACCAGTTCCAGTGTCGGCCGCCAGGGGCGAGCGGGTTGGGGAGCTTACGCAGCGTCGAAATTCGCCACTGAGGGAATGATGCAGGTGTTGGCCGAAGAATATAAACAACAGAATCTGCGCGTAAATTGTATTAATCCAGGCGGAACACGTACCGCAATGCGCGCCAGTGCATTTCCAACCGAAGACCCCGACAAACTGAAAACGCCACGAGATTTGATGCCGCTTTATTTATGGCTGATGGGTGATGATAGTCGCCGTAAAACAGGCATGAGCTTTGATGCGCAACCCAACCGTAAACCAGGAATTTCCGAATGAGTGAAGATCGTTATCAACAACGCCAGCAGCGACAAAAAGAAAAAGTAGACGCGCGTGTGGCGGCAGCACAAGAAGAACGCGGCATTTTGATTGTCTTTACCGGAAACGGGAAAGGTAAAACCACCGCTGCGTTTGGCACAGCTTCGCGCGCGGTAGGACACGGTAAAAAAGTCGGCGTCATCCAGTTCATCAAAGGCCAATGGCCGAATGGGGAACGTAATTTACTCGAACCCTTGGGTGTCGAGTTTCAGGTAATGGCGACAGGTTTTACCTGGGACACGCAAAACCGCGAAACCGATACCGCCGCCTGTACGGAAGTGTGGCAGCATGCAAAACGTATGCTCGCTGATAGCTCACTTGATATGGTTATCCTCGACGAAATCACTTACATGGTGGCTTACGATTACTTACCGCTTGAAGAGGTGCTAGCCGCACTGACACAACGCCCAGAGAACCAAACAGTGATTCTGACTGGCCGCGGATGTCATCGGGATATTCTTGAAGTCGCTGATACGGTCAGTGAATTACGACCGGTTAAGCACGCATTTGATGCAGGTGTCAAAGCGCAAATCGGTATCGATTATTAAAAAAAACCCCTCGCTTGAGGGGTTTGATTTTTTAGCTGCTGCGTCCACCGCGGCGGCCACCACCCGTGACTTGGGTGTGGCGTTTTACCGCACGACGAATTTGATTCGCCTTCATGCGACGACGGTCTTTTTCAACCGCAACTTTACTTTCTGTTTCTTCTGGCAACTCTACCAATTTACGCAGGTAGTTAGTCGGAGCCAGATCGAGTTCAGTGTAACCACCACGCGGCAGGCCTTTTGGCAACTGAATGTCACCGTAACGCACACGGATCAAACGGCTAACCTGTACGCCGACTGCTTCCCAAAGACGGCGAACTTCACGGTTGCGGCCTTCAGTCAGAGTCACGTTGTACCACTGGTTAATACCTTCACCACCGGTAAACTTGATGGTTTTGAACGCTGCAGGGCCATCTTCAAGCTGAACGCCACGCGCCAGTTGTTTCACTTTGTCTTCGTCAACCTGACCGAATACACGCACAGCATATTCACGTTCAACTTCACGGCTTGGGTGCATCAGGCGGTTTGCCAGCTCACCGTCAGTTGTGAATAACAGCAGTCCGCAGGTATTTACATCCAGACGACCGACTGCAATCCAGCGTGCACCACGCAGTTTGGGTAAACGGTCAAATACCGTTGGACGCCCTTCCGGGTCATTACGTGTACACAATTCGCCTTCCGGCTTGTAGTACGCCAGTACGCGGCAAATCTGTTCTGCGGATTCTTTAATAGAGATCAGGTGACCATCGATACGAATTTTCAGGGCCTGAGTCACTTCAACACGGTCGCCCAGCGTGGCAACTTTGCCATCCACACTAACGCGGCCTGCGGAAATAATGGTTTCAATTTCACGGCGTGAACCGTGGCCGGCGCGAGCCAGGACTTTTTGTAACTTTTCGCTCTTATCGCTCATTGAGCTTCCTCGGGTGTCGCCTTCACAGGCGTCGAATTGGGATAATGGGGCACATCAGCCCCATTTTAGGCCGGACAGTATAGCCGTAGACGCACTTATAAGAAAGGTTTAGCGTCACCCACGCCTTCGCGGATAACCGCTGGTGCATCATCGGTTAAATCCACTACGGTCGTGGGTTGCTGGCCAAGATATCCACCGTGGATAACCAAATCGACCACCTTCTCAAGACGATCTTTAATTTCTTCCGGATCTGACTCCGTAAATTCGCTGCCAGGTAACATCAGCGAAGTCGACAACATAGGCTCGTTCAACACTTCCAGAAGCGCTAACGCTATAGGATTGGAAGGTACGCGCAAACCGATGGTCTTACGTTTTTCCTGCAACAAACGTCGCGGGACCTCTTTGGTGCCTTTCAGAATAAATGTGTAATTACCCGGCGTGTTATTTTTGATTAAGCGAAACGCCACGTTATCCACAAATGCGTAGGTCGAAAGTTCCGATAAATCCCGGCACATTAAGGTGAAATTGTGTCCATTGGGTAACTGACGAATACGACAAATACGTTCCATTGCCGATTTATCTTCAATTTTACAGCCCAACGCATAACCCGAATCGGTTGGGTAAACAATAACGCCGCCTTTGCGAACTATCTCCACCGCCTGATTAATCAGGCGCTGCTGGGGATTATCTGGATGAATATAGAAAAATTGACTCATACTGCCCTCTCTTTTGCGATGTGGCTGCTACCCCAATTCTGCCAGACAGGTTCTACACCTGCCGGTAGCCAAAGCTTGCGTCCAAGCTCTATCCACGCACACGGCATATGGAAATCGGAGCCCTGCGATGCCAGCAAATTAAACTGCTGGGCATAGCTGGCAAGTTGGGTACGCTCATTTGGGGCTTGCTGACACTGCGCGACTTCCATTGCATCGCCACCACTTTCGGCAAACTGCGCCAGCAATCTTTTCAGCCATTTAGCCGTCAGGTCATAACGGCCTGGATGTGCCAGAACCGCCTGCCCGCCAGAATGATGAATCACATCAATAGCTTGTTCTATTGTACACCACTGAGGCGGAACGTAACCGGTTTTCCCTTTTGCGAGATACTTCTTAAACACGTCAGCCATATTATTGGCTTTACCACACTCCACCAGGAACCGCGCGAAATGCCCGCGAGTCACTTCCCCACCGTTAGCATGGCGCATCGCCCCCTCAAGCGCCCCAGGGATGTGCGCTTTTTCAAGCCGCTCAGCAATTAACGCCGCACGTTGTACACGTCGCTCACTTTGCTGGGCCAGAAACGCAGTCAGCGCCGGATGATGTTCATCTACACCTAAGCCAACGATATGGATTTCATGGTTTTCCCAAAGGGTGGAGATCTCCACGCCACTGATTAAACGCAAAGGTAGCTGGAGGCGTGATATCGCTTCCCTTGCCGCAGCAATTCCGGCTACTGTGTCATGGTCAGTAATGGCCAGAATACCAACACGCATATCCACAGCACGTTGCACCAGCGCCTCAGGTGTTAGCAGGCCATCTGACGCAGTGGTATGGCTATGTAAGTCGTAAATCACCGCAAGTGTTGGTTCGCTCAAAATGGCTCCGGATGTGCTAATAAAAGAAAAACGCCGCTCATGATAACGATATTCACTGATAACTAAAAATCGCTATTGACTTTGATTCATCGAACTAGTTAACTAGTACGCAAGTTCACACGACAAAGGTATCTGAAAATGAAAGCGATAATCCGCATGCACAGCTGGTGGCGTACTTCCTGAAAACGGGCAGTGTAATCGCTATGGCTGTAATTCAGCCCAGATACCAGGCCCGCCAACTAAGCGGGCCTTTTTTTGAACAAAATATGAGAGCAGAACATGCAAACACAAAAACCAGCGCTCGAATTACTGATTAATGACGCGCCATATCGGGATAACCCAACGGCAGTATTCCATCAACTTTGCGGTGCTCGCCCGGCAACCTTGCTGCTTGAATCCGCCGATATTGACAGTAAAAACGATTTGAAAAGCCTGCTGTTAGTCGACAGCGCGCTACGTATTACCGCATTAGGTGACACCGTCACTATTCACGCACTTTCAGAGAACGGCGCTTCACTGCTCCCACTGCTTGATGCCGCACTGCCTGCCGGTGTTGAAAACGAACACTCTCCTCAAGGCCGCGTACTGCGCTTCCCGGCGGTTAGCTCGCTACTCGATGAAGATGCGCGTCTGTGTTCACTGTCAGTATTTGACGCGTTCCGCCTGATGCAGGAACTGGTTACCGTGCCGGAAAACGAGCGCGAAGCCATGTTCTTCGGCGGTTTATTTGCCTATGACCTGGTCGCAGGGTTTGAAGCACTGCCAACCCTTGAGCAAGATAACAATTGCCCTGACTACTGTTTCTATTTGGCAGAAACACTGCTGGTTATCGATCATCAGAAAAAGAGCACCCGCATCCAGGCCAGCTTATTTACTCCGTCAGCATCAGAAAAACAGCGTTTGATTCAGCGTGCTGCACAACTGAGCAAGCAAATGCAGCAAGAACCTGCTGCGTTGCCCGTACAGAAAGTTGAGCACATGACCTGCGAGTGCAACCAGAGCGATGAAGAATTTGGCGACGTGGTGCGCAAAATGCAAAAAGCGATTCGCATCGGTGAAATTTTCCAGGTTGTTCCTTCACGCCGTTTCTCACTGCCGTGCCCTTCTCCACTTGCGGCTTACCAGACGCTGAAGAAAAGCAATCCAAGCCCGTACATGTTCTTCATGCAGGATAACGACTTCACGCTGTTTGGCGCATCGCCTGAAAGTTCACTTAAGTATGATGCGGCATCGCGTCAGATTGAAATCTATCCCATTGCCGGCACTCGCCCACGTGGTCGTCGTGCTGACGGTTCTCTTGACCGCGATCTGGATAGCCGCATTGAACTGGAAATGCGTACTGACCATAAAGAGATGTCCGAACACCTAATGTTGGTTGACCTGGCACGTAACGACCTGGCGCGCATTTGTACCCCGGGCAGCCGTTATGTTGCTGACCTGACTAAAGTCGACCGCTACTCCTTTGTGATGCACCTGGTTTCTCGCGTTGTCGGTGAATTGCGTCACGATCTTGACGTGCTGCACGCCTACCGCGCCTGCATGAATATGGGCACCCTGAGCGGCGCGCCAAAAGTCCGTGCGATGCAATTGATTGCCAAAGCAGAAGGCGTTCGTCGCGGCAGTTACGGTGGTGCTGTGGGGTATTTCACTGCACATGGCGATTTGGATACCTGCATCGTTATCCGCTCCGCCTACGTTGAAAATGGCATTGCCACCGTTCAGGCTGGCGCTGGTGTGGTACTGGATTCTGTACCGCAGTCCGAAGCTGACGAAACCCGCAACAAAGCCCGCGCTGTACTGCGCGCCATTGCCGCCGCGCATCACGCACAGGAGATTTTCTGATGGCTGACATTCTGCTGCTCGATAACATCGACTCGTTTACCTACAACCTGGCCGATCAATTGCGTGCCAATGGTCACAATGTCGTTATTTATCGTAATCACGTTCCTGCGCAGACCTTAATTGAACGTCTGGCGACTATGGACAACCCCGTACTGATGCTTTCTCCAGGCCCTGGTGCGCCAAGTGAAGCAGGTTGCATGCCCGAACTGTTAACGCGACTGCGTGGCAAATTGCCGATTATTGGTATTTGTCTTGGCCACCAGGCGATTGTTGAAGCATATGGCGGATATGTCGGCCAGGCGGGCGAAATCCTGCATGGAAAAGCGTCGATCATTTCGCACGATGGCGAGGCGATGTTCGCAGGTTTACCTAACCCACTCCCTGTTGCGCGCTACCATTCGTTGGTCGGCAGCAACATTCCAGCGGGTTTGACCATCAACGCCCATTTTGATGGCATGGTTATGGCCGTGCGCCACGATGCTGATCGTGTATGTGGATTCCAGTTCCACCCGGAGTCTATCCTCACCACACATGGTGCTCGTCTGCTTGAGCAAACCCTCGACTGGGCGCTGCTGAAGTTAAAACAGGCCAACACGCTGCAACCGATTCTCGACAAACTTTACCAGGCGCAAACTCTCAGCCGTGAAGAAAGCCACCAGCTTTTTGCCGCTATCGTGCGTGGCGAGCTGAAGCCAGAACAACTGGCGGCGGCCCTGGTCAGTATGAAAGTGCGCGGCGAGCATCCGAACGAAATCGCAGGCGCAGCTACCGCGTTGCTCGAAGCCGCAGCGCCATTCCCAAGCCCTGACTATCCGTTTGCCGACATCGTCGGGACCGGTGGTGACGGCAGCAACAGCATAAATATCTCCACCGCCAGCGCATTTGTTGCTGCCGCGGTCGGATTGAAAGTGGCCAAACACGGTAACCGCAGCGTTTCCAGTAAATCAGGTTCATCAGACTTATTAGCCGCATTTGGGATCAACCTCGAAATGAGTGCTGAAACTTCGCGCAAAGCGTTAGATGAATTGGGCGTTTGCTTCCTGTTTGCACCGAAATACCACACTGGTTTCCGACATGCGATGCCCGTGCGCCAACAGTTAAAGACGCGTACCCTGTTTAACGTATTGGGGCCATTGATTAACCCTGCGCATCCGCAAATGGCATTGATCGGCGTTTACAGCGCAGAACTGGTTCTGCCCATTGCAGAAACTCTCCGCGTGCTGGGTTACAAACGTGCAGCAGTCGTACACAGCGGTGGAATGGATGAAGTTTCTCTGCACGCCACGACGCAAGTTGCTGAATTGCACGACGGGGAAATCAAAAGTTATCAACTGGAAGCCGCAGACTTTGGCCTACCTGCCTATCATCAGGATCAGCTTGCAGGCGGCACACCGGAAGAAAACCGTGACATTCTCACCCGCCTGTTACAAGGTAAAGGTGAGACCGCTCATGAGTCTGCAGTCGCGGCAAACGTCGCCATGTTGATGCGTCTGCATGGACAAGAAGATCTTAAAGTGAATGCACAACGAGTGCTGGAAGTGCTGCGCAGCGGCGCGGCATACGACCGGGTAACAGCACTGGCAGGAAGAGGATAAGTCATGCAGGAAACCGTATTAAAGAAGATCGTCGACGACAAGGCGATATGGGTTGAAGCACGTAAACAACAGCAACCCCTGGCAAGTTTCCAGAACAACATTGTACCGGCAACACGCAACTTTTATCACGCCCTGCAAGGTGCAAGAACGGCATTCATTCTGGAGTGCAAAAAGGCTTCTCCGTCAAAAGGCGTGATTCGGGATGATTTTGATCCGGCTCGCATTGCCGGCGTGTACAAACACTATGCTTCCGCTATTTCCGTTCTAACCGACGAGAAGTATTTCCAGGGAAGTTTTGATTTTCTGCCGATTGTTAGCGATATCGTCACGCAACCAGTGTTATGCAAAGACTTCATTATCGACGCGTATCAGATTCTACTGGCTCGTTTTTATCAGGCCGACGCCTGTCTGCTGATGCTCTCGGTGCTTAACGATGAGCAATACTGCCAGCTCGCAGCCGTTGCACATAGTCTGAATATGGGCGTGCTGACAGAAGTGAGCAATGAAGAAGAACTGGAACGGGCTATTGCACTGAAAGCAAAAGTCGTCGGCATTAACAACCGCGACCTGCGTGATTTATCCATCGACCTGAATCGAACTCGCCAGTTAGCACCTCGCCTGGGTCACGGCGTAACGGTGATCAGCGAATCCGGTATCAGCAACTATGGGCAAATCCGCGAACTCAGCCATTTTGCCAACGGCTTCCTGATTGGTTCAGCCTTAATGAGCGAAGACGACCTGAATGCGGCGGTTCGTCGCGTCATGTTGGGCAGTAACAAAGTCTGCGGCCTGACTCGCCCGCAAGATGCGCGCGCAGCGTTTGAAGCGGGTGCCATTTATGGCGGCCTGATTTTTGTTCCTGCCTCACCGCGTTTTATCAGCGATGAAACTGCCGCCTCGGTCATCGAAGCCGCCGCACTGAAATATGTTGGCGTATTCCGTGACACGGCGATTGACGAGGTCGTACAAAAAGCCGCGCTGTTCTCTCTTAGCGCTGTGCAACTGCATGGTGAAGAAAACCAAGCGTATATAGACGCTCTTCGTGCGGCCCTTACGGCAAATGTACAAATCTGGAAAGCATTAAGCGTGAAAGAGAGTTTGCCTGCTCGTGATTTAAACCACGTCGACAAATACCTGTTCGATAACGGCCAGGGCGGTAGCGGCCAACGTTTCGACTGGTCACTGCTCGCAGGGCAGAATCTGGAAAACGTGATTCTGGCGGGTGGTTTAGGTGCAGACAACTGCGTGGATGCAGCTAAAACGGGTTGCGCAGGTTTAGATTTCAACTCAGGTGTCGAAAGCGCACCGGGTATTAAAGATGCTAACAAGCTGGCTGCCGTCTTCCAGACGCTGCGGGCTTACTAAGGAAAATATCATGACATTACTTAATCCCTATTTTGGTGAGTTTGGCGGTATGTATGTACCGCAAATCCTGATGCCTGCACTGCGCCAGCTTGAAGAAGCGTTTGTGGCGGCACAAAGCGATGCAGAATTTCAGGCTGAATTTAACGACCTGCTGAAAAACTACGCGGGCCGTCCAACAGCGCTGACCAAGTGCAGAAACCTGACCGCTGGCACGAAAACTACGCTCTATTTAAAGCGTGAAGATTTGCTGCACGGCGGCGCGCACAAAACTAACCAGGTGCTCGGCCAGGCGTTGCTGGCGAAGAAAATGGGTAAAACTGAAATCATCGCAGAAACCGGCGCGGGTCAACACGGTGTGGCGTCGGCATTAGCCAGCGCCCTGCTCGGCTTGAAATGCCGTATCTACATGGGTGCAAAAGACGTTGAGCGTCAGTCACCAAACGTGTTCCGTATGCGTCTTATGGGTGCGGAAGTGATCCCAGTACACAGCGGTTCCGCCACGTTGAAAGATGCATGTAACGAAGCGCTCCGCGACTGGTCTGGTAGCTACGACACCGCACACTATATGCTTGGTACTGCAGCAGGCCCGCACCCATTCCCAACTATCGTGCGTGAGTTCCAGCGCATGATTGGCGAGGAAACCAAAGCGCAGATCCTTGAAAAAGAAGGCCGTCTGCCGGATGCAGTAATCGCCTGCGTGGGCGGCGGTTCGAATGCTATCGGCATGTTTGCTGATTTCATCGAAGAAACGAAAGTCGGTCTGATAGGTGTTGAACCTGCTGGCCACGGTATCGAAAGCGGTGAGCATGGCGCGCCATTGAAACATGGTCGCGTGGGGATTTACTTCGGTATGAAATCGCCAATGATGCAAACGGACGAAGGCCAAATCGAAGAGTCTTATTCCATCTCTGCCGGTCTGGACTTCCCTTCTGTTGGGCCGCAGCATGCGCACCTGAACAGCATTGGCCGTGCGGATTATGTTTCGATTACGGATGACGAAGCTTTGGAAGCCTTCAAAACGCTGTGCCTCAAAGAAGGGATTATTCCTGCGCTGGAATCTTCTCACGCGCTGGCTCACGCGCTAAAAATGATGAAAGAAAACCCAGAAAAAGAACAACTGTTGGTGGTGAATCTCTCTGGCCGTGGTGACAAAGATATCTTCACTGTTCACGACATCCTTAAAGCACGAGGGGAAATTTAATGGAACGTTATCAACACGCATTTGAACAGTTGCAAGCTCGCAAGGAAGGTGCTTTTGTTCCTTTCGTCACCCTTGGCGACCCTTCACCAGAACAGTCTTTGAAGATAATCGACACACTGATTGAAGCGGGAGCTGACGCACTGGAATTGGGTATTCCTTTCTCCGACCCATTGGCAGATGGCCCAACCATTCAGAACGCAGCACTGCGCGCATTTGCCGCAGGTGTGACGCCAACACAATGCTTTGAAATGCTGGCGGCAATTCGCCAGAAACACCCAACCATTCCGATTGGTTTGCTGATGTACGCAAACCTGGTGTTTAACCGTGGCATTGATGAGTTCTATGCGTTGTGTGCAAAAGTTGGCGTTGATTCCGTGCTGATTGCGGATGTCCCTATTGAAGAGTCGGCGCCATTCCGTCAGGCCGCAATGCGCCACAACGTCGCGCCAATCTTCATTTGTCCACCGAATGCGGATGACGCGCTGCTACGTGAAATCGCAACTCATGGCCGTGGTTATACGTATCTGCTGTCTCGTGCGGGTGTGACGGGAGCGGAAACTCGCGCCCAGTTGCCACTGCATCATCTGGTAGAAAAGCTGACTGAATTTGGTGCGGCACCGTCACTGCAAGGCTTTGGGATTTCCGAACCATCGCAAGTTAAAGATGCGATTGCTGCGGGCGCTGCCGGGGCGATTTCAGGTTCCGCCATCGTGAAAATTATCGAGAAGAACCTTGATAAACCGGATGTGATGCTAAGCGAGCTGAAAGCCTTTGTGCAGGCACTGAAAGCAGCAACTCACACAGCATAAGAAGATTGATTGGCCGGAGCCATTCCGGCCTTTATTGTTTCCAGAACGTCATAATCAATAACCTTCAGAGAACATAAACACCGACAGTTCAAGGTACATGTTTTACAAAAATACTTGTGTACATGAAATGTTTGTGCGGGCCATCAAACTTGCACGCATTGCTCCTGTTTTTCCTATAGTCTATTGGACATTATCCCTACTATTGGTTTTTTCTACCGGAGAGTTTGAAGTTGTTTAAGGTTATTACCGCTGCGGCATTTGCACTGATTTCCCTACTATGGGGTGCGTTAATCTTCGATATTGAAATAATTTCTCACCCTTTATCCCAGGTTACGCATTGGTTCGAAGATAGATTTTAAGCCCACCTGAACATAGACGCGTACTTTGCCGTCACCTCAATACACGCGAGCCTGTAGATCGATATAGCCTGCATCGAGAGCTTTTTCGGGATTATCAGTTCTGAGATTTTGGAAGTTTTATGAAGTGAGCCGCCCGCTCGTGACGTTCAGCCCAAACAACTCATATCAAGTTATTGCATTTAATTAAGCAATACACTGCCAGAAGATAGGTTTCTACTCCTTGATTTTTTCGTCGAAAAATTCTTCATAGCGAGAATAGAATTCGCCAATTAGCTTCATTGGGTTGGATGCAGCGGTGAATGCTTGACTAGTGGTTATTTGAGCAGATCGATAAGCGTTATGTGTATCGACAGCTAAACGCATTAAAAACATGACTTTTTCTTCTTTGGTCATTTTTGATATTCCTCGAGCGTCGTGAAGAGTATCAAAATACCACCAACGATGTGTCATTGAAAAGATAGGTAACAAAATGTATTCGAAAACACTGGCCATATAATGACCAGTTTTGCAGGGGTTTTGCTGAAGTACTTTAGAAGCGGTAACCCGCAGAGAACATAAACACCCACGGGTCAATGCGTGTCTTGATATTCTGCTGTTCGCCACCAGCTTTAAACTTCACTTCGGTGTCGATATCCATGTACCAGACTGACATATTCAACAGCCAGTTCTGATTGACCATATAATCCAGCCCCACCTGACCCGCTGCACCCCACGAGTCTTTGACGCTAAGGTCGCTTAAACCGGCGTCTTTGCCCGTCTGGTTAAAATCGGCATCAAAGAAGGTGGTGTAGTTGATGCCCGCACCAATGTATGGACGTACTTTGCTTTTCGAATCGCCAAAGTACCACTGTGCCATCAGCGTTGGCGGCAGTTGACGTACAGTGGCTAAGTCACCTGTTGGGCCTAACCCGACGCGATGGCGGAATGGTGTAGCAGCCAGCAGCTCGATTCCTATGTTTTCCGTCACCATGTAATCAAATGTCAGCCCCAGTTGGGTATTGTTGCTGACGCTAAAACCACCCATTCCAAGCACATTGTCAGAACCTTCCGTTGGGCGCACGGTAGCAGAACCCGCACGCATGAAGAACTCACCTTGTTGATGTGCCAGCGCTTCACCTGACAAACAGGTTAATGCGAGTAACGCCACAGACAGTTTTTTCATAGCCCTCTCCTTGTTATGGTTTTATAAGCGGGCTGAATATACTCATTATTGAGTACAAAGTGATCTTGATTCGGTCACACTTTACTGGCTAATTTAACATTTAATGATCTAGATTAATTTTTCCACATTTTGCTTAAACTGGAAGACTGACCATAAGATTGCCGCGATCAATTTTATTTAACTCTCATTTGTCAGGCCAAAGTTAAGGCCCATGTTCGCGAGAGCACCTCGCCGCTACGACGCATCAACAGACTTAAGAGTAGGAATTCTTTTTGCGTAAGCTCAATACGTTTCCCTGCACGCGATACCCGATGCTTTAGAAAATCGAGTTGCAAGGTGCTGATTTGCAATACTGACTCTTCCACTACTGGCGCGTGAACGGCCTGACTGCGCATGATCACGCGTACTCTTGCGAGCAATTCGCTGAGTGCAGACCATCAACACCGTTGTTGGCAACATCAACCACAAAATCGTTTTCTTTCATTCCTTTAGCGATGTAATGCGCCGCAACTACATTTTACCTTGGGCTTTCCGACAAACAGGGAGGCGCTAAGATGACGATTTTGTCATCTTAATCCGCCAGGACACAGGCGTGACCAGTAATCGCCAGTTTAACTTGCATCCCCACCTGCCACTTTTGCTGACTGACCGTTTTAATCTGTAGCGGCGCGGTCCATGCGGGAGAGTTGAGCGTCAGTGTTGAAAGGTAACCGGTAAAATCCACATCGCTGATGGTGACAGCGTGATGAGTTTCAGCATCGGCCTGGTATGCAGAAATAATAATTTGCTCCGGGCGCAGCATAATACGTTTGTCACCGGTAAATTGCGGGTTGTCCGCAGGAATAGTACCCAGCTCACAGTGTGCAAAACCGTTGCTGACTTGCGCGGAGAAAATCAACGCATCGCCGAGAAACAGTGCGGTGGCTTCATCCACGGGTTGTGAATAAACCTCTGTCGGCGAACCGACCTGGGAAAAACGGCCATCGCGAATGACCGCAATCTGGCTGGCAAAGGAGAGCGCTTCATGCTGATCGTGAGTCACCAGAATCGAGGCCACTCCGGCGTATGCCAATAATTCAGCCGTCGCTTTTCGGGTCGCTGCACGCAGCCCGGTATCGAGCGCTGAGAACGGTTCATCGAGCAACATCAGCACCGGTTCTTGTGCGAGCGCGCGAGCCAGCGCCACGCGTTGCTGTTGTCCGCCTGAGATTTCATGCGGCCAGTGGTCTTGCAGATGACGGTCAAGAGAAACGAGCTCCATCAGTTCAGCGATGCGGCGGCGGTTTTCATGACGGGACCCTGTCAGACCGTACGCGATGTTATCCCCCACTTTCATATGTGGGAAAAGCGCCCCTTCCTGCGGAACGAAACCAATGCCACGCTGATGCGCCGGAATAAACGTGTTTTCATCAAAAAGCGTTTTACCCGACAGAGTAATTCGCCCGCTATCTGGCGTTTCAAACCCCGCAAGAATGCGCAGTAATGTGGTTTTTCCCGAACCAGATGGCCCGACAATCACCGTCCGGCTGGCAGGCACGACAGATAAATTGATATTTTCCAGCACGGATGTCTGGCCAAATTTTTTGGAAATATTCGCTAGTTCAATCATCTTACAGACCCGCCAGTTTTTGAGACTGCACATATAAAATACCGGTTAACGGCAGTGCAATAAGGACCATCAGCAGCGCATAAGGGGCGGCAGCAACGTAATCAATTTCGCTGGTCAGCGCCCAGAAGGCGGTCGAAAGCGTGCGCGTGCCTGGCGGTGATAGCAAAAGCGTTGCAGTCAGCTCATTGGTCACCCCGAGGAATACTAAAGCAGCACCTGCGGCGGCACCCGGAGCTGCAAGGCGTAAGGTAATGCTCCCGATGGCAGCGGCCTGGGTTTTACCTAAACTGCGAGCGACATTCTCAAGTTCTACAGGCGCCTGAGCAATCCCGGCGCGCAAGTTTATCAACGCCCTCGGCGTGAACATCAGCAAGTAAGCCAGAAACAGTGTGACTTCTGTCTGATAGATGGGGCGCATGTAGTGAATGGTTACTGTGACCAGCGACAGTGCAACCACAATGCCGGGCAATGAACTGGTAAAGTAATTACACCCTTCAAGCACGCGGTACAGCGGACGCGGATGGCGCACCGAAAGCCAGGCGATGGGAATACCTGCAAGAATAATGACCAATGCGCCCGCAGAGGCCAGCAGCAGAGTCTGGCGCAGAGTGGACCAGAGTTCGGGCTGGTTCCAGTTTTCTATTCCCCCCAACCATAACCAGCGCAACAGCACCGCAATCGGCACCACGAAAGCCAGCAGTATGATCGCCGATGGGAATAACTGACCTAAAATGCTCAGCAGCCCGTTCAGACGCAGATGATTTTGCTGACGCGGCGAACCCGCTCCCACTCGCGCGTAACGAGCTTTGCCACGAGTAGCCCCTTCGAGGGTAAGGAACACCAGACAGCACAAGGCCAGAACACCCGCCAGCATATTCGCCGCTGGGCCGCTAAACGTCGATTGAAATTGGTCGTAAATAGCGGTGGTGAAGGTATCAAAACGTATCATCGCGTACAGCCCGTATTCCGCCAGCAAATGCAACGTCACTAGCAGCGCCCCACCCCAAATTGCGAGCTTAAGCTGCGGCAGGACAATACGGAAAAATACCGCCCAGGGCGGTGTACCCAGCGAAGCGGCGACATCTTCTAATGTGGGGTCGAGACGACGAAGTACGGCCGCCACAGGCAGATAAATAAAGGGGTAATAGGCCAGTACAGACAGAAAGACCCCAGCGGATAAACCGTGCATCGACGGCACCGCACTGACCCACGCGTAACTTTGCACAAAAGCCGGGATTGCCAGGGGAGCGACGGCCAGCATCGACCAGATACGCCTTCCGGCAAGCGTCGTTCTTTCAGTCAGCCAGGCGAGCAATGTCCCCGTGAAGATACAAAGCGGGACGGCGATAATCACTAAGAGCAGTGTGTTGCTGAGAAGCTCAGCAACACGAGGACGGAATATGAGTGCCTTGACCGTTTCCCAGCCGGTGTCAAATCCAATAACAATGACAAAAACGGGGGGGATCAGCGATAGCATTGAGAAAAAGATCGCGAGCAGCACCATCAAAAATGCAGGACGCCGCTGTAAATCACGGATCTGTATGTTGGGACTCTCTGTAACGTTAACCACGGACATCAGGCACTCACCACTGCATTTATTAAAGAAGGCCAGCTTCAGTCATCAAATCAATGACTTTTTTGCTATTGAGTGATGACGGCTCAACTTTCGGCGCATCCAGATCTTTCAGTGGAACCAGTTTAGGGTTAGATGCCGCGTTATTACCGACCGCATATTCAAACGCATTGTTAGTACGCAGAATTTCCTGACCAGATTTACCGGTCACCCACTTCACGAAGGCCTGAGCTTGCTGTTGATGCTTGCTGGAAGCCAGAACACCGCCGCCAGAGATACTGACAAATGCGCCCGGGTCCTGATGTTTAAAGTAGTGGAGTTGTGTGTTTTTGCTGTTTTCGCCAGTTTTGGCCTGGTCAACAAAACGGTAATAGTGATAAATCACCCCACCATCAATTTGATCTGCGTTCACGGCTTTCATGACAGTGCTATTGCCTTTATAAGCAACAAAGTTTGTTTTCATTGCTTTCAGCCAATCCAGCGTTGCTTTCTCGCCTTTTAGTGCCAGAACGGCGCTCACGATCGCCTGGAAATCAGCACCTGACGGGGAAGCAGCCCAGCGCCCTTTCCACTCAGGTTTAGCCAAATCCATTAAGGATTTTGGCAATTGCGCTTCGCTCAGTTTTGCAGGGTTATACACGAACACGGTGCTACGGGCGGCAATGCCAATCCAGCGCCCATGATCCGGACGATATGCTGGAGCGACCTGCGCAAGGGTATCGGCATCCAGAGGTGCGAATAATTTCGCGTTATCAACCAGTACCATCGCAGGAGAGTTTTCGGTAAGGAAAACGTCCGCAGGCGACGCACTGCCTTCCTGCACCAGTTGATTGCCTAACTCACTGTCGCCGCCGTTACGCAGAGTGACTTTGATGCCCGTCTCTTTGGTGAAGCCATCGACCCAAGACTGAACCAGATTTTCATGCTGGGCGTTATAAACCACGATTCCTTCGTTGTTATCCGCCGCACTGGCAAATGACGACAGCAGAATAGATGAAGTCACTACTGCGATGGAGCAAAGGGACGATACGCCAAATTTCATAAGTTAATCCTTCATAAAAATGAGTACATAACACCAGAATGCATAGCGACGCGGATTACACCACAGCGCATTCGGAATGATAATGAAAATGGTTATCATTTTTAAAGAAAGGTAAAAAATGTGGCGGATCGGGGCTTTACTAAGAAAATATCCTGCTCGCGAATGACGGAGGTTAAAAACATTAGTAAAACCTTAGGAACAATTGACCATGCCACGAAAAAATCACACAACCGCCATTTTGCAACGTTAGCTGGCTTTGTTAAATAAATCGGAACTCACAGTGAAGATTCAGGCTATGCCAGATTATGGTTCATATATGTCAACTTATGGATAAAACGCTATACCCTACCCAGATCAATATTTCTCGCTGACAGTAACTTACTTAAGGCTTACATCTTGTCGGTGCCACCGCCCTTCATCCAGGGTACAATTGGCCGCTGATTTTTAACCGCGCAACATCAAGGAGAGTGCATGTCTATCACGGCAGGTTCTGTGTACCGTGACACGGGGAATTTTCTACGCAATCAGTTTGTTACTGTCTTACTGATCGCGTTACTTTGTGCTTTTATTTCGGTTGTGATCGGTCACGCCTTTTCACCCAGCGACGAGCAACTGTCTATCCTTAGTGAAGGAGACAATTTATCGAATAGCGTTGGGCTGTTTGACCTTGTGCAGAACATGACACCAGAGCAGCAGCAAATGTTACTCAGAGCCTCTGCGGCTTCGACATTTTCTGGCCTGATCGGCAATGCTATCCTTGCAGGTAGCGTGCTGGTGCTAATCCAGATGGTGAGTGCCGGGCAACGTGTGAGTGCGCTTCGTGCCATTGGCACTTCGGCTCCTGTGTTGCCTAAAATCTTTATTCTGATGTTCCTGACGACTTTCCTAGTGCAGATTGGCATCATGTTGATCGTCGTGCCGGGCGTGCTGTTAGCGATTTTGCTTTCATTCGCACCGATTATGGTTGTTCAGGATAAAGCGGGGGTCTTCCAGTCACTGCGCAGCAGTATGCGTCTTGCCTGGTCAAATATGCGCCTTGTTGCGCCAGCAGTGATTAGCTGGTTGCTGGCGAAGACCGCACTGCTGATGCTCGCATCTTCGTTTGCGGCACTATCCCCCTCTATTGGCGCGGTGATAGCGAATACGATAAGCAATCTTATTTCAGCAGTATTGCTCATCTATTTATTCCGCCTGTACATGCTGATTCGCCAATAACTTACACCTGCTCCTGAGCCTGGCTTTCAGCGCTCAGGAGTCATTTTACGGAACAGATTATGAAGCAGTTTCTCGACTTCCTCCCCTGATTGTCTTCTTCGCATTTTACAAAATGTATGACATCTACGTCGCTTCCGGCGCATTGATCGTCGCAACCGGTTTTGCGCTGATCTACAGCTGGTACAAATTCCGCAAGCTGGAAAAGATGGCGTTGATTACTTTCCTGATGGTTGCTGTGTTCGGCGGCCTGACGTTGTTCTTCCATAATGATGAATTTATTAAATGGAAAGTGACGGTGATTTACGGGCTGTTCGCTCTCGCGTTGCTGATTAGCCAATTTGTGATGGGCAAGCCGTTAATTCAACGGATGTTAGGAAAGGAAATTTCTCTACCAGAAACCGTCTGGTCGCGCCTGAACATTGCCTGGGCGCTGTTCTTTATCGCTTGCGGTGCGGTGAATATTTACGTCGCTTTTTGGCTTCCACAGAGCGTTTGGGTCAACTTTAAAGTGTTCGGCCTGACGGCTGCGACACTGGTATTTACCCTGCTCAGCGGCGTGTACATCTATAAGCATATGCCGCAAGAAGAGAAATAAGCCTCCGGCTTCAAGGCCCAAAAAAAGCACACATTGGTATCCTTACCAGACGTGTGCTTTTTTTATTTCAACCGAGTTCGATTAACCGCTCGTGCCGTTGTTTAGATCATACGGACTTATCAACGGTGGTATTCGAACCGGAGGTGAGAATACGCACCTTGTCACCTTTGTTGAAGGTGAGCGTTCCGTTATAGTCCTGCACCACCTGGATGATTTGCCCACTATTGGTCTTGATAGTCAGGTTCACGGTCTGGGCACTTTGCTGCCTGGCCTGACGATTACGTGAAGCTTCCACCCCAGCAACTGCGCCAGTGGCCGTCATGATAGTCTTCCCGGATCCCCCGCCAAACTGATTACCTATTGCAGCACCGGCGGCACCCGCTGCCATGGTTCGCAGCGGATGGGAGCGATTCTGGCTGCTAATAATTGTGCTCTGTTGAACAACGCCATAATCCACCAAGGTTTTGGTCCCCGCGAAACTGGATTGACTGGATAACGCGAGCAGGCTGAAAGCGATAAGTAGATATTTCTTCATGTTGAGAGCTGTGTCGTTTTTAGGTGGAGCTGATTTTGCCAGCCATAAAACAAACCCCTTTAGACATTAATGCTACTTACAGAGGCTTACACGTATTAAACTAGAGGCAGAGACATCAAAGCTATGATGAATGACATCTATACATATCGGGAAGACAAATGATCCAGCAAGACACTCCTTCAGGGGAATTGGTATTACGCACAATGGCAATGCCTGCTGATACTAACGCCAACGGCGATATTTTTGGTGGCTGGTTGATGTCACAAATGGACATGGGTGGCGCAATTCAGGCAAAAGAAATCGCAAAAGGCCGCGTAGTCACCGTTCGTGTCGATGGGATGACATTTCTCAAGCCGGTCGCTGTGGGCGATGTGGTGTGTTGCTATGCGAAATGCGTAAAACGCGGAACCAGTTCCATCACGATTAACGTGGAAGTTTGGGTGAAAAAAGTCTCTTCCGAACCTATTGGTCAGCGTTACAAAGCAACAGAAGCCATTTTCATTTATGTGGCGGTGGACCCCGCGGGTAAACCCCGCCCGATTCCGGTCTAAATTTATTAACGACAAAAAATGCGCCCGAAGGCGCATTTTTTTATCAGCACGGGTTAGTCTGCTAAACCCCGATTTGCCAGCATCGGTTCACTGTACGGTGCATGCCCCCGCCACTCGTTATACAACGCTTTAAGATCCTGGCTATTGCCACGGGATAAAATCGCCTCGCGGAAACGCTGGCCGTTGTGCGCCGTTAGCCCGCCTTGCTCCACAAACCATTGGTAGCCATCATCCGCCAACATTTGTGTCCAGATATAAGCGTAATATCCAGCGGCGTAACCCCCGCCAAAGATATGCGCGAAGTAGCTGCTGCGATAACGAGGAGGTACTGCCGGCAAGTCAATATGCTCGCGATGGAGTGCCAGCGCTTCAAACGCGGTTACCTCATCCACTACGCAGCCCGCAGGCAAACTGTGCCAGTTCATATCCAGCAATGCGGCGCTGAGGAGTTCCGTCATGTCGTAGCCTTTATTGAATTGCGCAGCACGGAATAACTTTTCTTTCAGGGCTTCAGGCATCGGCTCGCCGGTCTGGTAATGCCGCGCATAGTTTGCGAAAACCTGCGGCTGGCGCGCCCAGTGTTCGTTAATTTGCGACGGAAACTCAACAAAATCGCGTGGGGTGTTGGTACCCGACAGCGTCGCATAACGTTGGGTAGCAAACAGTCCGTGCAACGTATGGCCAAACTCGTGGAAAAGCGTCACAACGTCATCCCAGGAGATAAGCGCCGCCTCCCCGTTTGCCGGTTTACTGTAGTTACAAACGTTGTAAATCACCGGTGCGTTTTCCAGCAGCGTAGATTGTTCCACGAAGTTGCCCATCCATGCGCCGCCGCCTTTGCTGTCACGGGCAAAAAAGTCGCCATAGAACAGCGCCATACCGCGCCCGTCTTTATCAAAGATTTCCCATACCCGCACATCGTCGTGATAAACGGGAATATCAAAACGTTCAACAAAACTCAGGCCGAAAAGCTGGCTCGCCGCCCAAAAGACGCCATTGGTTAACACATTGTTCAGTTCAAAATAGGGTTTGATTTGCGCTTCATCGAGGTCGTATTGCGCGAGTCTGACTTGTTCAGCATAAAAAGCCCAATCCCAGGCTTCCGCTTTGAAACCACCTTGCTGCTGGTCAATAACCTGTTGAATAGCGGCTAATTCGCGTTGTGCTCGAGCGGTCGCTGCGGGCACGATGTCTCGCATAAACTGTAATGCTGCCTGCGGGGTTTGCGCCATTTGATCGGCAATTTTCCATGCGGCATAGCTCTCGAATCCCAACAGTTGCGCTTGTTCCGCACGCAGCGTCGCCAGACGAGCGACAATGGCGCGTGTATCGTGGCTGTCGTCGTGCTGAGTCCGCTCCCAACCTGCTTTAAACAGTTTTTCACGCGTCTGACGATTGCTCAGAGATTGCAACGCGGGTTGTTGGGTAAAATTGAGCAGCGGAATGACGTATTTCCCCTCCAGTCCTTTAGCACTGGCATGCTGTGCTGCCGCGGCAATTTCTGCAGAAGTTAACCCATCAAGAAGTTGAACGTCATCAACCACCAGAGCAGCGGCTTTATTGGCTGCGTGCAGACGATTATTAAACTGGCTGCTCAACTGTGCAGCTTCTTTATTCAGCACCTTCAAACGCGCTTTTTTATCCTCGCTGAGAGTGGCACCCGCGAGGGTAAAGTTCTGCCAGATGACCTCTATCAAACGCAGAGATTCGTCATCAAGTTCCAGTGTCAGGCGACGCTGGTACACGTCATTTAAACGCGAAAACAGCACGGCATTCAGGCGCATTTCATCCGCTAACTCAGCCAGCTCGGCGCCAAACTCTTCATCCAGTTGTTGCAGGTAGTCATTGGTATTTGCAGCGGTCATCGCGAAGAAAACCTGGGTAACGCGCCCTAACATGTGGCCCGTATTTTCCAGCGCGAGGAAGGTGTTCTCAAAGTTAGGCTCTGCGGGGTCGTGAGCTATCGCCGCAATTTCCTCACGTTTAATGCGTTTGGCTTCGTCAAAAGCCGGACGGTAGTGGCTATCTTTGATGTCATCAAAATGAGGGGCTTGATAAGGCAATAAACTGAGGTGGTAAAACGGATTGTCTGACAACATCCTGAACTCCCGAAGCGAGGCCAACAGGAAGGTGGAAGCCGCTTTGCGTTCCCACCTTACGAAAAAGATGTATTGATTGTAGGGCGGATACGCGTGAGCGTCATCCACCGTTAACCTTCGCCGCCTGATACACCGCGATAATTTCAGCGGCAATAGCTACAGCAATTTCTGCCGGGAGTTTACCTTTTACATCCGGCAACCCCACCGGGCAGCGCAATGTACTCAGTTGATCAGGTGTTATTCCTTTCCCCGCCAGCCGATACTCAAAGCGCTGACGTTTGGTCTGCGATCCAATCAGCCCCAGGTAGCGGTAGTCGCCACGCTTCAGTATCGCTTCGGTCAACTCCAGATCCCGCGGATGGCTGTGGGTCATCACGATAAAATAGCTCTGCGCAGGTGCCGCGTGTACGGCATCCAGCGGCTCTTCTGCCTGTAACGTTTTCACCCCCCTGGGGGCGCAGGCGAACAGGTCCGGACGTTCATCAACCCAGGTAATGTGACAGGGTAACGTTGATAACAACGCTACCAGCGCCTGCCCGACATGGCCTGCGCCAAAAACGGTCATTTGCGGTTGCGCCTGAATCAGTGGTTCAAAGAGCACCGATGTCATACCTCCGCAACACTGCCCAAGCCTTGCGCCCAAATTAAAATGCTCGGTATGTGGCTCTGAAATGTGCTTGTCCAGCATCGCGCGTGCCATGGCGATACATTGATATTCCAGATGCCCACCGCCGATAGTCAGATAAGCGTGCTCATGCCCAACAATCATTTTGGTGCCACAGTTTCTCGGCACCGATCCTTTATCAGCCAGTACCGTCAGCAACACACACGGTTCGCGACGCTCGCGCAGTTGCATCAGAATGCTTATCCATTCGTCATCGTTCATGGTGCCTCCTGACAACCCCAGAATACGCGTTCCGGTGTGGCGGGCGCATCCAGCATTGGGTGTTTACGGTAGTCAGTTACGCTGGCTACGGCGTCCTGTAAGGCGCTCCAGACGGAAATCCCCAGCATAAATGGTGGTTCACCAACGGCTTTAGAACGGTAAACGGTGTGTTGCGGATTGGCATGATTTTCAAGCAGCTTCACCCGTAAGTCGGCTGGCACATCGCTAATTGCCGGGATTTTGTAACTCATCGGGCTATCGGTCAGTAACCGTCCTTTGTCATCCCACACCAACTCTTCGCAAGTCAGCCAGCCTGCGCCTTGTACAAAACCGCCTTCGATTTGCCCGATGTCGAGTGCGGGATTCAGCGAATTGCCAACATCATGGAGAATGTCCGTTCGCAACAGGCGATACTCTCCGGTTAGCGTGTCGATAATGACTTCCGAACAGGCCGCGCCGAATGAAAAGTAATAGAACGGCTGCCCGCGACCCTTTGTGCGGTCGTAATGAATGCCCGGCACTGTGTAGAACCCCGTGGCAGACAGCGGGACCTGGTTCAGCCAGGCCAGGTTTGTGATTTCACTAAAGCTAAAATACCGCCCCTGGACTTTCACCACGCCGTTACGAAACTCCACATCTTCGGCTTCGCAATCATACAAACGGCAGAGCATTTCTATCAGCCGCTGTTTTATCGTGAGCGCTGCGATTTCTGCTGCTTTACCGTTAAGATCCGCGCCAGATGATGCGGCCGTCGGCGAGGTATTGGGCACTTTCCCCGTATGGGTGGCGGTGACCTGAATCTGTTCGACAGGAATTTGCAACACCTCAGCGACCACTTGCGCCACTTTAGTATTCAACCCCTGGCCCATTTCTGTCCCACCATGATTAAGCTGCACGGTGCCATCGGTATAAATCAGTATTAACGCCCCTGCCTGGTTAAGAAAACTGGAGGTAAAGGAGATGCCAAATTTTACCGGCGTGAGCGCCAGACCCCGTTTTAGCACCGCGCTTGTGCGGTTAAACGCGTTTATATCCGCACGACGCTGAGAGTAGTCGGCACTGATCTCAAGCTGGCGGGTCATTTCCGGCATGATGTTGTGTTCAACGGTTTGATGGTAGTGCGTCACATTGCGCTCGGTGTCGCCATAATAATTGAGCTTGCGAACGTCCAACGGATCAAGGCCGAGCTCGCGCGCAATGTGGTCCATAATCTGCTCAACGGCAACCATACCCTGCGGCCCGCCAAATCCCCGGAAGGCAGTATTGGACGCCATATTGGTGCGGCAACGATATCCGGTAATTCGTGCATCACCGAGGTAGTAAGCATTATCGGCGTGAAACATCGCGCGATCGCAGATCGATCCTGATAGATCCAGTGAATACCCGCAGTTGGCGGCCAGATCGATTTTCACGCCATTGAGTCGACCTTCGTCAGTAAACCCCACGTCATAACGCACAAAAAAGGGATGCCGTTTACCTGTCATACGCATGTCGTCACGCCGTGAAAGACGCATTTTGGCTGGGCGCCCTGTTAATACAGCCGCCAGTGCTGCGTGGCAGGCAACTCCTGCCGCCTGGGTTTCTTTGCCACCAAACCCGCCGCCCATACGGCGCATATCCACCGTGACTTTGTTCATTGTTACACCAAGCACCGACGCCACCAGCTTTTGCACTTCGGTCGGATGTTGGGTGGATGACCAGACCGTTGCGCAGCCATCTTCCCCTGGCTGTACCACAGCAATCTGCCCTTCAAGATAAAAGTGTTCCTGGCCCCCAATGTGAAATTGCCCCTGAATACGGTGCGGCGCGTTGGCCAGCGCGGTATCGGCATCACCACGTTGATGGACATGCGGTTCCTGAACGTAAAGTTCACGCCGTAAAGCCTCTTCGACATCCAGCACCGGCTCGAGAATTTCATATTCGATGACCACCTTCTGCGCCCCTGCTCGCGCCGCGTCTGGTGTATCGGCCGCCACCGTCAGGACAACCTGGCCGTGATAATCAACCTTGTCGCGGGCAAACAGCGGGTCGCCTGGTGCGAGTGGGCCAATATCCAGCTCGCCCGGCACATCCTGCCAGCCAAAAGTGCGTACCACGCCAGCAATGGCGTAACATGCGGAGGTATCGATATTGAGGATCCGTGCATGAGCGTGCTGGCTGAGAACCGGGCACAGGTACAGCATTCCGGGTAACGTCAGTTTGTCGTCGATATATTCCGCTTTACCGCTAACCTGCTTATCCGCACTTTCATGTTTGCGGCTTTCGCCTGCGCCGCCGTGCAATTTGCGAGAGAACTGCTCGATTAAAGCCTGTTCTGACAGGCGCACTGGATTAGTTGACATAATGCTGTACCTCCAGAGCGTGAGTCGGCTCGGCGAGTTGTAGCGCCAGACGCCTGAGCAGATTTTGCGCGAGTTTCAGACGATATGCTGCGGAACCCCGGAAATCACTGAGTGGTTGAAAATCCGCAACCAGCGCGGCACACGCCTGAGCCAGTGTTTGCGGATTGAGCGGCAAACCTATTAGTGCATTTTCAGCCCCTTTTGCTCGTGCCGGAACCGCCGCCATACCACCAAATGCCAGCCGTGCTCGTGTCACCACTCCTGCCTCAAACTGGAGATTAAACGCCCCAAACACCGTAGAAATATCATCATCCAACCGTTTGGAGACTTTCCATGCGCTGAACGTTGGAGAAATCGCGTCCCGCTCAATGATCACCGCACTGATAAACTCACCTGCCTGCAAAGCGGTTTTGCGATAGCCAAGGAAGAATTCGTCAAGCGGCAGATTGCGAACGGTCTCAGCACATCGCAGTTCGAGACTGGCACCGAGCGCCAGCAGCATCGGCGCACCATCCCCTATAGGTGAGGCGTTAGCCAGGTTGCCTGCAAGCGTCGCGTGATGACGAATTTGCGGTGATGCAAAGCGCTCCAGCACCTGTGCAAACGCCGGGATAAGTGGCTGCAAAATCTCCTGACACGCCTGCAATGTCGCCATTGCGCCAATACGAATGTGGCTATCCGTGACGGAAATGGTTTTGAGCTCATCCACCTGGCTAAGCGCGATAATCAGCGGCAGCGTCTGGAATTGTTGCGTAATGGTCAGCGCCAGATCGGTTCCCCCCGCGAGCAAACGTGCTTGCGGAGTTTGCTGATAGAGCTGCGCCAGTTGCTGAACGGTTTTTGGCAGTAAACATCGGTTGGATTTGACTAACTCGGCGACCGCAGGTTTATGCAGCGACTTTAAGCGCGCAACGGTTTGCGGCTCTGCTCGCGTAAACAAGTCTGTATACGCGCCACAACTTTGCTGCATCGCCTGAATAATCGGGCGATAGCCGGTACAGCGGCAAAGGTTTCCCGCGAGTTGCTTTTCAATATCATGAAGCTGCGGGTCGCTGTTTTTCTTTTGCAATGCAAAACCTGACATCACAAAACCGGGGGTGCAAAAACCACATTGTGAAGCATGGCAATCGGCCATCGCCTGCTGAACGGGGTGCAATTCCCCCCCTCTGATAAATCTTCCACTGTCAGCAACTGTTTACCCTCAAGCTGACTGACAAGCATGATGCAGCTATTGGCGGTGTCATAACGCATTTTCTCGCCATCAACTTGCCCGAGAACGACCGTGCACGCACCACAATCACCCGAAGCGCACCCTTCTTTGCTGCCACAGCGATGTTCGCTGTCTCGCAGCCAGTTCAACACGGTAGTGTTCGGGTCAATATCATCAAGCGTCTTGACTGTTTGATTGAGCAAAAATTGGATCATGCCGCAACCTCCAGCGTGCCGCGTTGCCACACGCATTTGCCATTAACCCAGGTGTGCCAAATGTTGCGGTCATCGCCAAGCGTCATCAGCACGAACAATTGTTCATAAATATCCCGACTGTTGGCATGCCGCAGTTTCTGTAATGGCGTGACCGCCAGGTCCAGCACCACAAAATCAGCCTCTTTACCCGGCAAGAAGTTGCCGATTTTGTCATCCAAATCCAGTGCGTGAGCCCCTCCCAGCGTGGCGTGATAAAACGCCTCGCTGGCACACAGTCGGTAACCTTGCAACTGGGCGACTTTGTAAGCTTCTGCGAGGGTTTGCAGCATATTAAATGTTGTGCCTGCGCCCACGTCGGTGCCAATCCCCATGCGGATCCCCCGCTCATGGCACTGTTTCAGATTAAACAGACCGCTTCCCAGAAACAGATTGGAGGTCGGACAAAAAGCGATGGCCGATTCGGTACGGTGCAGACAATCCCATTCACACTCCTGCAAATGAATGGCATGGGCAAATACGCTGCGTTTTCCGGTCAGTTGGTACTGGTGATAGACATCAAGATAGCTTTCGGACTCCGGCCACAGGTTCTTCACCCATTCCACTTCTGCACTGTTTTCACTCAAATGGGTGTGCAGCCAGGTATCAGGAAACTCTTCGCGCAGGGTCTGTACCATTTTGAGCAATTCCGGCGAAGACGTCGGGGCAAATCGCGGCGTGAGTGCATAGTTCAGACGCCCTTTTTTATGCCAGCGTTGAATCAGCTCACGCGTTTGTTGATAACTTTGCTCCGGCGTTTCTGTCAGGTATTCCGGTGCATTGCGATCCATCATGACTTTACCGGCGATAATCCGCATGGCGAGATGTTCTGCCGCACTGAAAAGTGCCTCCACCGACTGCGGATGTACCGTGCCAAAAACTAAAGCTGTGGTGGTGCCATTACTCAAGAGTTGGCTGAGGAAAAATGCCGACATCTTCGCCGCGTGCGAGCTGTCCTGATATTGACTCTCAACCGGAAAAGTATAGGTCTGTAGCCATTCCAGCAGTTGCTCACCATAGGCCCCGATCATTTCCGTTTGCGGATAATGCAGGTGGGTATCGACAAATCCGGGAAGAATCAATTTACCGCGATAATCGACATAATCACTCTCGCCACGCAAATGCTTGCGCCCTTCTTCCCATGGCAACAACGCCAACACCGTACCGCCATCAATGAACAGCAATGCATCTTCGTGATGACGCGCATTCGCCAGCAACTCGTCAGGACGTGTTCCGGTTTGGGTCATATCGAAAAACTGACCGCGTAGCACTTGCGTGTAATTAACTGTCATCGTCATACCTGTAATGGTTTTGTGAAGAGTGAGTTAAATATTGCAATGTTGATGCCATGTTGAAGTTTGGGTTTAATCAGTTTTATAACAGCAGCTTAGATTATATTTATCACTATTGCGCAACATTTGCGCAACCATTACCTATGCAATCGGTTGCCTTGAGGCGCAACCGGTTGCATTTTGGTATCATGAGTTCGGACACGACACATTGTGGGATTTCTTGCACCAGCAAATTGCACATTATTGACGTCGCTGCACCAGCAACGCGCAGGCAGTTTCTACGTTGTTTTTAGCTAAAAGTTGAATTATCACTAACAGCCTTAGCGTGCTAAGGTATTACGACATAAAAGCGTTGAGGAACAGTGAGATGATTATTCTGGTAACCGGCGCCACCGCCGGATTTGGTGAGAGCATCACCCGTCGTTTCGTACAACAAGGCCACAAAGTGATTGCCACTGGCCGCCGTAATGAACGTCTGCAAGAGCTCAAAGAAGAACTGGGTGAAAGCATCCTTACGCTGCAGCTCGATGTGCGCAACCGCGCGGCTATTGAACTCGCGATGGAACAGTTACCTGCAGAGTGGCGCAATATTGATGTGCTGGTGAATAACGCAGGCCTGGCACTCGGTATGGAACCGGCTCATAAAGCTGACCCAGATGACTGGGAAACAATGATTGATACCAACAACAAAGGTCTCGTATATATGACTCGCGCCGTGCTTCCTGGCATGGTGGAACGTAATCGTGGGCATATTATCAACATCGGTTCTACCGCAGGTAACTGGCCTTACGCGGGTGGGAATGTCTACGGTGCGACGAAAGCATTTGTGCGCCAGTTCAGCCTGAACTTACGTGTAGATCTGCATAAAACCGCGATCCGCGTAACCGATATTGAACCTGGTTTGGTCAGCGGTACTGAGTTTTCCAATGTGCGTTTCAAAGGCGATGACGAAAAAGTCGGAAAAACGTATGAAAATGCCAATGCGTTAACGCCTGAAGACGTAACGGAAGCGGTTTGGTGGGTCGCAACGCTGCCTAAACACGTCAACATCAATACGCTTGAAATGATGCCCGTTAGCCAGACATTTGCCGGGTTAAGCGTTCACCGTGAAAGTTAACCATCCAGCCCATATTTGAAGGGATTTCGGGTATGGGCGACCGTGCAAATAAATGTTACATTTGCACGGTTTTTCCACGATAAGAAAATACTAATGCTACCGCCAACTTTGCTAAATCCTACCCAACCTGTTAACCAGCAAATCTACCGTATTTTGCGTCGGGATATTGTTCGTTGCTTAATTCCGCCAGGAACACCGCTGTCCGAAAAAGAAGTGTCAATCCGCTTTGATGTTTCACGCCAACCCGTTCGTGAAGCCTTCATTAAACTGGCAGAAACAGGATTGGTGCAAATTCGCCCGCAGCGCGGCACTTACGTCAATAAGATTTCCGTCAGCCAGGTGAAAAACGGCTGCTTTGTTCGTGAAGCGATTGAATGTGCAGTAGCGAAGCGTGCGGCAAGGATGGCGACGGACGAGCATCTTTATCTGCTTGAGCAATTGCTGAACCAGCAACGTACAGCCATCGAGCGAAACCAACTGGATGATTTCTTCCAGCTAGATGATGAATTTCATCAGCAACTGGCACTGGTTGCCGATTGTCCCCTGTCCTGGGACACAGTGGAAAACATCAAAGCGACGATGGATCGAGTGCGTTATATGAGCCTTGAGCATGTCTCGCCACCCGAGATGTTGCTCGCTCAGCACTACGATATTTTTGACGCGTTGAAGCGCCATGATGAAGACGCAGTGGATCAAGCGATGCATCTCCATCTGCATGAGATAAGCCAGTCGATATTATTGATTCATCAAGAAAAACGCGATTGGTTTAGCGAAGAGTGATGTGAGAAAACTCGCCCGGTATCGGGCGAGATGAATAGGCGATTTTTAGAACTTAGCGACTGTTGCTTTTGCACCGTTTTCACGTAGCGCCAGATAACACTCCGTGACACGCTGAACAAATTTCTCGTTTGCTGGCAGGTCTTCACCAAAGATAGTTTTCAGCTCCAGCAGCGCTTTAACACGCGTCTCCCCTTCTTTACTTGCCGCCACCGCTTGCTGAATGGCAGGCAGCAATGGGTCACTCACTTCGATTGGATTACCCTGCTCGTCAACACCACCGACATAACGCATCCAACCAGCAACGCCCAGCGCCAGCAGATCAAACTGACTGCCGTTTGCCAGATGCCAGCGAATGGAGTCTAACCAACGCTGTGGCAGTTTCTGGCTGCCGTCCATGGCAATTTGCCAGGTGCGGTGGCGCAGCGCCGGGTTGGTATAACGCGCAATCAATGAATCGGCATATTTCGCCAGATCAACACCCTGCACTTTTAAAGTTGGCGCCTGCTGTTGCAGCATTAATGCGTGCGCAGTACGACGATAGTTCTCATCCTGCATACATTCAGAAATGTGCTGATAACCCGCCAGATAACCCAGGTATGCCAGGAATGAGTGGCTGCCGTTGAGCATGCGCAGTTTCATCTCTTCGTATGGCAGAACATCTTTCACCAGTTCTGCGCCCGCTTTTTCCCACTCAGGGCGGCCTGCAACAAAGTTATCTTCGATAACCCACTGACGGAACGGTTCACACGCCACCGCCGCTGGGTCAGCAACCCCTGTCGCCTGGGCAACTTGTTCCAGTGTTTCAGCGGTAACGGCTGGCACGATGCGGTCAACCATGGTGGATGGGAATGTCACATGAGTCCCAATCCACTCTGCCAATTCAGGGTTTAGCGCCTGTGCGTATGCCGTGATGACGTTACGGGTTACGTGGCCGTTTTCCGGCATGTTGTCGCAGGACATCACGCTAAACGCTGGCAGACCCGCAGCTTTACGACGAGCCAGTGCCTCGACAATCACACCAGGTGCGGATTTTGGCTGCTGCGGATTAGCGAGATCGTGCGCGATTAAAGGGTTGTCGAGCAGGATGGTGCCGGTTGCTGGAGTATGGCAGTAACCTTTTTCAGTCACGGTCAGGGAAACAATAGCAACGTGTGGCTGAGTCAGTGCGCTAAATACGGCTTCCAGCCCCTCAACCTGCGCATGTATGGCTTCTTTCACCACACCCACAACGCGGCAATGCCAGGCCTCAGCAGACATTTCTGCCACGCTATAGAGGTTGTCTTGCTTCTTCAAATCAGCAATTTGCTGCTCGCCACCAATCAAATTGACTTCACAGTAACCCCAGTCGCTGCCATGTTCATTAGCCAAAATGTCGGCGTAAACTGCCTGATGCGCGCGATGGAATGCGCCAAAACCAAGATGAACAATGCGTGTAACCAGTTTATTACGGTCATATTTCGGGAGAATAGCTTTTGCTGATAAGAGCTTGTTTTCCATTTTTAAAACTCGCTGTGTAGTAACGTGAGGACAGCTACAGACTACCTGCTATGGTAGTCTGCATTTTGATTTGAATTAAACTTTGGTTATTTGGTATGACACGAATTTGAAAGTTGTATAACAGGATCGCATTTTCGATGTCTGCCGAACCTTGAACCTGTGGCGAAACCCTTAATAGCTTCTGACCCCCGCGATCACAGCAGCCTTTTTCGGTGTTTCTGCCGCATCTTCAGCCAGGCTGAGATCCCGGTCTTTCACTTCCGGCATCAATATCGCTGCCAGTAAGCCAATCGTTGAGTAGGCAATCATCATGGCGACAATTGGCCACCAGGAACCCGTCATGTTGACGAAAATGCCTGCGAGAACCGGACCAAATCCGACCGCGACCAGGCCGCCCGCCTCTTTAGAAATCGCCATTCGTGTAAATCGATTACGTGAACCGAACATTTCTGCCATGGTGATATTCTCCAGGGCAAATAATCCCAATACCGCAACGTTATGAATAATAATAATTGAGGCCATAATAACGTTAACATCATTGCTCTTATCAACAATCATCGACAGCATTGGCCAGGCAAGAATAATGGCTGAAATATTGACGATAATATAAGGGATGCGACGGCCTATTTTATCTGATAACCAGCCTAAGAACGGAATAGTCATAAAACCAATAATAGAGCTAATCATTAACGCGTCAGTCGGAATCTTTTTCTCGAACAATAATGTCTGGACTAAATATCCTGCCAGGAAGGTTTGAATTAAACCTGAGTTCCCGGCTTGACCAAAACGCAATCCTGTTGCAAGCCAGAATGATTTACTGGTAAACATTGCGCCAAGAGAGTGAGTCTCATCAGCTACCGGTTTTGCCACCGCAACGTTTTCAGTGTCGTCATTAACTTTCTCAAACACAGGGCTTTCTTTGAGGTTCATACGCAACCAGATGGCAAAAATCATTACCACCACGCTCGCCAGAAACGGTACGCGCCAACCCCATGCCAGCAGCTCTTCTTTCGGAAGGACGAAGAACATCACAGCCCAAATTGCCGTGGCCGATAGCGTTCCGCAGTTGGTCCCCATAGCCACCAAAGAGGAGATAATGCCGCGTTTTCCTTTGGGCGCATACTCTGCAAGCATGGTCCCAGCCCCGGAAATTTCAGCACCCGCCCCCAACCCTTGAATAATACGTAACAACACCAGCAGCATCGGCGCAAAAATACCGATTTGTGCATACGTTGGGAGCACACCGATTAAGGTGGTGCAAATCCCCATCATTGTAATAGTGATAAACAGAACTTTCTTACGCCCAATAGTATCGCCCATTCGGCCAAAGAAAAATGCACCAGCGATGCGTGCTATATAACCGGCACCATAGGTTCCCATCGCCAATATTAATGCCATAGCAGCAGATTGCTCGGGGAAAAATATTTCATGAAAAACTAATGCCGCACCTAATGAATATAACTGAAAGTCCATAAATTCAAGTGCAGTACCGAGCCAACCGGAAACGGCGGCCTTAACTAAATCACCCGTACTTCTTTCCGGTTGATTATTTTTAATATCAATAGAAGTATTCATATTTCTGTTCTCAGCAATTTGTCGTTGTAGGGACAGCAAATCTTTAGATACAGATGGGGGAATCAGAACGTCAGCAATACCTTGCAGCACTGCTTTTGGTCTTTCTCAAATATCTCCATTGCATCAACTACTTGCATGTAATTGAACTGATGGGTGATTAATTTCTCCGGGTTTATTTTTTTCTGTGTCATCCAGTCAATCACCATTGGGAAGCGATTGCTGTTGAGTCGTGAGCTATATATTGCGAGCTCTTTACTGGTGATCGCTTGTTGATTCAACACGCAAGGGTCAGATGAAAAGCCCATAATGCCGATGCGTGCAGCGGGAGAGGCAAGCGCGATGGCTTCCGGTAAAATGGCCGGATGACAGGCCGCATCAATGATCAGTGTGGGGCGTATTCCCAGACGCTCAAGTTCTGCGCGCAAATCCAGGCGGGTATTATTGATAACGCGATCGGCTCCGTTTGCTTTCGCCATCGCAAGACGCTCGTCGATACGGTCTACGACGATAATCTCTTTTACATGATACACGCCGCGCAATGCCTGGATTGACGTCAAGCCCATCGGCCCAGCCCCGTAAATCATTGCGATGTCCAGTGGGCCTGGATTCATTTGGCTACAGATATTAGCGGCAATGGTGAACGGCTCCACCATCGTGGCTTCATTATCAGAAATGTTATGCGGTACGACGTGGGCATTCCTCGCGGGCAAGGTGATAAATTCACTAAAACCACCGTCGCGGTGAACACCAATAACCTGAAGTTCCGTACAAACATTGGGTCGCCCGACTAAACACGGATAGCACTGGCCGCAGCTCACGACCGGATCACCCACTACGCGCTCCCCGATACGCGATGGTTCAACCCCTTCGCCAACGGCATCAATATGACCAAAGAACTCGTGGCCGATGACGCGTGGGTATTTAGCGAACGGATTATGGCCGCGATAAATATGTATGTCAGAGCCACAAATACCGGCACTGCTGACACGAATACGCACTTCTCCTGGCAGGGGCTGTGGAACAGGACGCTCTTCAATAACCAACTTTTCTGGTTGCTGTATGGTGATGCTTTTCATCGTTTAGTTTCCTTATTACCAATTCCACAAGGTGCCATCTTCGAGACGAGCAACCGGCAAATATGCAGGTTCATAGGGGTATTTCGCCGCCAGTTTTTCATCGAACTCAATTCCGATACCCGGCTTTTCACCTGGGTGCATATAGCCGTTATCAAACGTCCAGGTATGCGGGAACACTTCAAGCATTTGCTCGGAATACCCCATATATTCCTGTACGCCAAAGTTCGGCACCCACAGGTCAAAGTGCAACGCCGCCGCCATACAAACTGGCGAAAGGTCTGATGGCCCATGCGAGCCGGTACGCACTTGATACAGCGAAGCAAAATCGGCAATTCGGCGCATCCCGCTAATCCCCCCGCGTGGGTGATAGTCGTGCGGATGTAATCGATAAGCTGTTCTTCAATAAGCTGTTTACAGTCCCAGATGCTGTTAAACACCTCCCCTACGGCAATGGGGGTAACGGTGTGTTGGCGAATCAAACGGAAGCATTCCTGGTTTTCCGCCGGAGTGGGATCTTCCATCCAGAACAGACGGTGATCTTCAATGCTTTTCCCAAAGCGAGCGGCTTCGATTGGCATCAAACGGTGGTGCATGTCATGCAATAAATGTTCATTGAAACCAAATTTATTACGCACGGCATCGAATAGCTTTGGCGTGAAATCGAGGTATTTTTCACTGGACCACAACTGCTCTTCTGGCCAGTCACCTTTTGTTGCAGGCTCGTAAGCCAATCCTTTACCTTTCGCCATGCCGTAGGTGGTTTTCATGCCTGGCACGCCGCACTGCACGCGAATCGCTTTGTAGCCCATCTCTTTATGACGCGCGTAGTCGTCCAGTACCTCATCAATGGAATGGCCGGTGGTGTGGCAATAAACCATGACCCCTTCACGGGATGCGCCGCCCAGTAATTGATACAACGGCATGTTGGCGGCTTTAGCTTTGATATCCCACAACGCCACGTCGACCGCAGAAATTGCCGACATGGTAACGGGTCCGCGACGCCAGTAAGCGCCTTTGTAAAAGAACTGCCAGATGTCTTCGATGCGATGTGCATCGCGACCCATTAGCTGCGGGCACACATGATCTTTCAGATATGAAGCAACAGAAAGCTCGCGGCCATTTAAGGTGGCGTCGCCAAGCCCGGTAATCCCTTCATCGGTAGTGATTTTCAGCGTGACAAAGTTACGCCCAGGACACGTGACAAATACTTCTGCTTTTACAATCTTCATTCGGACTCCCTGACGGCAAATGAGGTGTACGGTGTTCAATGAAGGTTAAACTACACACGCAAATACTACCATACAAGTAGTCTTATGATGATTTCTTGCACTGTGTCACAATTAACTTGTGACACCGATAAAGGGAATTAACCGATTTGAGAAGAGACAGAAAAGAACGAACAATGAGGGAAAAGTGGAATCAGGTACGTGACCATCCAGCAACGATGATCAACATGCCGCAGAAGGCGACGGTTGCGCCAACCCAATCGAAGACGCTCAATTTTACGCCATCGACCCAGCGTAACCATAGCAACGCGGTCACAACATAGACCCCACCGTACGCGGCATAAACACGCCCACTCGCGGCTGGATGCAACGTGAGTAACCAGACAAACATCGCCAGGGAGAACGCCGCGGGAATCAGCAACAACGGCGATCCCTCGCGTTTTAACCACAGCCAGGGTAAAAAACAGCCGATGATTTCAGCCAGGGCTGTTGTAAAAAAAAGTAAGGTTGTTTTGATCATCTTTAACCTTGTCTGGAATAATGGGCTAATACATGGTCGCGTTGGTCCGCGCCAGTCTCAATGGTACATTTACTTCAACAAAGAGCGTCACCCTAAAAGGAAAATGCAATGAACACAAATCTTCGCAAACGTCTGTCCGTGGCAACACTGCCGCTGGCGCTGTTGCTAAGTGCATTTGCGTTTGTTCAACCAGCCAATGCCCAGACAAACAAGCTGATTATTGAATCTGGTGACAATGCGCAGACTCGCCAGGATGCGGCGATGGACAAAGAGCAATGGAATGACACACGTAACTTGCGCCAGAAAGTGAACAAACGGACCGAGAAAGAGTGGGATAAAGCCGATACTGCTTTTGACGCGCGTGATAATTGCCAAAAAAGTGCCAATATCAACGCCTATTGGGAACCAAACACCCTGCGTTGTCTTGATCGCAAAACCGGCCGCGATGTCGCACCGTAACACAGTACCGTAGTCAACAAGGCTTCTGTCCAGAAGCCTTGAAACTTTGAAAGGAACTCACATGTCCCAAGAGCTGCAAATCAAACTTCGCCCCCTGGAACGCGAAGATCTTCGTTTCGTCCACCAACTGGACAACAACGCAAGCGTGATGCGCTACTGGTTTGAAGAACCCTACGAAGCATTTGTCGAGCTGTCCGACCTGTACGACAAACATATTCACGACCAAAGTGAGCGGCGTTTTGTTATTGAATGTAATGGTGAAAAAGCCGGTCTGGTTGAATTAGTCGAAATTAATCATGTTCACCGCCGCGCCGAGTTCCAGATTATTATTTCACCTGACTATCAAGGCAAAGGGCTGGCATCACGAGCTGCGAAGCTTGCGATGGATTACGGGTTTATGGTGTTGAACCTGTACAAACTGTATTTAATTGTTGATAAAGAAAATGCGAAAGCCGTGCATATTTATAAGAAATTGGGCTTTATGGTGGAAGGCGAATTAATCCACGAATTCTTTATTAATGGTGAATACCGCAACACTATCCGTATGTGTATTTTCCAGCATCAGTATCTGGCGGAGCACAAAAAGAGCGGAAATATGTTAAAACCCACCGCGCAATAATCAGTCATCTTGTCGTTCGGGTAACACACCCGTCAATCGCGCAGTAATAGGGTGGATGGCGCAAACGCTCATCCACCCTAAAAGTCGCATTCATCTGCCGTTCACGGCGTGCCGCGTTATGCCAGATTCAGCGTAGCGCGATGCTTTGCGGATTCCATACCCAGTTCAATCATTTCCATGACCTGAATAGCTTGAGCTGCCGGAACCGGATTTTCACCGTGTCCGGTGAGTGCATCGCGAATAGCGGCATAGTACGCAGGATAATTACCCGGCACCGTTAGCAACGTCTGTTCGTTCATCACTTCACCCTGTGCCAGCGTCAGAACGCCGTCACGCATATCGTAACCCCAGTCTTCCTGCGGCAAACGCTCGCCCGCTTTCAGGCGGTCTTCCTGTGGGTCCAGACCGTATTTGATATAGCTGCCTCGAGCCCCATGCACGATATAACGAGCCGTTTCTGCCGCCGCCAGTAAGGTGCCGTGCAGGACAACGCGGCGTTGTGGATACGCCAGTACAGCATGGAAGTAGTCGGTCGCTTGCGCACCTGGGCGAAGCTGGCCTAAATCCACGGTCAGGCTCACCGGTAACCCGAAAAGATTCAGCGCCTGGTCGATAAGATGCGGTCCTAAGTCATACCAGATGCCGCTGCCTACGCCGGCCTGCTCACGCCAGCGATTGCGAACTTGCGGGCGATAACGGTCGAAGTGCGATTCAAAATAGGCAACTTCTCCCAGGGTGCCTTCGGCTAACAGCCCTTTGAGGGTTAAGAAATCACTGTCCCAACGGCGGTTATGAAACACCGAAAGCAACAAACCGCAGCATTTTGCCAGCGCATCTAATTCACGAGCTTGTGACAACGTCACGGTAAACGGTTTATCGACCACCACGTGTTTGCCTGCTTCCAGAGCCGCTTTGGCCAACGGGAAGTGGGTATCATTTGGGGTTGGGATGACAATCAGGTCGATATTAGGGTCATTGAACAAATGATGAGGGTCAGAGACGACCGGCATGTTTGGCCAGTCAGCATGAACTTTCGTGGCATCACTGCTGGAAACCCCGGCCAAAACCATACCTGGCGTACCGACAATTAATGGCGCATGGAAGGTTTTGCTGGCGTAACCGTAACCGATTAGTCCGACACGAATGTTATCACTCATTTGCTTTCCTCATGATTATTTGACGGCTCATTTGACACCATCCCAGTGATTGTAACAACAGGTAATTATATTGTTGCGTGTTAGTTGCATGTTCGCCAGGCGACCGTCAATCAAAAGGACATCTGGAGAGGATTCGTGTGGCCGCGGCTAATTGAAAAATCCTAAAAAGCCCATCAGGGAGTATTTATTGATTTTTAATGCATGGATACCGTTTATTATTCATGCATAACGAATACACCTCGTACCTACTCCTCATTTATTGTATGGATAACAGCCGCCCATGACTGCTCTCGACTATTTAATGAAGTTTCGCAAAATCAGCTCATCTGAAAGCCTGGAAAAACTGTTTGATCACCTCAATTACAATCTTACGGATAATAATGAGCTGATGAATATGTATCGCGCAGCCGATCATCGTCGTGCTGAATTAGTCTCGGGCGGGCGTCTGTTTGATTTAGGCTGCGTGCCAAAATCGGTCTGGCGCTATGTGATCTAGCCTCTCTCAGGTAGCAAAGCGCTGAAAAAACCTTATAATCCTCCCGCCTTATGATTCACATAAGGAAAGTTTCACACTTTTTCGGGAGGTAATATGACGACCATGCAAGAACCCACGCAAGCACCCCGTATTGCAGGCTGGCTTCTGGCCCCTCTCGCCTGGCTTTTGATGACGCTTCTCAGCAGTACAATTGCGCTGGCCATTTATCTTATGATGCTCATCTCCCCAGAAAGCCATCGACTTATGAGCGCGCAAGGCCCCAAAATGGTGATCTTTTGGTATACCTCGATTGCCTGCGCGATTGCTATGTGGGGCTATACCATGTGGTTGACGATTGCCTTCTTCAAACGTCGTAAGAATGTGGTACGTCATTATATTTTTTGGTTATTGTTGTCAGTACTGTTAGCGATTAAAACCTTCGCATTTTCCCCAGTAAGTGACACGCTGGCATTACGTCAGTTGATGTTTCCTTTATTGGCTGCTGCCTTGTTGGTTCCTTACCTCAAGCGCTCAAGCCGTGTGAAGCAAACATTTATTAAGCCGTAATAACCTTATAAACACCCCGTTGTCGTTATTGGCCAGTTGGCCGATAATAGGCGGCTTTTTTTTGGTTTCAGGTCTTATTCATGACAGATTATTTGCTGCTCTTTGTTGGCACGGTGCTGGTCAATAACTTCGTATTGGTGAAGTTTCTTGGTCTGTGTCCGTTTATGGGGGTTTCCAAAAAACTGGAGACCGCCATCGGCATGGGGCTGGCGACCACTTTTGTACTGACGCTGGCTTCTATTTGCGCCTGGCTGGTCAATGAGTTGATCCTTGTTCCTCTCGACTTGGTCTATTTGCGCACGCTGGCCTTTATTCTGGTGATTGCCGTCGTCGTGCAATTTACCGAAATGGTGGTTCGCAAAACCAGTCCGGCACTCTATCGCCTGCTGGGAATATTTTTGCCACTCATTACCACGAACTGTGCGGTGCTGGGTGTTGCGTTGCTCAACATCAATCTGGGCCACAACTTCCTGCAATCAGCACTCTATGGCTTTTCAGCAGCGGTTGGTTTTTCGCTGGTGATGGTGCTATTTGCGGCCATTCGCGAACGCATGGCCGTCGCCGATGTGCCCGCACCTTTTCGCGGCAACGCTATTGCGCTGATCACTGCTGGCTTGATGTCTTTGGCCTTTATGGGCTTTAGCGGATTGGTTAAGTTCTGATGAGTACTATTTGGATTGCTGTGCTTGCATTGGGCCTTTTAGGCCTGGTATTTGGGCTAATACTCGGTTACGCCTCACGCCGTTTTCTCGTTGAAGAAGACCCGATCGTCGATAAAATTGATGAATTGCTGCCGCAAAGTCAGTGCGGCCAGTGTGGCTATCCAGGCTGTCGCCCTTACGCAGAAGCCGTAGGAAACCAGGGTGCGAATATCAACCTGTGCGCCCCTGGTGGTGAAGCTGTTATGCACAAAATTGCCACGTTACTGAACGTCGATCCACAACCTATTGGTGGCGATGGCCAGGCTCAGGAACCGGTCAGAATGCTGGCGGTTATCGATGAGCCCAATTGTATCGGTTGTACCAAGTGCATTCAGGCTTGCCCGGTTGACGCCATTGTTGGCGCGACGCGTGCCATGCATACCGTTATTAGTGACCTTTGCACCGGATGCAATTTATGTGTCGACCCGTGCCCAACGCGCTGTATTGAATTACGCCCGGTCGAAACCACCACAGAAAGCTGGAAGTGGGATCTGCAAACCATCCCGGTTCGACTGATTCCGGTGGAGCAACATGTTTAAGCTATTTACCCGTTTCAACAAAGATAAAATCTGGGATTTTGATGGCGGCATTCATCCGCCAGAAATGAAAACTCAGTCAAACGGCACACCGTTACGCCAGGTTCCTTTACCTCAAAAACTGGTTATCCCGTTAAAGCAGCATATTGGTGCTGAAGGCGAGCTGTGCGTAAAACCCGGTGATTATGTTCTGCGCGGTCAACCTTTGACTCGCGGGCGTGGTCGCATGCTTCCGGTTCATGCCCCAACCTCAGGAACCGTTACCGCCATTGCGCCCCACTCCACTGCTCATCCTTCAGCGCTGGCAGAGTTGAGTGTCATTATTGAAGCCGATGGCGAAGATAAGTGGATTGAACGTGATGGCTGGCAAGACTATCTCTCCCGCAGCCGCGAAGAGCTGATTGAGCGTATTCATCAGTTTGGTGTGGCCGGTTTGGGTGGCGCTGGCTTCCCTACCGGTAATAAATTGCAGGGTGGCGGGGATAAGATTGATACGCTGATTATCAATGCTGCTGAGTGCGAACCGTACATTACTGCCGACGATCGTCTGATGCAGGACTGTGCCGCGCAAATCATCGAAGGTGTACGCATCCTCGCGCATATCCTGAAACCCCAACGCGTATTAATCGGGATTGAAGACAACAAACCGCAAGCGATTTCAATGCTGCGTGCGGTGTTATGCGACACCCACGGTATTCAACTGCGCGTGATCCCGACTAAATATCCGTCCGGTGGCGCGAAACAACTGACCCAAATTCTGACGGGCAAGCAGGTTCCCCAGGGTGGGCGTTCTTCTGATATTGGCGTATTAATGCAAAACGTCGGTACAGCCTTCGCGGTGAAACGCGCCATTATCGACGGTGAACCTTTAACCGAACGCGTGGTGACGTTAACCGGCGAGGCGGTTCAGCAGCCAGGGAATGTCTGGGCGCGGCTGGGGACCCCAGTCCGCCATCTACTCGATTTCGCCGGTTTCCGACCAGGCCATGATCAACAAGTGATTATGGGCGGCCCACTGATGGGCTTTAGTCTGCCGTGGCTTGATGTGCCGGTGGTTAAAATCACCAACTGCTTGCTGGCCCCATCGGCCAATGAAATGGGTGAACAGCAAGAAGAACAGAACTGCATTCGTTGCAGCGCGTGCGCCGATTCCTGCCCTGCCGATTTACTGCCACAACAGCTTTACTGGTTTAGCCGCGGGCAGCAGCACGATAAAGCACAAGCGCATAACCTCAAAGACTGTATCGAGTGCGGAGCTTGCGCTTATGTATGCCCAAGCAACATTCCACTGGTGCAATATTTCCGCCAGGAAAAGGCGGAGATCCGCGAAATAGAGCTCGAAGCAAAACGAACGGCGGAAGCAAAAATTCGTTTTGAAGCTCGCCAGGCACGTCTTGAGCGTGAAAAAGCGGCCCGACTTGAGCGCCATAAAAAGGCTGCTGTTCAGCCCACAGCGCAAGATAACGATGCCATTCAGGCAGCCCTTGCGCGCGTGAAAAACAAACAAGCGCAAAGCCATGAGCCTATTGTGATTCAGGCAGGAAGTTTGCCTGATAACCAACAAGTCATCGCTGCTCGTGAAGCACGCAAAGCGCAGGCTCGCGCTCGTCAGGCAGAGAAAGAATCGCAAATTAGCGTGGCAGAAACACAGACAAACGATCCGCGCAAAGCGGCAGTCGAAGCGGCTATTGCCCGGGCTAAAGCACGTAAAGCGGCGCAAGCCGATGAATCTGCGCCTGTTGTCAAAACCGCTGAAGTGGCAAACGTCGAATCCGTTGACCCACGCAAAGCCGCCGTCGAAGCCGCTATTGCCCGAGCTAAAGCACGTAAAGCCGCGCAAGCCGGTGAATCTGCGCCTGTTGCTAAAAGCGCTGAAGTGGTAAACGTCGAACCCGTTGACCCACGCAAAGCCGCCGTTGAAGCCGCTATTGCCCGGGCTAAAGCACGTAAAGCGGCTAAGACTACTGAGGAATCTGTAGAAGAAGCCGCAGAAGAACAAGATCCGCGCAAAGCCGCGGTTGCCGCAGCTATCGCCCGAGTCCAGGCACGAAAAGCAGCGCAACAAATGGCATCAGAGGAATAGATGGTTTTCAAGATAGCAAGCTCCCCTTATACCCATAACCAACGCAGCACTTCACGGATTATGCTGCTGGTAACCTGTGCCTGCGTGCCGGGAATGGCAATGCTTTGGTACTGGTTCGGTTGGGGCAGCCTGGTGCAAATCGCATTAGGTGTCCTGACGGCCGTCGCCGCAGAACTGCTGGTGATCAAACTTCGTAAGCAACCGCTGAGAATTCTGAGTGACAATTCAGCTGCGTTAACCGGCCTGCTGTTAGGCATGAGTATTCCACCGCTTGCCCCATGGTGGATGGTGATCCTCGGTACCGTATTCGCGGTTATAATCGCTAAACAGTTATATGGCGGGCTTGGCCACAACCCATTTAACCCGGCAATGGTCGGTTACGTGGTGTTGCTGATTGCCTTTCCGGTACAAATGACATCGTGGCTCCCACCACAGTCGCTTGCCGCTACGGTGCCTGGTTTTGCCGATTCGTTACATGTGATTTTTTCGGGTGCCACTGCTGCGGGTGACAGCATGTCGCAACTCCGCATGGGCATTGATGGCATAAGCCAGGCCACACCACTTGATACCTTTAAAACTGGGTTGCGTGCCGGACATTCCGCAACATCCGTAATGCAGGCTCCTATTTATACGGGCGCACTGGCTGGAATTGGCTGGCAATGGGTCAATCTGGCATTCCTGGCAGGTGGCGTCTTCTTATTGATGAAAGGCGCAATTCGCTGGCATATTCCGGTCAGTTTCCTGATAACGCTGGCGGTGTGTGCCACGCTGGGTTGGATGTTTTCCCCTGAAAAATGTGCTTCGCCGGTCATTCACCTGTTCTCTGGTGCAACGATGTTGGGTGCATTTTTCATTCTTACCGACCCTGTTACCGCATCGACAACGAATCGTGGGCGTTTGATTTTTGGCGCCCTGGCGGGGGTTTTAGTGTGGCTAATTCGTACCTACGGCGGTTATCCAGATGGCGTTGCGTTTGCCGTGTTGCTGGCAAATATTACCGTCCCATTGATTGATTACTACACCCGTCCTCGAGCTTATGGACACCGCTAAGGAAATGTCATGCTGAAAACAATGCAAAAACATGGCGTTACTTTGGCGCTGTTTGCCGTACTGGCTACGGGTCTGACGGCAGTGGTCAATGCCCTGACCAAAGACACCATCGAACAACAGGCAGTTGCGCAGCAAAAGCTGTTGTTTAACCAGGTTATTCCGGCTGATAGCTACGACAATGATATTCAAACTAGCTGTGTGGTCGTTAATAATTCGCCGTTAGGAACAGGCACACACCATATTTATGTGGCACGTCTTGGCGAACAGCCCGTTGCCGTGGTGATGGAAGCAACAGCACCAGATGGCTATTCTGGCGCGATTCAATTGCTGGTCGCGGCTGATTTTAACGGCAAAGTATTAGGTTCGCGCGTCACGGAACATCATGAAACACCGGGCCTTGGCGATAAAATCGAAACACGACTGAGTAACTGGATTACCTATTTTTCTGGTAAAACCATTCAAGGTAGTGATGACGCAAGCTGGGCGGTTAAAAAAGATGGTGGCCAGTTTGACCAGTTCACGGGCGCGACTATTACACCTCGTGCCGTGGTTAATGCGGTAAAACGCGCGGGACTGTTCGCTAAAACATTACCCACGCAAATTGATAACCTGCCTGTTTGTGGAGCACAACCATGAGCGACGTAAAAGACATTATCGTTCAGGGGCTATGGAAAAATAACTCAGCCCTGGTTCAGCTGTTGGGTATGTGCCCTCTGCTGGCGGTAACCTCCACGGCCACCAACGCACTCGGTCTTGGCCTTGCGACTACGCTGGTGTTGGTATTGACCAACAGCGCGATTTCCGCGCTACGCCAGTGGGCTCCAGCAGAAATTCGCATTCCGATTTATGTGATGATCATTGCTTCGGTGGTGAGCATCGTACAGATGTTGATCAACGCTTACGCCTACGGCTTGTACCAGTCATTGGGGATTTTCATTCCATTGATTGTGACCAACTGTATCGTTATTGGCCGCGCCGAAGCATTTGCGGCTAAAAATAGCGTGCCCCTTGCCGCTCTGGATGGCTTAGCCATTGGTCTGGGGGCGACCAGCGCAATGTTTGTTTTAGGTTCGCTGCGTGAAATCATTGGTAACGGAACGTTGTTTGATGGGGCCGATGCGCTGCTGGGTAGCTGGGCTAAGGTGCTGCGTATTGAAGTCTTCCACACTGACACGCCTTTCCTGCTCGCGATGTTGCCACCGGGTGCATTCATCGGCCTGGGTTTAATGTTGGCAGTGAAGTATCTGATTGATGAAAAAATGAAAACGCGCCGCGCAGCGAAAGCTGCTGCACCTGAAGGGAATCCAGAGAAAGCGTAATGAATAAAGCCAAACGGTTAGAGATCCTCACACGTCTGCGTGATAACAACCCTCACCCGACCACAGAGTTACATTTCAGCTCCCCGTTTGAATTGTTGATATCGGTATTGCTGTCAGCACAAGCTACCGATGTCAGCGTCAATAAAGCCACGGCGAAGCTATATCCGGTGGCGAATACACCTCAGGCCATGCTCAACTTAGGTGTGGATGGCGTGAAGTCGTATATCAAAACCATTGGCCTGTTTAACAGTAAAGCCGAAAACGTCATCAAGACCTGCCGGATATTGCTCGAGCAACATAACGGTGAAGTGCCGGAAGACAGAGCAGCTCTGGAAGCCTTGCCCGGCGTGGGTCGTAAAACTGCAAACGTGGTGCTCAATACTGCGTTTGGTTGGCCCACTATCGCCGTCGACACCCACATTTTCCGCGTCTGTAACCGCACCAACTTCGCTCCAGGTAAAAATGTTGAGCAAGTTGAGGAAAAACTACTGAAGGTCGTTCCGGCAGAATTTAAAGTGGATTGCCATCATTGGTTAATTCTTCATGGGCGTTACACCTGCATCGCCCGTAAGCCCCGCTGTGGCTCATGTATCATTGAAGATCTCTGCGAATTCAAAGAGAAAGTTGATATCTAATCCGCTGCCTGCTTCTTATGAAGCGGGCGATATCTCTCCCTGCCTCCCATATCACTGCTAACAGCAGCAAATCCATTGATTTATTCTGCATATTATTACCGCTTCGTTTACTTCATCTGGTGTGTAATCACTCGAAGAGGTTAATCGTTTTTTTACGATAAGAATTTTCCATAACTATGTGACATAGATCACTTTGATAACTTGATGTTAAATTTAAGTCATCAAAATGAAATAAATAACCTCGTAATACACAGTGATAACCCAACTCAAGCAGTACAATAGCCTGCACAAATCTTTACATCTGGCCCATATCACTACACATTTGGCTGTAAAGCAGAATATATAACTAAATTGCGTTTATTTTAGCATTCGAGAAGAGAATAAATTGGTAAAGCGCATTTTGATAAAATTTAACGCTGAATAACAATTTGCTTTGCGGAGCTTTATCTCGCGCGAGATAAATGTAACAGGTTATTACAAACCTCTTGCCTGATGTCTCAGGATAGTGAACATTACCCGCCGTTTCCCCTTTCTTATAACTAAAAAAGCGAATGCATTCTCGGCATAGCGCTTAAAAATTCCTGTTAAATTGGGATGTAAAAAAAGAGGTATATGTGTCGACTGCAAACAAAAAACCAGCAGAAAGCGTTAGTCTGAATGCTTTCAAGCAACCTAAATCGTTCTACCTGATTTTCTCTATCGAATTATGGGAGCGTTTTGGCTACTACGGCCTCCAGGGCATTATGGCCGTGTACCTGGTCAAAATGCTGGGTATGTCCGAAGCTGACTCCATCACCCTGTTCTCTTCCTTCAGCGCACTGGTCTACGGGATGGTGGCGATTGGTGGTTGGTTAGGTGATAAAGTTCTCGGCACCAAGCGTGTCATTGTGCTCGGTACCATCGTACTGGCTATCGGTTACGCGCTGGTAGCTTACTCCGGTCACGATGTTGCTATCGTTTATATGGGTATGGCGACTATCGCTGTGGGTAACGGTCTGTTTAAGGCTAACCCGTCCTCCCTGCTTTCTACTTGCTATGAAAAGGATGATCCACGTCTGGACGGTGCATTTACCATGTACTACATGTCCATCAACATCGGTTCATTCTTCTCAATGCTTGCCACGCCATGGCTTGCGGCGAAATATGGCTGGAGCGTTGCGTTCTCTCTGAGCTTCGTGGGTATGCTTATCACCCTCGTAAACTTCATGTTCTGCAAGAAGTGGGTCAAGAACCACGGTTCCAAACCTGACTTCCAACCTGTTCACTTAGGTAAACTGGCAACCACTATTGTTGGTGTTCTGGTGCTGGTTACTGCGGCAACCTGGCTGCTGCACAACCAGGGTATCGCACGTATGGTTCTGGGCGTAGTCGCTCTGGGCATCGTGATTATCTTTGCGAAAGAAGCTTTCGCAATGCAGGGTGCTGCTCGTCGTAAGATGATTGTTGCGTTCATCCTGATGGTTCAGGCAATTGTATTCTTCGTGCTGTACAGCCAAATGCCAACCTCTCTGAACTTCTTTGCGATTCGTAATGTTGAGCACTCTATCCTGGGTGTGATGTTCGAACCTGAGCAGTTCCAGGCACTGAACCTGTTCTGGATTATGATTGGTAGCCCGATTCTGGCTGCAATCTATAACAAGATGGGCGACCGTATGCCGATGCCGCACAAGTTCGCATTCGGTATGGTTCTGTGTTCCCTGGCCTTCCTGGTGCTGCCACTGGGTGCTAAGTTCGCATCTGATGCCGGTATCGTATCTGTAAGCTGGTTAATTCTGAGCTATGCGCTGCAAAGTATCGGTGAGCTGATGATTTCCGGTCTGGGTCTGGCGATGGTTGCACAACTGGTTCCACAGCGTCTGATGGGCTTCATCATGGGTAGCTGGTTCCTGACTACCGCAGGTGCTGCAATTATTGCAGGTAAAGTTGCTAACCTGATGGCTGTACCTGAAAACGTTACAGATCCGCTGGTTTCTCTGGAAGTTTACGGTCGTGTGTTCATGCAGATTGGTATTGCTACGGCAGTTATCGCGATTCTGATGATGATCACCGCACCAAAACTGAGCCGTATGGCACAGAGTGACGAAAAAGCTGAAGCCGCTAAGGAAACAGCTACCGCGTAATGTAGCGGGAAACATAAAATTTTAAGCCGTTAGCTTCATGCTTAACGGCTTTTTTTTTATCTGAATGAGCACTACCATAGAGTATCTTTGCGCCCTATAGGAGTTCAGAAATGAAACTGTATTATAAAGCTGGTGCCTGTTCCCTCTCCCCTCATATTATCCTGCGTGAAACTGGTGTTGATTTCTCTCTGGTTAAAGTCGATTTAGCGGCGAAGAAAACTGAAGCGGGTGACGACTATCTCGACGTAAATGCAAAAGGACAAGTCCCCGCGCTGCTGCTTGATGATGGTTCACTGCTGACTGAAGGCGTGGCGATTGTGCAGTATCTGGCAGATAAAGTACCTGACCGCCAATTACTTGCACCTGCCGGGAGTATGACGCGCTACCACACGCTGGAGTGGCTCAACTACATCGCAACCGAGTTACATAAAGGTTTCTCACCGCTGTTCAATCCAGCCACACCGGAAGAGTTCAAACTCATCACTCGTGCGGCACTGGAAAAGAAATTCAGATACGTCAACGAAGAGCTCAATGATAAACAGTGGCTGATGGGGCTGCGCTTTAGTGTGGCAGATGCGTATCTGTTTACCGTGTTGCGCTGGGCGGATGCGGTGAAACTGAACATGGAAGGGCTAAGTAATATCGATGCGTTTATGGAACGAATGAAAGCGCGTCCGGCAGTAGCTGCTGCATTAACGGCTGAAGGAATTTAATTCGATGGGTTGTGCTTAGTCGGATAGCGCTGTTGTCTATCCGACCCATTGCCAGCAACTCAGAAGGCGGAATGACGCATGCGTCACCCGCCTTTTTTATTACAGTTTCACCGCAGTGAAATAATGCTCTGGACGCGCAATACCTTCCTGCGCTGCGACCAGTTGTAACTCGTATTCTTCCATTTTCTTGGTCACGACCATGATGTCGTAAACCGCTGCAGTGACATGCTGTAATGCTTCGCGTAGCGTGGCACCATGCAATAGATTTACCAGCAGCAGCCCACTCGTCACATCACCCACGCCGACGGGCTGGCGCTCACCAAAATCGACCAATGGGCGATGGATATGCCAGGCTTCATCGGCCGTCACCAACAGCATTTCAAAGCGATCCTGCTGATAAGCTGCGCGTGCCAGGTGTTTCACCAGCACAATCTCCGGCCCCAGGTTAATCAACTCTCTCGCGGCATGCACCGCTTCTTCTACCGTGTTAACCGCGTGACCGCACAAGATTTCAAGCTCAATCAAGTTTGGCGCGATAATGTCACTGGCTGGCAGTGCGTAACGCGTATGGAATTCAGCAACACCGGGGGCGACGATACAGCCCTTCTCAGGATGCCCCATGACTGGGTCACAGAAATACTTAGCACCTGGATTCGCTTCTTTAACTTTACGCACAATAGAAAGAATGTGTTCGCCCTGTTCCGCTGAGCCAAGATAACCACTCAGAACTGCGTCACAACGCTCTAATTGCCCAATATCTGCAATCCCCTGCACAATCTCGCTGAGGTGACTGGCCGGCATTACGCTGCCTGTCCATTTTCCGTATTGGGTATGGTTGGAGAACTGTACTGTGTTCAGCGACCATACGTTTGCACCAAGACGTCGCATCGGGAATTCTGCGGCACTGTTACCTGCATGACCGAAAACTACATGGGATTGGATGGCAAGAATGTTTTTCATTTCTCTACTCGGATACACCGATTTTTATAGTGGTTGTGAATTAACAACGGGTGGTAAAAATAAAGGGCGTGGTTTCCCACGCCCTTCTGTTCATTCTTAATTACTTCCAGCAAACGAGGCAGTAATTTTTCTTGCCCCGGCGCAGCAAGGTGTAGCGATTGAAAAGAATATCGCTATCAGCAAAGGTATATTCCGGGTCAGACTGCTTCTCGCCGTTAATGGTGATGGCGTTTTGCGCGATGGTTTTACGTGCCTGGCCGCGTGACGGTTGCAGTTCGGAATCAACCAAAGCCTGTTGCAGGTCAGCGCCGCGCTCCATTTCCACCATCGGTACGCCGTCTTGTGCCAGTTGCTCAAGGTCAGCTTCGGTCAAATCGCTCAGGTTGCCATTGAACAGGCTGCTGGTGATACGTTTCGCCGCTTCCAGACCTTCTTCACCGTGAACCAGACGAGTCACTTGCTCTGCCAGCACATATTGCGCACGCGGAGCTGTGCCGCTGTTCTTGTCTTCTTCTTCCAGCGCGTTGATTTCTTCGAGGCTCATGAAGGTAAAGAACTTCAGGAAACGATAGACATCGGAATCAGCCGTGTTAATCCAGAATTGGTAGAATTTATATGGACTGGTTTTCTTAGGATCCAGCCACACCGCACCACCTTCAGTTTTACCAAACTTGGTGCCATCGGATTTGGTGATCAACGGAACAGTCAGACCAAAGGCCTGTTGCTGATGCAGACGACGAGTCAAATCGATACCGGAGGTGATGTTACCCCACTGATCAGAACCACCAATTTGTAGAACCACGCCATGCAGCTTGTTCAGACACGCGAAGTCATAACCCTGCAGCAGGTTGTAGGAGAATTCGGTAAAGGAAATACCGACATCATCACGGTTCAGACGCTGCTTCACGGCTTCTTTGTTAATCATCTGGTTAACAGAGAAGTGCTTACCGATATCTCGCAGGAAGGTCAGCACGTTCATGCCGCCAAACCAGTCGTAGTTGTTAGCCGCAATTGCTGAGTTTTCGCCACAGTCGAAATCAAGGAACGGTGCAACCTGACGGCGGATTTTTTCAACCCACTCCTGAACGGTATCTTCGGTATTGAGTTTACGCTCTGATGCTTTAAAACTCGGGTCGCCAATCAGACCTGTCGCACCACCCACCAGCGCAACCGGTTTGTGACCTGCTTCCTGGAAGCGTTTCAGGCACAGCAGCGGAACCAGATGGCCCAAATGCAAGCTGTCAGCGGTAGGATCAAAGCCGCAATACAGAGCAATTGGCCCTTGCGCCAGTCGCTGTGCTAACGCTTCTTCATCCGTTACCTGGGCGACTAAGCCCCGCTCTTGCAATTGTTTTATCAAATTGATGCTTGCCATCAAATTCTCCATCTATATACGACTGCACCTTGGCCGGTACACGGCTTTTCGCCAGTTGACGAAAGGAAGTAATTTCTTAGGGGACATAGAATAAAGCGCCAACAACCGGAGTGCCAGCGCTTAAAACAACAATTTGCCTATGTTATGGAGCCAGACGGTCTATTTTCCAGGCACTGCCTTCACGCTGGTATAAAAAACGATCGTGTAGACGATGTTCTCCACCCTGCCAGAATTCCATTTGGTCAATTGTTACGCGATACCCACCCCAGAAACTGGGTAATGGAATTTCGCCCTGCTGGAATTTCTGTTTCAGTTCGAGGAATTTACTTTCAAGAATACCGCGAGCGGAAATTCGGCTGGATTGTTTGGAAACCCAGGCACCGATTTGGCTGTCACGCGGCCGGCTGTGGAAATACTTCATCACTTCGAGTGTAGATAAGCGCTCCGCAGTACCCTGCACCATCACCTGACGGTCGAGCATATGCCAAGGGAAATGCAGGCTTATACGCGGGTTATTTTCCAGATGATGCGCTTTGCGCGAACCGAGATTGGTATAAAACACCAGCCCACGTTCATCAAAGTGTTTGAGCAAAACAATACGCTGATACGGTTGGCCGTTCTCATCAACCGTGGCCACCACCATGGCGGTAGGATCAGCAAGTTTTGCGTCGCAGGCTTGAGCTAACCAGCGCTCAAACAGTGCTAACGGTTGCTCAGTAAGATCATTACGGCGCAAGCCACCTTTAGTGTATTCGCGGCGCAGATGTGCAATTTGTTGCAGAGAGTCATTATCAGACATGGCGTTACGTCAGGCTATCGTAAGGTGGAGCTATTGTGCGCCCCACCCTAAGAAATCTCAACGTTTTGGATTTTGTAGCTGGCAATTATTCAATACAATCTGGTCTTTACGATACACCGTAGCGGTATCCCCCTTCGACCAGAACACGTAAACCCCATCAGTATAACGGGCGCCCGATGCGGATAAGCCCTGTGTCAGTGATAAGTATTCGTTGTCGTAAACAAAGCTCACCATACTTTTTTGGTTGTTTTGTTTAACCGTCAGGGGTTTTTCATCACATTGATATTGCAGCGTATCCGTCTGCATACGTTCTACAAAAGTGTTGTAGTAGCTACATCCGGCAAGCATGAAGGGGATGGTGGCAATAAGTAGTTTTTTCATCTGCATGTCCTGAAGTTCTTATTATTTCTTATAAAGGGGGAGCATAACCTCCCCCATTAACTTCAGTTTAGAGATTTAGTGCTGAAGATTATTTCAGTTAACTCTGATTATACAGCGGGTTTGCAGGAAAAATTGCACCTATCACACTGGCGGCCGACGCCCCTGTTACCGAAGGCAAATTACCCGGTAGCCCAGATAACGTGCGGAAGGCAAGCCAGGCGAAAGCTAACGCTTCCATATCATCACCACTGATTCCCGCGTCGTCAGTGGTGGTGACTTCGATTCCCGCCAGGAGCCCAGCCAAACGGGCCATCAATAAAGGATTACGGCTGCCCCCGCCACACACCATCAGGCGCTCACAACCGCCGCTCAACAAGACTTGCTCTGAAATCGTTATCGCAGTCAGTTCGGTCAGTGTCGCCTGAACATCTTCTGCAGCAACGCCTGGAAATGCCGCGAGTTGACGCTCGAGCCAGCCATAATTGAAATACTCGCGCCCGGTACTTTTTGGCGCGGGCATCGCAAAGTAAGGATCGCTTAGCATTTGCTGCAACAACGGGAGGATCACCTTACCGCTGATCGCCCATTCCGCGTCTTTATCGTAGGCTTTTCCACGCTGACGCCAGATCCAGGCATCAATCAGCATATTTCCCGGCCCAGTGTCGAAGCCGCGTACCGGTTGTTCGGGAATGAGCAGCGAGAGATTTGCGATACCGCCGATGTTGAGCACCATACGATGTTCGGTAGGATGTCCAAGTAAAGCCTGATGGAAAGCAGGCACAAGTGGTGCTCCCTGTCCCCCAAGCGCCATATCACGACGACGGAAGTCCCCCACAACAGTGACGCCTGTGCGGGCAACAATCTGATTATTGTCACCAATTTGCATGGTATGAGGCGCTTCACCTTGTGGCTCATGCCACACCGTTTGCCCATGGCAACCAATGGCGGTGACATCCGTATACGTCAGCCCTTGTTCATTCATCAGGGTTTGCACCGCCTCAGCGAACAATTTACCCAGACGATTATCAAGCTGTCCGAGTTGAGAAAGGGTTAATTGTTGCCCCTGGCAGATAGCCAGAATGGCTTTTTTGATATCCAACGGAATCGGATGGCAGTAACTGGCCTGCTGGGCAACAAGATGTTCATCGATCGCTGCCAGAACGACATCAATACCGTCCAGGCTGGTACCTGACATCACACCGATATAACGCCCTGATTTCATCTGTTACTCCTGGAGACTCGCCAAATAGTGGGATTAATTCCTTCATAAACTAACATTCAATTCGGTGATTAATTAATATTTTTAATAACATTGCGTCACAAAATGATAGTGAAAGTGGTGTTATGCCCTAACTGCAACTGGTTTAAGCCTGGTTAATGCAGGCTTTTTTAGTTTCAATGCCATAATGCGGCTGAACTAATATTAAATTCAGCACCTAAATACCATATAATTTAGACACGATGGATGCTCGGTTGGGCGTTTCTAGATGATCAGGAGAGTCATAAATGATTTCACGTATACTGGCAGTTTCATTAGTGGGTTTAACTTTGGCTGGTTGTGCTAACACCAGCACGCTTTCCGGCGATGTTTATAGCGCCTCAGACGCCAAGCAAGTTCAAAGCGTAACCTACGGCACGTTGGTATCCACCCGTCCGGTTCAAATCCAGGCAGGAAATGATTCAAATGTGATGGGCGCGATTGGTGGTGCTGTTCTGGGTGGTTTCCTGGGTAACACTGTTGGCGGGGGTACCGGTCGTTCACTGGCAACTGCTGCTGGTGCAGTAGCAGGTGGTGTTGCGGGCCAGAGCGTTCAGGGTGCACTGAACAAAACCGACGGTGTTGAGCTAGAAATTCGTAAAGATGATGGCAACACTATTCTGGTCGTGCAGAAACAAGGCAACACCCAATTCGTAGCGGGTCAACGTGTACGCATCGCCAGCAACGGCAGCCAAACGACGGTATCACCAAATTAATAATGCCAGGGGCGGCTTGTTTGCAGGTTGCCCCACGTTATTTCTGCAGTATCGATTGTTGCAAAATAGAAAGCCTCACCGAATGATGAGGCTTACTGAAAGGCATTACTCTTTTGTCTGTAGATGAACGATGTTTTGCTCCAGGCGATTAATCAGGTCAAGTAATAGTTCTTGTTCTTCAGAACTGATCCCCAACAAAATCTCATTGCGCGTTTTTTTAATAACCGTTTCCATCTCATTAATAATTGGCTCAGCGCGTTCAGTAAGCTTTATGCGTTTCGCCCTTCGGTCATTCGCACAAGTTTGACGTGAAATAAGCCCTTTCTCTTCCAGTTGGTCGAGCGTTCTAACCAGTGATGGTTGCTCAATACCAATCGCTTTGGCCAACTGAATCTGTGACTGCTCGGGCGGTAACTGGTGAATATTGTGCAGCGTTACCCAATGCGTCTGTGTCAACTCCAGAGGTTTCAGGCGATGGTCAATCAGAGCACGCCAAATGCGCACCAACCGTGCCAGATCCGATCCTAGTGGCGATTCCAATTTCATCTCCTTATAATTAGCTTGCTAACTTATTATACTGATTTTAAACTATTGTGCAGGCATTAATTGAAAAATTAAATTCCTTACTTTTGCTGACGTTAAGCAACCAGCTATACTTTTAGTTTACAACTAAGTCAGGGGAAACGGCAGTCATCCCCGGAAATTTAAAGGATTATCTGACGTGAAACTCGATTTTTTAACATCCGGCCTGCCGCTCCAGGACTTGGTTGTAGGAGCTTCAATCTACTTCCCCCCTATTTTTAAAGCGATAATCCTGGGCTTTTTTATCTGGCTCATTCTTCATCATTTACTGCGTGACTGGATGTATTCCGGTGATATCTGGCATCCGACATTAATGGATCTGTCGTTATTTTCACTCTCCGTCTGTGCAGGACTTGCGTTTCTGGTGGTCTGGTAAAACATGAAAACAATAAAATACTTTTCCACTTTGCTGATTTTCGCTGTAGCCATCATTGTTGGCTGGTTGTTATGGAATTATTACATGCAATCTCCGTGGACGCGAGATGGGAAAGTGCGTGCCGAACAAGTCAGCATCACGCCCCAGGTGTCGGGAACCATTACTCAACTCAATATTGAAGATAACCAGTTCGTCAAAGCGGGTACGGTACTGTTCACGATTGACCCCACGCCCTATCACATTGCACAACTGAACGCGGAAGCGCAGTTAGCCCAGGCGCAGTCTGAACTGGCAAAAGCCAGCAATGAAGCACTGCGCCGCAGAAATTTACCCCGCAATTACATATCGGCTGAAGATATGGATACCGCGAATATTAATGTCAAAGCCGAGCAAGCCGCTGTAAAAGCGGCCGAAGCTACGCTTGAACAGGCGAAATGGCAAATTACTCAAACTACGGTCAGCGCACCGGTGGATGGATGGGTAACGAACCTCTCCACGCGAACCGGTAACTACGCCACTGTGGGCCAACCCGTTTTTGCCCTCGTCGACAGCCACTCGTTTTACGTTGTGGGTTATTTTGAAGAAACCAAACTGCGCCATATCCAACCCGGTGATGCTACGCAGATTGTTTTGTATAGCGGACATATTCCATTAAGCGGAAAAGTACAAAGTATTGGGCGCGCGATATACGATCAAAGCGTGGAAAGTAATAGTGATTTAGTACCGGACATTAAACCTAATGTGCCGTGGGTGCGCCTGGCCCAACGTGTTCCTGTGCGCATTCAGCTAGATGAAATCCCGCAAGGCATTACGCTGGTTTCCGGCACCACCTGCACTGTGACGATTAAGCACTGACCTCGCCGATGAAATTCTCCGCGTTGACATGGCGAAATACCCCCTGGGCGAAAGCGAATGCAGGCCAATGGCGTTACGCACTGCGTAATGCTATTGCGATGTGTCTCGCACTCACCATCGCCTACTACCTCAATTTAGATGAACCTTACTGGGCAATGACCTCAGCGGCCGTAGTCAGTTTTCCAACGGTCGGCGGCGTGGTCAGCAAAAGCCTTGGGCGAGTCGCGGGTAGCCTGATAGGTGCAATGGCCTCCCTGATCATTGCGGGGAATACGCTCAACGACCCGTGGTTGTTCACCTTTGCGATGGCGTCGTGGCTTGCGCTCTGTACCTGGAGCTCCAGTCATTATCAGAACAACGTGGCGTACGCCTTTATGCTGGCGGGCTATACCGCCGCGATCATCGCTTTCCCGATGGTGAATACCGTCGATACCACGCAACTTTGGGATATCACACAGGCGCGTGTTTGCGAAGTTATCGTCGGTATTTTGTGTGGCGCATTCATGATGATGGTGCTGCCCAGTACGTCAGATGGCACCACGCTGCTCACCGCTCTGCGCAATATGCATACGCGCTTGCTTGAACACGCCTCGATGTTGTGGAAGCCTGAAACCACTGATGCGATTCGTACCGCGCATGAAGGTGTGATTGGGCAAATTTTGACCATGAACCTGTTACGCATTCAGGCATTCTGGAGCCATTACCGTTTCCGCCGTCAGAACAATTTGCTTAACTATCTCATTCATCAGCAATTACGCATGACCAGTGTTATCTCCAGCCTGCGCCGTATGTTGATGAACTGGCCTAATCCGCCTGAAAATTTATGGCCTGTTATGGACGCGCTGATCAAAGAGTTGGCGCGGGAAGATGTTCATAAGTACACCGTTGCACGTCTCCTTTCGCAGATTGCTCCCCCTTCAGAAGATGATTACCGCCACCAGGCTTTCTGGCATCGTTTGCGCTATTTCTGCTGGCTGTATCTCAATAGCAGCCGTTGGATGCGTGAACTGGAAAATGCCACTCCGGTTTCAGTACTCACTCCACCTGTCACCGCACCGCTGGCACGTCATACCGATAGTACTGAAGCCATATGGAGCGCACTGCGTACATTTTGCGTCATAACCATAACCGGAGCCTGGTGTATCAGCACCCAATGGGATTCGGGCAGCGGCGCATTGACGCTTGCGGCAATCAGTTGTGTGCTCTATTCGTCCGTACCTTCACCGCTGAATTCACTCACACTCCTGATGCGCACATTGTTGTGGCTCTCAATGTTCAGCTTCCTGGTGAAATTTGGCCTGATGGTCCAAATTACCGATCTCTGGCAATTCCTGATTTTCTTGTTGCCGTTGTTGGCGACGATGCAATTACTTAAACTACAACAACCTAAGCTTGCCGGTTTATGGGGGCAATTGATTGTGTTCATGGGATCGTTTGTTGCCGTGACGAATCCCCCGGTTTATGACCTCGCCGACTTCCTGAACGACAATCTGGCAAAAGTTATCGGCGTGGGCCTTTCCTGGGTAGCATTTTCTGTACTGCGCCCTGGTTCAGATTCGCGGAAAAGCCGTCGTCATATTCGCGCATTGCGCCGCGGTTTCGTTGACCAACTCAGCCGTAAGCCACTGCATTCTGAGAACCAGTTTGAATCACTGGTTTATCATCACATTAGCCAGCTAAGTAACAGTAAAGATGAGATGGCGCGTCGATGGCTGCTGCGTTGGGGCGTGGTGCTACTTAACTGCTCACATGTGGTGTGGCAACTACGCGGTTGGGAAACACGATCCGACCCGCTTTCTCAGGTACGCGATGTATGTATTCATACCCTGAGAGACATCATGAGCGAGCGCGGGGTCCAGCAAAACTCTTTAGCCCGGACGTTGCAGGAATTGCAGCGCATGTCGGATTCTCTGTCGCACCATCATACTCCGGCCGCGCGTGAACTTGCCGGTATCATCTGGCGACTCTATTGTTCGCTTTCACAATTGGCACAAGCGCCGCCTGCCGAACAACCAGCAGGCAGCCGCTGAGTTTACTGGATAACACCACACGCGTATCGCGCACCGCCACCGCCAAGCGGTTTAGGTTGATCGGACATATTATCGCCGTCGACATGCACCATCAGCGCCTTGCCTTTGACTTCATCCAGGGTATTCAGGCGTGGTGCCGTCACGGGTTCGGTTGCAATACCGTCATTATCGACCACCAGCACGGGTAAATCGCCCAGATGCCCAACGCCCATCGGTCCCATATGTTTACCGGTTTTATCGGGATCAAGGTGTCCTCCTGCGGCTTCAGCGGCCGAAGGTTTTCCCTCTTTCATTGCGGGCTCACAACTGCCGTTGGCATGAACATGGAAGCCATGCTCACCAGGAGGAAGTGTTCGGAGATCGGGCGCGAAGACCAGCCCTTTATCGGTTTCGGTGATTTTTACCGTACCAAGAGAATGACCAATTCCCTGTGGCGTGACGAGATTCATTTGAACCTCGGTGCTCGCAGCCTGAACTGCCGCACAGCTAAATAGTGTTAGAAAAGCCAGACTTATTCGCTTCATATTACCTCCCGGATTGACTTTCAGCCTGTTAAGCATAGGCCATACCAGTCGATTGCTCCGGGAGATAACTATTTTTGCGCGTTATGGCACGTCGTAACCCAGAGCGGCTTTACGAATGCGGAACCACTGTTGGCGGCTCATATCAAGGCTGAGAGAGTGGATAGCTGAACGCACGCGTTCAATTTTACCGGAGCCAATGATAGGCAGCGGTTTTGCAGGCAAGCGCATCACCCAGGCATAAACCACTTGCTCGATCGTTTCCGCCCCCATTTCATCAGCCACTGCGCGTAACTCATCACGTAACGGCTGGAATGCTTCATCATTAAACAAACTGCCGCCCCCAAGACATGACCACGCCATCGGATGAATGCGTAGCTGCTGGCATTGATCCAACGTGCCATCAAGAATGGTTGGCTGATGCACCGGTGAGATTTCTACCTGATTGGTAGCAAGCGTAAACGGCAACCGAGATTGCAACAGCGTAAATTGTGCCGGTGTGAAGTTCGACACACCGAAGTGGCGCACTTTACCGCTCTGATGCAGCGAGGTGAACGCATCAGCCACTTCATCAGCATCCATTAGAGGATCAGGACGGTGAATCAAAAGCAAATCGAGGTAATCAGTAGCCAGTTTTTGTAGCGAGGCTTCAGCACTGCTGATGATGTGTGATTTGTCGGTAATGTAGTGCCCCAGCGCATGGTCTGGATTGGCAGTGGTGGCAATCCCACACTTGGTGACAATTTCCATTTTCTGGCGCAGATGCGGCACCAGGCGCATCGCTTCACCAAACGCGGCCTCACACTGATAACCACCATAAATATCGGCGTGGTCGGCAGTCGTGATACCCAAATCGACATGTTCTTCAATAAAACTGGCCAGTTGACGAGGGGACATATTCCACTCCATCAAACGCCAATAACCCATAACCAGGCGTGAAAACTCAGGTCCCTGCGGGGAAATCGTAATGCGCTGTACCATAAGGCCGATCCTCAGTATTAAACGAATTCTGCATCTGAGTATAACGACATCAACGAATTAAAATAGTGAGGGTTGTTGCGGCTCTTCAGGTGAAGCGGATTTGTTTGCTCGTAATTTGCGCATTAATCGCTGGCGGCATAAGCGCAGCACATCTTGCTTTTGCACATCACTCATCTGCTGCCACTGAAAACGTTCATCACGGCTTCGCATACAGCCACGGCAAAATCCACGCTCATCTGACTGGCAGATGCCGCGACACGGGCTTTGTATCGGGAAAAACTCTAACTGTTCAGACACCCTAAACCCCTTTTTGCAGCATTATTTCAATTGAAGCCTGACATCCAAAATGTTGCAAGCGGTGCGGTGAATATTCTTAACACTTGTCGCGAAACACGAAATAGGATCGTTTTAATTAAATTAAGGTTCACCTAATCTTCCTTCATTAGTCTGTGCTCATTATTTATGGGCACTTATGGTTGTTATGGAAACCTTAGAAAAGTTACAGTGTAACGACTCAAAGTTTAATCTTTACTGCGCATTCTTCTTCACGTTAATTAATTTTCTCTTTATCAAGCGCACCTGGGAAATCATTGCTCCAGATTCGTTCCACAGCTGGGTTTTCGCCATCTCCGTACCTGTCGTTTTGTTTAGCGCCTGGTTGACTATCTTTAGTCTGATTAACCTGCCGTGGTTACGTAAACCCCTGCTGGTGATATTGGTGATTGGCTGCGCGGCCTGTAACTATTTTATGTTCACCTATGGCGCGGTTATCGACAAAAATATGATGACCAATGTCTTTGAAACCGACTCCCAGGAAGCGGTGGCATTGGTTACCCCGCAATTGCTGTTGTGGCTTGGGTTTGCCGGTATCGTGCCAGCCGTGTTCATGACCATCATAAAAATCAAACCCTCACGTTGGTGGTACACCCTCCTGACGCGTACCGTCAGTGTTTTGGCGGGTCTGCTTATCATTATTCTGGTGGCTTCCGTATTTTATAAGGACTACGCCTCACTGTTCCGTAACAACAAAAACATCGTGAAAATGGTGACTCCCGCCAACTACATCAGTGCGATTAGCAGCTACACCAAAGCGCGTTGGTTTACCGGTGACCAGACATTGATAAAGATTGGTGAAGATGCCAGGAAAGGCGCACTGATTACCCAACAGAAAAAGAAGACCGTAGTCGTGTTTGTGGTCGGCGAAGCTTCGCGCGCTGAAAACTATTCTCTGAACGGTTACGCCCGTGAAACCAATCCTGAGCTTAAAAAACAGAACGTTATATATTTCCCTAATGCCTCATCGTGCGGCACGGAAACGGCCGTATCTGTCCCTTGTATGTTCTCTAATATGCCGCGTAAACAATACGATGCTGATCTTGCCCGCCATCAGGAAGGGTTGATGGATGTGTTCGCGCATGCGGGTATCAACGTGTTATGGCGTGAAAATGACGGGGGTTGTAAGGGTGTCTGTAACCGAATCCCACATACTGATATGACGCAGTGGAATATAAGCGCCTTGTGCAAAGATCAATCATGTTGGGATGACGCGTTGCTGAACCGCTTTGGCCATGTGCTGGATGGCGTACAACAGGATTCCGTTTTTGTTCTGCACCTGATGGGCAGCCACGGCCCAGCTTACTATCGCCGCTACCCTGACAAATTTCGTAAATTCACGCCAACTTGCGACAGTAACCAGATACAGGATTGCGATCGTCAGGCGCTCATCAATACCTATGACAACACTATTCTGTATACCGATGATATTGTCAGCCGCACCATCGACGAACTCAAAGCGCATGGCGATCGCTTCAACACCGCGCTGGTGTATCTTTCCGACCACGGTGAATCATTAGGTGAAAACGGTATTTACCTGCATGGCACGCCTTACATGCTGGCACCTTCACAGCAAACACACATTCCGTTCCTGTTCTGGTTGTCGAAAGATTACCAACAGAACTTTGCAGTGAATGCTGACTGTCTGACGAAAAAAGCCGCTGCGGAAAAAGTCTCTCAGGATAATATTTTCTCAACGCTACTCGGCATGATGGACATTAAAACGTATGAATATCAGTCAGATATGGATATTATCGCCACTTGTCGTCAAGCCTGATAATCAGGCGGCAGAAAAAATTCGCCGCCTGTCCCTTGCATTAGACCGACCGGTCTATTACATTTAGTCCCATGAACAGACATCCTGACCATGACACTCGCGAACATCTTCTTGCTACCGGCACGCAGCTTTGCCTGCAACGCGGTTTTACTGGCATGGGATTAAGCGAATTATTAGCTACCGCCGAAGTACCAAAAGGCTCTTTCTACCACTACTTTCGCTCCAAAGAAGCGTTTGGCGTGGCGATGCTGGAGCGGTATTACACCGCTTACAACTTGCGTTTGCAGCAGCATTTTTCGCAAGGCAGCGGGACTTATCGGGAAAGATTCCTGGCCTGGTACCAGGAAATGGCAAACTGGTTTTCCCAACACGGAAGCCTTATCAGCTGTTTGACCGTCAAACTTTCGGCAGAAGTATGTGACCTTTCGGAAGATATGCGTGCCGCACTCAATAATGGTGCCACACAAATCGTCGCCCAACTTGCTGATGCGCTGGCAAAAGGTGATGCTGAAAAAAGTCTGAAACTCACCGATTCTGCGTTAAGCCAGGCACAGGTGATTTACTCCCTGTGGCTTGGAGCCAGCCTTCAGGCGAAGATTTCACGTAGCGCGGTGCCGCTTGAAAGCGCCCTCGCCCACGTTACCCAATTATTAGCGGAGCCTGTCTCCTGACAGGCTTTTTATTTAATTTCTAACTAGACGACCGGTCTACTCGAGGCGTTTTATATGTCAGCAGATAAATTGTTTACCCCACTGAAAGTCGGTGCCATTACCACTCCAAACCGTATTTTTATGGCGCCGTTAACGCGTCTGCGTAGCATTGTGCCAGGGGATATCCCTACCCCGTTGATGGGTGAGTATTATCGTCAACGCGCAAGCTCCGGCCTTATCATCAGCGAAGCAACGCAGATCTCAGCGCAAGCTAAAGGCTATGAAGGTGCCCCAGGCCTGCACAGCGATGAACAAATTGCGGCATGGAAGAAAATCACGGCTGGCGTTCACGCGGCTGATGGTCGCATTGCCGTGCAACTGTGGCATACCGGTCGTATCTCTCACTCCAGCATTCAGCCAGGCCAGCAGGCGCCTGTTGCGCCATCAGCAATTTCTGCCGGTACGCGCACCTCACTGCGTGATGAAAATGGACATGCAATCCGCGTCGACACCTCAATGCCGCGTGCACTTGAGCTCAGTGAAATCCCGGGCATCGTGAATGATTTCCGTCAGGCGGTAGGCAATGCGCGTGATGCTGGTTTTGATATGGTCGAGCTGCACTCCGCACATGGCTATTTGCTACACCAGTTCCTCTCTCCGTCGTCTAACCACCGTACCGATGAATACGGCGGTAACCGTGAAAACCGCGCGCGTCTGGTGTTGGAAGTGGTTGATGCTGTGAGCAAAGAGTGGAATGCCGATCGCATAGGTATTCGTGTTTCGCCAATCGGTTCGTTCCAGAATGTCGATAACGGCCCGGACGAAGAAGCTGATGCGCTGTATTTGATTGAAGAATTAAACAAACGCGGGATTGCCTATCTGCACATGTCCGAGCCTGACTGGGCCGGTGGCAAGCCGTACACCGATGAATTCCGTCAGAAAGTGCGTGAGCGTTTCAACGGCGTTATCATTGGCGCGGGCGCTTATACCCCGGAAAAGGCAGAGTCGTTAATCGAGAAAGGTTTAATCGACGCTGTCGCATTCGGTCGTGACTACATCGCGAACCCCGATCTGGTTGAACGCCTGCACCACAATGCAGAACTCAACACCCAACGCCCAGAAAACTTCTATGGTGGTGGTGCTGAAGGTTACACCGATTACCCGACATTATAAGAACAGTCCATTGATAGCGGCGAGTAATCGCCGCTATACCCTTCATATTTGAAGTTGCCTCTGCGTTGGCTACATTCACTCACCCCAGTCACTTACTCAAGTAAGCTCCTGGGGACTCTTGAATTTGCCGCCTTGATGCAACTCCAATTATTTTGGGTATATACTTACTTCCCTTTTTTAACTCGGTTTGAAAAATCAACCATTTATACCCAAGCGATTCGAGATGCAGGTAGGCGGCAATTGAGTGAATCCCGATGAGCTTACTTGAGTAAGTGATTCGGGTGAACGAGAGCAGCCAACACCCCTGCATCTTGAAGGGCGACGGGTAGAATACGAGGATTTTATGCGCTTACTTCACACCATGCTGCGCGTCGGCGACCTGCAACGCTCCATCAATTTCTACACTAACGTACTGGGCATGACCCTGCTGCGCACCAGTGAAAATCCTGAATATAAATACTCTCTCGCGTTCGTTGGCTACGGCCCGGAAACCGAAGAAGCGGTTATCGAACTGACCTATAACTGGGGCACCGATAGCTACGATTTAGGTAACGCGTACGGTCACATCGCGCTGAGCGTAGAAAACGCAGCCGAAGCCTGCGAGCGTATTCGCAAAAACGGTGGCAACGTCACCCGCGAAGCGGGTCCGGTAAAAGGCGGTTCCACCGTCATCGCTTTCGTTGAAGATCCAGACGGCTATAAAATTGAGCTGATCGAAAACAAAGACGCAGGCAAAGGTCTGGGTAACTAATACACTGTCAGTGGGCGTTCATCTCGCCCACTGCTGCATCCCTTCGCAAAATTTGCCATAATGCGCGCTGCTTTTTCCCCGTATTAAGAGATCCTGATGTCTGACAACACGCAACTGCATGGCCTGTGTGACCGTTTCCGTGGCTTTTATCCGGTAGTCATTGACGTTGAAACCGCTGGGTTTAACGCGAAAACCGATGCTTTACTGGAAGTCGCTGCCATCACTTTAAAGATGGATCAAGATGGCTGGTTATCGCCTGATGAAACCCTGCATTTCCATGTCGAACCTTTTGAAGGTGCAATTCTTCAGCCTGAAGCGCTGGCCTTTAATGGCATCGACCCGCATAACCCGTTGCGTGGGGCCGTTAGTGAATATGATGCGCTGCATGCGATTTTTAAAATGGTGCGCAAAGGCATTAAAGACAGCGGATGCAACCGCGCAATCATGGTTGCCCATAACGCGACATTCGATCACAGCTTTATGATGGCGGCGGCAGAACGTGCTTCATTAAAACGTAACCCGTTCCATCCATTCGTCACTTTCGACACAGCCGCATTGAGCGGGCTGGCATTAGGCCAGACAGTACTGGCTAAAGCGTGTATTGCCGCTGGCATGCCATTTGACAGCAGCCAGGCGCACTCCGCACTTTATGACACTGAACAAACCGCACAACTGTTCTGCGAGATTGTGAATCGCTGGAAACGGTTAGGTGGATGGCCGCTCCCGCTGCCTGAAGAACCCGAATCAAAAGTATAAAAAAAGCGACCGTAACAGGTCGCTTTTTTATTACCGTTAATACCATACTCCAGCGAAAAATTACTCTGCGTCTGGCTCTTCGGATTTGTATTTAGCAGCGGTTTCTTTAATCAATGACTGTAATTCACCACGCTGATACATCTCAATAATGATGTCGCAGCCGCCAACCAGTTCGCCATCAACCCACAGCTGTGGGAAAGTCGGCCAGTTTGCGTATTTTGGCAACTCAGCACGGATGTCTGGGTTCTGTAAAATATCAACATACGCGAAACGCTCACCACAGGCAGACAACGCCTGCACAGCCTGGGCTGAGAAGCCGCAGCTAGGCAGTTTCGGAGAACCCTTCATATAAAGAAGGATTGGATTCTCTGTAATCTGTTGTTGGATTTTTTCAATAGTGCTCATTGCTTGCTTCCTCAAACCTTGTCCTGGCATTAGCCTGCCATTGTAGCGATTGACACCCTCTCCAGAAAACACCATTTTTTGCAGGGTCTCTGTTTCATGTGCGATGGAGGGACAACATGCATCAAGAATAACACTTTTCCCGCAGCTGCAAATCAGGAAATAACTATAAGCCCGATCAATAAATAGCCTGACAACCATTAGTTTGGTCATTTTTTTTGCGTACGGTAACGAAACAGCAAGACGAATAGAAAAAGGTTATTAACTTTATTACGTCTTATAGATTAGAATCGGCGGGTTTCGCAAAATCATACACGGGCATGATGGTATTCATCGTGCATTCATTTTAACCAGGGGATTGTCGAGTGGCGCGGATAACAAAAATTTCTATCACGCTCTGTGCTCTGCTATTTACCTTGCCGTATACACCATTGACGCAGGCGTCTGAGCACGCTCGTCCCGTGGCTGCGCAAAAAGCGCACGTTGTGAAAAGCACAACGAAGAGCACAGAAAAGAGCAGTAAGAGTAAAGAAAAAACCACTACCGCCAGCAAGAAAACTAACACCTCTTCTAAAACCACCAGCAAGAAAAAAGAATCCACTGCCTCAAAGAGTAAAATCGCTAAGAACACCAGCAGTGCAAAAACAAAAAATCTTGCAAAAAATGATCGCAAAAAATCCTCCCAGCTCGCGAAAGTCCAGCCTGTTACTTTTACCGAAAAATGCAGTAAACCGCGTAAGGGCTACAAAACGCGTTGTGTGAAAGTCAAAGCTGAGCAACCAACGACGATTGCAGCAGCGCATAAAGTCCGGGTGCAGAAAGCACAGAAAACGGCGATGAACAAATTGATGGGCCAGATTGGCAAACCGTATCGCTGGGGCGGCACGTCACCGCGTACAGGCTTCGATTGCAGCGGTCTGGTTTATTACGCTTACAAAGATTTGGTGAAATTCCGTATTCCACGTACTGCAAACGAAATGTATCACCTGCGTGATGCTTCTTCGGTTGATCGTGGGGAACTGGAAACGGGTGACCTTGTGTTCTTCCGCACCCAGGGCCGTGGCACGGCGGATCACGTTGGTGTTTACGTCGGTAATGGGAAATTCATTCAGTCACCGCGTACTGGCCGTGATATTCAAATCACCTCGCTGAGCGAAGACTATTGGCAACGCCACTATGTTGGCGCCAAACGCGTCATGACATCTAAAACCATTCGTTAAAACCTTCACCTGCCCTGAAATGGGCAGGTGAGTTCTTCTTTTGCTTATCCTTTCAATTTGTTAACCTAAACCCGCACTAAAAGTGGTTATTTAGAAACATACCCTAAATAATTCGAGTTGCAGAAAGGCGGCAAGTTTGTGAACCCCCGGGAGCTTACTCAAGTAAGTGACAGGGGTGAGCGAATGCAACCAACGCATCTGCAACTTGAAGTATGACGGGTAATAATAAGGAGTTAGCAATGTCGTTCGAACTACCTGCACTACCGTATGCGAAAGATGCTTTAGCACCGCATATCTCCGCTGAAACCCTGGAATACCATTACGGCAAACACCATCAAACCTATGTCACTAACCTGAATAACCTGGTTAAGGGCACGGCGTTTGAAGGTAAAACGCTTGAAGAGATCGTTCGTACTTCCGAGGGTGGTGTTTTTAACAACGCCGCTCAGGTGTGGAACCACACCTTCTACTGGAACTGCCTGGCACCAAACGCAGGCGGGGAACCTACTGGCGAACTTCTGGACGCTATCAACAAATCTTTCGGTAGCTTCGCTGAATTCAAACAACAGTTTACTGATGCCGCTATCAAGAACTTTGGCGCAGGTTGGACGTGGTTGGTTAAACAGGAAGATGGCGCTTTAGCGATTGTTTCTACTTCCAACGCGGGTACGCCACTGACTACTGCCGCTAAACCACTGCTGACAGTGGATGTCTGGGAACATGCGTACTACATCGACTACCGCAATGCTCGTCCTAACTACCTCGAGCATTTCTGGGCGCTGGTGAATTGGGCGTTTGTTGCGAAGAATCTTGCAGCATAGAAGTTTGCTCCCTAAATAGTTCGAGTTGCAGGGCTATTTAGGGGAATGTTAATGGGCCGCGATAAGCGGCCCATCTTAATCAGTGCAGTACGGCAGTTAATGCGCCGCAAACAATCAAAGCCAGAACAATAACTGTGGTCGTGATTGAAAATTTCAGATCGGTACTCATCAGCAACTCCTTTTTGTTACCTTACAAAACAGCCTTACAATCGATGTGTCATGGTGAGTTTCCCACAATCGGAGATAAAAATCCTCACGGTTTTAACCCGATATCCATTTTCCCTCTTCCACTTTTCGCCAGGATAGGCCAAAATCCCTCGCTAATTTATTGCGTATCGTCAATTCAATGCCCTCCTCCCGTTTTATGTCGCAATCCCGGCATACCCGCAACCATTATGTTGCCTTTGGAGTCAGCGTACGCAAACGTTTAACACATTAGTAATCAGGGGGTTAAGATATGGCCCGGAGTGAAATTTAATGGCGACAATCAAGGACGTGGCGAAGCGCGCAAACGTTTCCACTACAACCGTATCACATGTGATTAACAAAACCCGTTTTGTGGCGGAAGAAACGCGCAACGCGGTATGGGCTGCAATTAAAGAATTGCACTACTCACCGAGTGCTGTAGCACGAAGCCTGAAAGTTAATCACACCAAAACGATCGGTCTGCTTGCCACTTCCAGCGAAGCACCTTATTTCGCCGAGATTATCGAAGCGGTGGAAAATAGCTGCTTTGAAAAAGGCTATACCCTGATTTTGGGTAACGCACACAATAATTTTGAAAAACAGCGCGCTTACTTATCGATGATGGCGCAAAAGCGTGTCGATGGCTTGCTGGTGATGTGCTCTGAATATCCAGACTCCTTGCTCTCCGTGCTCGAAGAGTACCGCCACATCCCAATGGTTGTGATGGACTGGGGCGAGTCCCGTGCCGATTTCACCGACTCCGTAGTCGATAACGCATTCCACGGTGGCTACCTGGCGGGTCGTTATTTAATTGAACGCGGTCACCGCGAAATTGGTGCTATCCCTGGCCAAATGGAACGCAATACTGGCGGCGGTCGTCATGCTGGCTTTATGAAAGCACTCGAAGAAGCGGGTATTTCTATTCCAGAAAACTGGATTGTTCAGGGTGACTTTGAACCTGAATCCGGTTATCGCGCTATGCAGCAAATCCTCGGCCAGTCTCATCGCCCTACCGCAGTATTCTGTGGCGGCGACATCATGGCGATGGGGGCAATTTGTGCCGCTGATGAAATGGGTCTGCGCGTACCGCAGGATATTTCCATTATTGGTTACGACAATGTGCGTAACGCGCGCTTCTTCTCACCGGCGTTGACCACCATCCACCAGCCAAAAGATTCGCTGGGGGAAACGGCGTTTAACATGCTATTGGATAGAATCGTTAATAAACGCGAAGAGTCCCAATCGATTGAAGTCCATCCGCGCCTGATCGAACGCCGTTCAGTAGCTGATGGCCCATTCCGCGATTATCGTCGTTAAGTGTTGTTGAGCCCGGGTTTACTCGGGCTCAGGTTCCTGTAACCATTCCTGATTCATCGTTTCACTGTCCCCCAGATAATCCAGTAACCAGCCCAATGCGGGTGATGCGTCGTTTTGCCGCCAGGTCAGGCAACATGCTGCGTCAGGGAACGGGTTATCCAGGGTTAACTCGCTCCATCGCCCGGAATCCAGCCACGGCCTGGCGATATGCAACGGCACCATGCCGATACACAAACCTGCGCTCAAACAATCCGAACCGGACTCCCAATCTGGCACCACGACACGGCGTTGGTTATCTAACAGCCAGGTAATTCGTTTAGGCAACGAACGCGAGGTATCTTCGAGTACCAACGACGGCCAGTCACGCAGGTCATCATCGCTTAACGTCCCACCGCGCTGTGCCAGAGGGTGTGTAGAAGCCACCACACAACGCCAGCTCAACGTTCCCATATCGCGAAAGGCATAACGCCCTCCGACCGGAATAGCCTGGGTTGCACCAATAGCCACCTCGACACGACCATCCGCCAGCGCATCCCATACGCCGTTGAACACTTCCTGGAAAATGCGCAGTTCGATATCCGGAAAATGGCGATAAAAATCCACGACCAGTTGCCGCGTTCGCTCAGGTTTAACGATGTTATCAACCGCAATGGCCAGGTGACCGCGCCATCCGTTAGCGATCTGTTGGCACTGCTGCCGTGTCGTCATCATTTTTTTGATAACAGAGCGGCCCTCTTTAAGGAAAAAGAGGCCGGCAGGGGTTAATTCGACATCACGATGACGCCGTTCGAATAGCGGAACAGCTAACCAATCTTCGAGCTGCCGTACCGTATAGCTAATGGCAGACGGAACGCGGTGCAACTCCTGTGCCGCACCGCTGAAGCTACCATTGCGCGCCACCGCATCTATCACTTCCAGCGAGTATTCTGACCACATTTCTCTGCTCACAAAATTTTTGAACGCAACCTACAAATATTAGCGTTTCACAAGCGTAATTGCACTCCGTACACTCTCGCGGCAATGAACCTGCAAGTTTAATCAAGAGAAAATTATGCAACCTTCAAAAGGATTTCTTATCTGGCTGGCCGGATTAAGTGTGCTGGGCTTCCTTGCCACAGACATGTATCTGCCTGCTTTCGCTGCCATTCAGCAAGATTTACAGACCGATGCATCGGCAGTCAGTGCAAGCCTGAGTTTGTTCCTGGCTGGATTTGCGTTTGCCCAGTTAATGTGGGGCCCCCTGTCAGATCACTTCGGCCGCAAACCGGTATTGCTGGCGGGATTAAGCCTGTTTGCGATTGGCTGTATCGGCATGTTGTGGGTAGAAAGCGCCACTGCGCTTTTGGTACTGCGTTTTGTTCAGGCGGTTGGCGTCTGTTCGGCGGCAGTTAGCTGGCAGGCTCTGGTGACCGATTACTACCCGGCGAATCGCGCTAATCGTATTTTCGCAACGATTATGCCGTTGGTTGGCTTATCCCCGGCGTTGGCACCGTTGCTGGGTAGCTGGATTTTGAACCACTTTGACTGGCAGGCGATTTTCGCCACGCTGTTTGTCATCACTCTGGTGCTGATGATCCCGACTTTACGTCTGAAACCCCGCACCCAGCATCATCCGCAAACTGAAGACAATAAAGTGAGTTTCATGTCATTGCTGAGCTCCCGAGTTTATAGCGGCAACGTGTTGATCTATGCCGCCTGCTCCGCCAGCTTCTTTGCATGGCTTACCGGCTCCCCCTTCATTCTTAACGATATGGGTTACAGCCCGGCCGCCATCGGCCTGAGTTATGTACCGCAAACCATCGCCTTCTTAATTGGTGGTTACGGCTGCCGCAGCGCGCTGCAAAAATGGCAAGGTAAGCAGATGCTGCCGTGGTTACTGGCCCTTTATGCACTGAGCACCTTTGCAACATGGGCGGTTGCCATGAGCGGTCACGCTAACCTCACGTTGTTGCTGATCCCATTCTGTGTGATGGCCATGGCCAACGGCGCTATTTACCCCATTGTGGTGGCATCAGCTCTGCTGCCCTTCCCGCAAGCAACCGGTAAAGCCGCTGCGCTGCAAAACACGCTGCAATTAGGTCTGTGCTTCTTTGCAAGCTTAATGGTCTCCTGGCTGGTTGCGACGCCACTGTTGACCACCACCAGTGTGATGTTGGTGACGATTGTGTTGTCAATTCTGGGCTATTTACTGCAACGCAGTAAAAAAGCCGAAGTATGGCAACCCGCTGAATCTGATGCACATTAATCGGCAAGTTAGCGTGACACTCATGTAGTTAGCATGCTAACAATGTTTTATTGAACCACCGCTTCGGCGAGCCTATACTTACTAACGGCTCGACCGTCAGCACAATAATAATGAAGTTTGACGGGAGCCTTTGTGCTCCCGTTTGTTGTTTTATGCAGCTATTTTTCATGGGCACTCGCCCTTTCTCTGTTCTACGTCGGATATCAGGCTCGCGGATTTTCCCGTGACATTTCTCACATGCCCAAAATAGCGTCTACGCTGTTTTAAGGTTCCTCACACAAAGGTGATGGAGAAGCTATGAGTTCATCGTGTATAGAAGAAGTCAGCATAAAAAATAACCCGTGGTATCGAATCGTAAGCGAAATGCTCACGCAGGCTGGTGTGGAAATAAATGGCCCGCGCCCTTTCGATCTCCAGGTTAAACATCCCGACTTTTTTAAACGCGTCCTGCAAGAGGGCACGCTGGGGTTGGGTGAAAGCTATATGGATGGTTGGTGGGACTGTGACCGACTGGATATTTTTTTTCATAACGCCATTCGCGCCGGGCTGGAAAACCAACTCCCCCATCATTTAAAAGACACGCTTCGGGTTGCCGCCGCTCGCATTATCAACCTGCAATCTAAAAAGCGCGCCTGGATTGTCGGTAAAGAGCATTACGACCTCGGTAATGATTTATTTACCCGCATGCTTGATGAGCATATGCAATATTCCTGCGGCTACTGGAAAGACGCCAGCACCCTTAGCGACGCGCAAAATGCCAAGCTAAAAATGATCTGCGACAAGCTGCATCTCGAACCGGGTATGACGCTGCTGGACATTGGATGTGGTTGGGGTGGGCTTGCCGAATTTGCCGCACGACATTACGGTGTGGCGGTTCATGGGGTAACGATTTCAGCCGAGCAGCAAAAAATGGCGCAGGAGCGTTGTGTCGGGCTGGACGTCACTATTTTGCTGCAAGACTACCGCGATCTGGATATGCAGTTTGACCGTATTGTTTCCGTCGGTATGTTCGAGCACGTAGGCCCCAAAAACTACGCCACCTATTTCAACGTCGCTGACCGCAATTTAAAACCCGACGGTATTTTCCTGCTACATACCATTGGCTCCAATAAAACCGATAACATCGTCGACCCATGGATAAACAAATACATCTTCCCGAACGGCTGTTTACCTTCGGTACGCCAAATTGCTGAAGCCAGCGAAGGACATTTTGTGATGGAGGACTGGCATAACTTTGGTGCCGACTATGACAAAACGTTAATGGCCTGGCATGAAAGATTCCAGAATTACTGGCCGGAAATTGCTAATAACTATTCAGAAAGATTCAAACGCATGTTCAGTTATTACCTCAATGCGTGTGCGGGAGCCTTCCGCGCCCGCGACATTCAGCTCTGGCAAATCGTCTTCACTCGTGGAGTCGAACACGGTTTACGCGTTCCACGTTGATCCCCGACTACCCCGGCGCTGTCGGGGTAGTCGCTTCTCTTAACCATCTGTAGCATTTTCATAACAAACTGTGGGGTTCCTCACGTTTCCGACGCTCCTTTATTCATGAGTTTGATCCCGCTAACACTTATCTCTTTCCTCAATGGAAACCGGTTTCCGTTTTGTTTCACAATTGACCCACTTCCAAAAAACTAACAAGGATACCGCCATGAGCATGTACCAAAAAATGGTCAATGTGATTGAGCAAAAGGTCACCCCCATGGCCGGAGCAATGGGCTCTCAGCGCCATGTCATCGCCATCCGCGACGGCTTTATCTCTGCGCTACCGTTTATGATTATCGGTTCTTTCTTGTTAGTGTTTATTTTCCCACCGTTCTCACCCGACAGTTCCTGGGGCTTCGCACGCTCGTGGTTAAAATTTTCCCTAAACTACCGGGAACAGCTGATGTTGCCGTTTAACCTCAGCATGGGTGTGATGACCTTCTTTATTTCAGTCGGTATTGGTGCAAGCCTCGGGAAGCACTATAAGCTCGACCCGATAATGACCGGATTACTGGCCTTTATGGCTTTTTTATTGGTCGCGGCTCCCTATAAAGACGGGCATATTTCAACGCAATACTTCTCGGGCCAGGGCATTTTTACCGCCCTTCTGACCGCCATTTATGCCAGCGAAATGTACGCTTTCCTCAAACGCCACAACATCACTATCCGTTTGCCGAAGGAGGTGCCAACCGGTGTGGCCCGTTCGTTTGAGATTCTGATCCCCGTTGTCGTGATTGTGGCCACGCTCCACCCGCTGAATTTATTTATCGAATCCACGACGGGAATGATTATTCCAGAAGCGATCATGCATCTGCTCGCGCCGCTGGTTTCGGCATCGGATTCCCTCCCGGCGATTCTCATTTCGGTATTTATCTGCCAGATCCTGTGGTTTGCCGGTATTCACGGTGCGCTGATTGTCACCGGCATCATGAACCCGTTCTGGATGGCCAACCTTTCAGCTAACCAGACGGCGCTGGCCGCAGGCAATGTGCTGCCGCATATTTACCTGCAAGGTTTCTGGGATCACTATTTGCTGATTGGTGGCGTGGGTTCCACGTTGCCCCTCGCTTTCCTGTTGCTACGCAGCCGCGCCATTCACTTGCGTACTATCGGTAAAATGGGTGTGGTGCCAAGCTTCTTTAATATCAACGAACCGATTTTATTCGGTACCCCCATCATCATGAACCCACTGTTCTTCTTACCCTTTACTTTAGTGCCGATGATTAACGCAACCCTCGCGTACGTTGCGACAAAATTAGGTTGGGTTGCGCAGGTTGTATCGTTAACACCGTGGACGACACCGGCTCCCATTGGCGCATCGTGGGCTGCAAATTGGGCGGTAAGTCCCGTAATCATGTGTCTGATTTGTATGGTCATGTCGGCTGTGATGTATTACCCCTTCCTGAAGGCTTACGAGCGCACCCTGCTGAAACAGGACGAAGAGCGCAATGTGCAGGAAAGCAATAATCCAGTAGCCGCAAATTAACCCTTTTTTACCTGCCCTGATGGCAGGTACGTCAAACGAGGAACGAAAATGAAATATGTATTCCCTGATAACTTTTGGTGGGGCAGCGCGAGTTCAGCACCACAAACTGAAGGCGAAACGCTCTCTTTTGGCAAGTCTGCCACCATTTGGGATCAGTGGTATAAAGAGCAACCGACCCGTTTCCATAACAACGTTGGCCCAGCGGATACCTCGACGTTCTATAAAAACTGGAAAGAAGATATCGCGCTGTTAAAACAGCTCAACCACAACACCTTCCGCACCTCGATTTCCTGGGCGCGTCTTATCCCTGAAGGCCGCGGCACGGTAAATCAGGAAGCGGTGACCTTCTACAATCAGGTGATCAACGAGCTGCTGGCGCAAGGTATCAAACCGTTTATCAACCTGTTCCACTTCGATATGCCGATGGTGATGCAACAGCAAGGCGGTTGGGAGAATCGTGACGTTGTCACCGCTTACGCTGAATTCGCCACGGTTTGCTTCGAACTATTTGGCGATCGTGTGAAGCATTGGTTTACCTTCAACGAGCCGGTTGTCCCAGTTGAAGGCGGCTATTTGTATGATTTCCATTACCCAAATGTGGTGGATTTCAAACGTGCAGCGACCGTGGCTTACCACACCATGATTGCGCACTCTCTGGCCGTAAAGGCTTACCATGAGCGTAACGACGGTGGCGAAATTGGTATTATCCTCAACCTCACGCCGTCTTACCCTCGTTCGCAAAACCCGGCCGATGTCAAAGCAGCCAATATTGCAGACCTGATGTTTAACCGCAGCTTCCTCGACCCTGCTCTGCGCGGTGAATACCCGCAGGAACTGGTCGCGTTGCTGAAAGAACACGGGCAATTGCCAGCGTGTCAGCCAGAAGATAAAGCCCTGCTTGCGGCGGGTGTCGTCGATTTGCTGGGCATAAACTACTATCAGCCGCGTCGCATCAAGTGCCGCGACTCGCTGGTCAATCCTGATAGCCCATTTATGCCGGAGTGGTTCTTCGAGTCATACGAAATGCCGGGCCGCAAAATGAACCCATACCGTGGATGGGAAATTTACGAGCAAGGGATCTACGATATTCTTACTAACCTGCGTGAAAACTACGGCAACCCGAATTGCTATATTTCCGAGAATGGCATGGGCGTTGAGAACGAACAGCGTTTCGATGAGAACGGCCAAATTCAGGATGATTACCGCATTGATTTTGTGCGCGATCACTTGAAGTGGCTGCACAAAGGTATCAGCGAGGGCAGCAACTGCCTCGGTTATCATATGTGGACGTTTATTGATAACTGGTCATGGTGTAACGCCTATAAAAACCGTTACGGTTTTGTCTCGTTAAACCTGGAGACGCAAGCGCGCACCATCAAGAAAAGCGGCGAATGGTATCGCGCGACCGCTGCTGAAAATGGCTTTAACGATCGGACGTAATCTCAGTATTCGGGCCGCAAGGCCCGTTTCTGGCTGAGGACTGGGAAAAGACCATGTCGAATATTAATGATGTAGCGCGCCTGGCGCAGGTTTCTAAAGCCACCGTTTCGCGCGTATTAAGCGGCAGCCGAGGTGTCAAAGAAGAGAGTCGTCAGGCGGTATTACGCGCAGCCGAAGTTCTGAAATACACCCCCAACGCCATTGCTCAATCCCTAAGCAGCCAGTCGACAAACTGCATTGGGGTTATTTGTGCCACTGAGCATATTCAGCAGTCCACAGGCTACCTGCAAGCGCTGGAAAAACAGCTCAATCAGCATCATAAGCACTTGTTGCTGCGCTTTGCTAATGAGCCCGACAGCGTAGCGCAAGCCGCGCAGGAGTTATCTAACGGTTTGTGTGATGCGCTGGTGGTAGTGGGCGCGCGTTTCCCGCTCCCGGATCTCGCCGACGATATCATGCTGATTGATTGCCTGAGCGGCTCAAACAATTTCAGCATTCAATGCGATCATGTTTTTGCTGCTGAAACCGCCGTGCACTATTTATGTAATCAGAAACGGCGACATATCGCGTTAATTAACTTTGCCAGCGGCGAAGCGGCAGCGTTGACGCTAGAAGGTTATCATCAGGCCCTGCACAACCATGTCGTGCCTTTTAACCGCCAGTTAGTCATTGAAGATGAGTCGTCAGTACGCATTGCGCTACAACGTCTGATTAACCGTGGCGTGAAGTTTTCTGCCCTGTTAGTCACGGACGACACCCAGGCGCAAGAGGCGGTCATGATGCTCAATCAGTATCAATTACACGTGCCGGAACAGGTGATGGTCTTTAGCCTCGACGGTTCAACCAGAATGCCAGGGTCAAACGCTATTCCCGCCATCAAATATCCGCTAGAAAGCATTGCCCGTCGGGCCGTCGAAGTACTATTAGGAGAGCGCCAATCCAGCAATGTGGTGCGAGGAAGTTTATTAATTGCCTGAGGTGATTAAAAAATAAAGCGGGTGAAGATACTCCCCCGCTTTTACGTCGGATTAAACCTTAGGCAACACCGCAGCCAACGTCGCTTCACGTTGTGCAAGCACACGTTCAACGGTATCGACAATCGCCTGGGTTTGCGGGTCAATCTCAATATTGATGCGGTTACCCAGCTTCTTACTGCCCAGTGTGGTGCGCTGGAGCGTTTCTGGAATTAAATGCACACAGAAACGGGTCGCGGTCACTTCACCCACGGTCAAACTAATACCGTCAATGCCGATATATCCTTTATGCAGGATATATTTCATCAAGGTTTTGTCCTGAATTTTAAACCAGATCTGGCGGTTATTTTCTGAGGTAAGAATTTTGGATACCTCAGCCGTGGTCATAATATGCCCGGACATAAGATGCCCGCCGATTTCATCATTAAATTTGGCAGCACGTTCGACGTTAACACTGTCTCCCACGACTAACTCGCCGAGATTGGTGATGCGCAGCGTCTCTTTCATTAGATCAAAGCTGACGTGGTTGCCATTAATTTCCGTCACCGTCAGACAACAACCGTTGTGCGCAACCGAAGCCCCTGTTTCAAGGCCGGGTAACATCGTTTCGGGCATTGCGACAACATGCGTGCGGAAGTTCGGTTTCTCATCAATGGAGACCAGGGTTGCTGTGCCCTGCACAATACCTGTAAACATCGTAAAGCTCCTGAAATTAAATGGCAGCTAATAATTTTATCACGCTGCACTTTAACAGTTGGAAAAAAGGCTTGCCAGTTCCCACTATTTTTAGACTAGCGAAATCAGATTCTCCCGCTACAATACTCTGGTTAATTTCCCTGCAATTTCTTTTACTGCCATTTAAGGCGGTCTTGTTGTCTTTCTAAAAATTAAAATAATCAGGTGTAAAAATGCAGAAGTACATAGTTGAAGCCCGCCAGCTCCTTGCACTGGCGATACCCGTGATCCTCGCGCAGATTGCACAAACTTCAATGGGGTTTGTCGATACCGTGATGGCCGGTGGCTACAGCGCAACCGATATGGCCGCTGTGGCAATCGGAACCTCTATTTGGCTACCCGCCATCCTGTTTGGCCATGGCTTGCTGATGGCTCTGACGCCGACTGTTGCACAACTTAATGGCTCAGGCCGTCGTGATCGCATCGCTCACCAGATTCGCCAGGGCTTTTGGCTGGCAGGATTTGTTTCGGCACTCATTATGATTGTGCTCTGGAACGCGGGCCATATTATCCATGCGACTAAAAATATCGATCCACAACTTGCCGATAAAGCCGTGGGCTATTTGCGCGCGCTGTTGTGGGGCGTTCCCGGCTATTTGTTCTTCCAGGTGGCTCGTAACCAGTGCGAAGGCCTGGCGAAAACCAAACCTGGCATGGTGATGGGGTTTATCGGCCTGCTGGTTAACATTCCGGTCAACTACATCTTTATTTATGGGCACTTCGGCATGCCTGAGCTTGGTGGCGTAGGCTGTGGTGTTGCTACCGCTGCGGTGTACTGGGTCATGTTCTTTTGCATGATCTCTTATGTGAAAAAGGCACGCTCAATGCGCGATATACGCAATCCTACAGGCTTCGTCCAGCCTGACTGGAAAGTGATGAAACGCTTAACTCAGCTTGGGCTGCCGATTGCATTGGCGCTGTTTTTTGAAGTTACGCTGTTTGCGGTCGTGGCATTGCTGGTCGCGCCATTAGGCATTATTAACGTCGCCGGTCACCAGATTGCCCTGAACTTCAGCTCGCTCATGTTCGTGTTGCCGTTGTCACTTTCCGCGGCGGTCACGATTCGCGTCGGCTTCCGTTTAGGCCAGGGTTCCACGCTTGATGCCCAAACCGCTGCGTGGACGGGAATTGGCGTTGCGATGTGTATGGCGACTCTCACCGCCATTTTCACCATAGTGATGCGCGAACACATCGCCCTGCTCTACAACAGCAATCCGGAAGTGGTCGCACTGGCGGCGCACCTGATGCTGCTGGCGGCGGTTTACCAGCTTTCTGACTCCGTTCAGGTGGTCGGCAGCGGCGTGCTGCGTGGGTATAAAGATACGCGTTCGATTTTCTTTATCACTTTTATCGCCTACTGGGTGCTGGGTTTGCCAAGCGGCTACATTCTGGCGTTGACCGATTGGGTGGTCGCACCGATGGGGCCGGCAGGGTTCTGGACTGGTTTTATTATCGGTCTGACCTCAGCGGCAATCATGATGATGCTGCGAATGCGTATGTTGCAACGCCAACCGTCAGTGAAAATTTTGCAGCGCGCGGCGCGTTAAAACACAATAGCCGCCGTTTTGGCGGCTATTTTTCCAGCGAGTTGCACAGATGCGCAGCAAACGAGTGAATTCTGGAAGAAAATTGCTGTTTTCCACTTGCAAGGCTCGGGGGCTGCCGCTAATATTCGTCCCCGTTGTCACAGACAACATGATGCGTCCGTAGCTCAGTTGGTTAGAGCACCACCTTGACATGGTGGGGGTCGGTGGTTCGAGTCCACTCGGACGCACCATTTAAAGTTTTACCGCAGTATTTATCATCGTAGCAAAACAGTGCGTCCGTAGCTCAGTTGGTTAGAGCACCACCTTGACATGGTGGGGGTCGGTGGTTCGAGTCCACTCGGACGCACCATTCTTAGTTGTTACTCCCCTGATTCTCTCCCGTTTTAAATTCAAAAAAATCACTATTCTCGTTATTCCATTACAGAGCATCCATGCCCTGCGTTGTTGTTATGCCTTCGCGTCTGATGTTTTTGTGGTGATGATGCTGACGGGTTTTGGTACTTCAGTGGTCACAGGCTTGCGGTATTTATCCAACAAATGAATCTGGATTTTTCGCAACAGATCGCCGTTGAGTTTGTAGAGGCGGAAATAGAAAATCAGGGTTATCAGGAAGAACACCGCGGGTAGAGCAATCATAATGAATTGCATACCGACCACGGTACTTTCCGTTTGCGGCGTATTTGGCACGTATCCGATAATGCCAAGCACCAGGGCGATGAAAAAGGCGGCAAATGCCGAGCCCCCTTTAACCACCATGGTTTGCACCGAATAGGCAATACTCTCGCAGCGCACGTTAAGTTTGTACTCCCCGTAATCCACCGTGTCTGCCACCATAATCACCTGCAACACCCAGAAGAGCGCAGTACCGGCATTGAGCAAAACCCCGGCTAGCGAAATCAGCCAAACGTTGTGATACCCCGCCAACGCAATCCATAGCAGCACCCCACTGCCCAGAATGGGTAACACGGAGGCTCCAGCCCACAACAGGCGGCGCGACAGCGCTTTTACCAGACGTGGGAACAAAATCAGTGTTAGCAAGTTTGCCGCCCCCGCATATGACATGTAGTACGGGAAGAGATCGGCATCGCCGATAACATAGGTGAAGTAATAAACCGCAAACCCAGCGATGATATTTGATGCGATGTTATAGGCCAGCGCCATCCCCAACACACAGGAGAGCTGATCGTTTTTATAGATCAACGCGATGATGGCTTTTAATGTCAGGCGGCTGCTGTCAGCCGTTGGGTCACTGCCAGACGAGTAAACCTCTTTGACATTACGCAGCGTGATGATGGTTGAAGCGATGAAGAAGGCAATCAGCACCAGAGTAAACATCTGGAAACCGAACCCACGATCCCCGCCCCCCACATAATTAACAAACGGCAGCGTTATCCCTGCGGTGATAAACCCTGAGAGACTGGCAAAAAAGCGCGGGAAAGGTACCAGTTGCTCGCGTTCGCGTTTATCCAGGGTAATGGTTGGCACCATCGACCAGAACGGAATATCCATGATGGTGTAGGTCATCCCCCACAAGATATACGTGACGCAGACGAATACCACCTGGGTCGTGCCTTCAAAAAGATGCGCGCTGAACAGCAAAAACAGCACGACGGAGTTGGCAATCGTCCCGACCAAAATCCACGGTTTAAATTTCCCCCATCGCGTGCGCGTACTGTTCACTATCCAGCCCATGATCGGGTCGTTGATGGCATCCCAAATCCTTGCCACCAAAAACAGTGTGCCCACAAGGCCCACCGACAAACCCACGACATCGGTGTAGTAATACATCAAGTACATGTAAACGATACCGATAGCGAAATCTTTACCAAATGCCCCAAATCCATAACTGAGTTTTGTTGTAATCGATATGCTCATATAGGGTACAGGGTCACTGTTACCAGTGCCCTCCTTCTGTTATTAGACTCGTCAGGTGCCGGGAATAAAACCCGGCATTCGCTCTTATGCGCGGTGCAACCACGCCGGTAACCAGTTGCCATGGGACGCAATCAAATCGTCAACCAGAGCATAAATCTCCTCGATCCCCAATACCGCCGCAGTATGCGGGTCAAGCATGGCGGCGTGATAAACGCGCTCACGATTCTCGGTCAAAATCGCTTCGGTCAACAGTGTCTGGACATTAATATTCGTTTGCATCAGCGCCGCAAGGTGGGACGGCAACATCCCGATATGCGTGGGTTGAATACCGTTGGCATCCACCAGGCAGGGAACCTCAACACAACAGCCCTGCGGCAAGTTTTCGATCAGGTTATCGTTGCGCACGTTGCCGTAAATAACGCTCGGTTCACCGGTCCACAACGCGTTCATGATAGTGCTCGCATATTCACGCGACGGTTTAATATCGATTCTTTCGGCAGTTTTATACTCCTCCAGCTCTTTACGCCAGTTTGCCAATTGTTCAACGCAGCGCTTCGGATATTCGTCTAATGGCACTTTATAACGCGCAATCAGATCCTCACGCCCAGGCTTAATAAACCACGGCGTATATTCTGCAAAGTGTTCAGAAGATTCCGTCACGAAATAACCCAGCTTTTTGAACATCTCGTAACGCACGATATTTTCACATCGCGTATTGCCATGTTGATTGAGTTTCGGTGCCTGCCCCGACTCATAGGCTTGCAGCAGTTCAGGATAGAGGCTGACGTACTCGCCATCGGCAGTTTTTCTCTCCAGCGACAGATAAAACGCCATATGGTTGATCCCGGCACTTCGATAACGCAGCGAATCCGGGTCGATAGAGAGATCCCGCGCCAACTCTTCTGCGGTTCCCTGCACCGAGTGGCACAACCCCACCTGTTTAATCTGCGGATACCGCGCGTACATCGCCCAGGTATTCATTGCCATCGGGTTAACGTAATTGAGCATCGTGGCTTCCGGGCAAACGTGCGTCATATCCTCACAAATTTGCCATAAATGCGGGATAGTACGCAGCGCACGCATGATGCCGCCCGGGCCTAAAGTATCAGCAATGGTTTGCTCCAGGCCGTGGCGTTTACAGACCTCAAAATCGGTAATGGTACACGGCTCATAGCCACCAATCTGGAAAGCGACAACCACGAAATCTGCATTCTGGAGAGCGGCTTTCTGGTCGGTATGGCAGGTGATTTTGCCGCAGGCGCCGGCTGAATCCATCAGCTTTCGCACCACAATATGCGACTCTTCAAGGCGGGTTTCATCGATATCCATCAGGGCGATATGGGCGGATTTCAGGGCCTGGCGATGGAAAACATCACCGAGAATGTTTTTGACAAAAATCGTGGAACCCGCGCCAATAAAGGTAATTTTAGGTGCTGACATTCTGCTTCTCCGAGACATGATTGAACACTCTCAGAGTGGCACGCAGATTTCCGCTTCTCCTCCCTCTTCCCGACCGAGCATTCCGGAATACTCAGATTATTTTCACTGCGCCGTTAAATCTGAGTTTTCCGGAGTTTTTAACCTGGAAAGAAGAGGTTTCGGGGAAATCAGTAATAATCGTGTGCATTAGCTCGACAAACCTCGGGCGTTTCACAGGTGCTTTTCCAGGTTTATGCCACAATATCTGATTATTCAGGAACCGGAGAGAAAAATGGATTTCAGCCCAGTGCGCCTGCCGCCCGACCCGCATATGTGCAACAGCACCGATCAAAAAACGCGTAGCCCGCTGTCGCTCTATTCGGAATACCAACGTATGGACATCGAGCTGCGGATACCGCACTCAATGGAATCCTGCCACTGGCACGGCCAGGTAGAGGTGAATGTCCCCTTCGATGGCGATGTTGAATATCTGATTAACAATGAAGTGGTGCAGATTAAGCAGGGGCATATCACTCTGTTCTGGGCCTGTACGCCACATCAACTCACCCGCCCCGGTCGCTGTTCAAAAATGGCGATTTTTAATCTGCCGATGCATCTGTTTCTCTCCTGGCCACTGGACAGGCAGCTCATTAACCATGTTACCCACGGCATGGTTATCAAATCACTGAACGCTCAGCAGCTCAGTCCTTTTGAGGTTGAACGCTGGCAGCAGGAGATAAACAGCCCCAACGAGCAAATTCGGCAGCTGGCAATCGACGAAATTGCGCTCATGCTCAAGCGTTTTAGCCTCTCCGGCTGGCAGCCCATTCTGGTCAATAAGACACCGCGCACGCAGAGCAACGGCAATAACGTCTCACGCCACGCGCAGTTTTATGTCAGTCAGATGTTGGAATTTATCGGTGCGAATTACGATCAGGCTCTGACGATTGAACGCGTCGCCGAGCATGTCAAACTCAATCCCAATTATGCGATGGGAATATTTCAGCGGGTGATGCAGTTGACCATGAAGCAATATATCACCGCGATGCGCGTTAACCATGTGCGCGCCCTGTTAAGTGATACTGACAAGTCGATTCTCGATATTGCGCTCACCGCCGGGTTCCACTCCAGCAGCAGTTTCTACAGCACGTTTAATAAATATGTTGGGATGTCACCGCAGAACTATCGCAAGCTCAGTCATTTACGCAGCTCGAGTTTTTAAACCAGGAACCTCTATCAATGGGTTAAGGGCAGCTGAATACTTCGGTCCAGTTGTAGTTTGTGAACGCTAATTTCACTTCAGCTGAGACGTCCCCGTAATGGTGCGCTTGTCGCGCCTGAAAATAGTTTCTGAAGCGCTCTGGCAGGAACTGCGCCTGATAGCGCACCAGTGTGCTGTGCCAGAAAGGAGGCGGTAAGGGGATGTCGCCATGACGCTCGCGGAGTTTATCCCGCCAGGGGGAATCAATCAGGCGACGGGCAAACGCCTCTTTTGCCTGCAAGCTGTTTCTCTCCGGTGTCCCTGCGATCAGCAACTGATTCGGCAATGCCACCAGCTGCAAATTGCGCACGCTCACCGTCAGGTTTTTTGCATGTTCGGCAAAAATGGACAGGAGTTCGGGATCGACTGCGGCGATATCACTGCGCAGGTATTGCGGCATGGTAATAGCAAAAAAGGTAAAGTGCAGCCCACTCAACGGCATGACGTCAGCGCGTGGATCGTTTTCAGCAAGCTGATGCAGCTCTTGCAACAGCTGCGTTAACGGCGGAGTCAGCGCAGGCTGGATACCACTGGTGATCGCCAGCTTGTGCGGATCATAAAAAGCTTCGTCCCTCACCTGACCAATCCCGGAATGCGCGTTCCATTGCTCAAGGGTTTTCTCGCTGGTACGGCGATAAAGCTGCGGAAAATCATCAGAATTCAACACATCGACCTCCTCGATCTCTTTGTCTTGCAAAAATAGCCCATTTTTTCTCATTATCCGAATTGTCAGGCGAAAACGTTTCCCCGCGCTCACTCAACTATACTGAGTTCTGTATTTACCGATCAGGAGTTCAGAATGTTTGATAAAACAGCAGACAAAGTTAACGAAGCAGCAGGTACAGCGCGTGAATTTTATGGCAAACATACCCAGCGCCCTGATGAAGAATTAAAGGGAGCGGCACGCAAATATGCGTCACAAGCCAGCTACGCCGTACGAGACGCGGCAGATAATGTGCGGGATCAGGTCTCGACCAACCCGGTGGCGGGTTTAGCCATTGCCGCCGCGGTAGGTGTCGTATTTGGCTTCTTGCTGGGCCGTAGATAACAGCCGTCTGGCGGGTAAACCTTCACTTACCCGCCTTCCGTGCCTGTTTCAGCACTTTCTTTCAGGATTCCAGATTCGTCATCAACCGAAGAACATCCCCACGACACAAATCCATTTTCCCATACTATACTTTTCGAGCCGTCACGACCGTCAGAAACCAGCAGCACGCAAATGTATTTATCATGATGCAGATTTATTAAACAAAAGCAAAATATGACCGAATCTAAACCGCAGTTAAATTGAAAACACATAACAGAGATTTCTTAGCTTAATATTAAGAATGAGCCAATAAAAAAGAAAAAAGCCACTTTGTTTGAAAATTGCGCTACGATTTGAAATCCGTATAAAAATTTCGTAACAGCATGAATCTATTCAATTTAACCTGAAGTAAATCTACAAGAAATTGTTCTCCTTAATGATTTAATTCGATTAAGGTTAAATTAAGGTTCGTAATGCTTAAATAGTCACCCACGAAACTGATTCCGTTGGTGGCAGCTGAGTCTACTACGCTGGCATTTTCCTTATTCATCACGTGGCAATTATTGGACACCCTGTATTTTCACTATGCTGCCCATAATTTATAGGATCAGCATTTTTATAATTAAATAGTTTGCGCATGAAAATGCCACCTCAGCTGTCGCTTTACGAATGTGTCCATTCGGACAGCCGTAGCTTTTGGAATCAATGACTTCTCGGAGATGTTAATGCCCGTACTTTTCAGGATTAAGCTTATCCCACTGGTTTTACTGTTGGCGGTGGTTTTTGCCTTCTTGCTTAACTGGCCAGTATTACTGCATTTTTACGATATTTTGACGCACCTCGAACACGTCAAAATTGGCTTTGTTATCTCCATACCCTTTGTACTTGTCGCGGCACTCAACTTTGTCTTCCTGCCCTTTTCAATTCGCTATCTGTTGAAACCATTTTTTGCCCTGCTGTTAGTGACGGGTTCGATGGTCAGTTACTCGACGTTGAAATACAAAGTGATGTTCGATCAGTCAATGATCCAAAACATCCTGGAAACGAATCCACAGGAAGCCCATTCCTATCTGAATGGTTCAATCATTTTATGGGTGCTGCTAACCGGTGTGCTGCCCGCTATCTTGCTGTTTTTAATTGAGATTGAATATCCAGCCAAGTGGTATAAGGGCATCGTATATCGCTTGTTGTCCATGGTTGCATCCCTGCTGTTGATTGGCGGCGTGGCGGCACTTTACTATCAGGATTACGCCTCCGTTGGTCGCAATAACTCGACGCTAAACAAAGAGATTATCCCGGCGAATTACGCCTATGGCACCGTACGCTATCTAAAAGACACTTACTTCACGACCAAAGAACCGTTCCAGACATTAGGTGATGACGCCAAACGTGTCGCCCATAAAGAAAAACCTACCCTGATGTTCCTGGTGATTGGTGAAACCGCGCGTAGCCAGAACTTCTCGATGAACGGTTATGCACGCGACACTAACGCCTTCACCAGCCAGACGGGCGAGGTTATCTCGTTTAAGAATGTGCATTCGTGTGGTACTGCCACCGCCATTTCCGTGCCGTGCATGTTCTCAAATATGAACCGCACCGATTACGATGCCAGGAAAGCCTCCAACAGTGAAAACTTCCTCGATGTGGTGCAAAAGACTGGGGTTTCACTGCTTTGGAAAGATAACGATGGCGGCTGTAAAGGCGTATGTAAACGGATCCCGACTATCGAAATTAAACCCACCGATAACGCGAAATTGTGTGATGGCGACACCTGTTACGACGAGGTGATGCTGGAACATCTCGATGAGGAAGTGGCTAAAATGGCCGGGGATAAACTCATCGCCTTCCATATGATTGGCAGCCATGGGCCGACCTATTATCAGCGTTATCCGGCTGAAGATCGCCACTTTATGCCAGAGTGTGCGCGTAGCGATATCGAGAACTGTACGCAAGAACAACTGGTCAACACCTACGACAACACGATTCGCCACACTGACCGTGTACTGGCTCAAATGGTTGAAAAACTGAAAAAATACAGCGACCAGTACAACACCGTACTGCTGTATGTTTCCGATCACGGTGAGTCATTAGGGGAAAGTGGCCTGTATCTGCACGGCACACCGTACAAGCTGGCACCGGACCAGCAAACGCATATTCCGATGCAGGTGTGGATGTCGCCCGGCTTTATCAGCGACAAACATATAAATATGGCGTGTTTGAAAAACAATGCGGTTAAAAACGACTACTCGCACGACAACCTGTTCTCATCAGTGTTAGGGCTTTGGGACATCACCTCCAGCGTGTATAACCCTGACCTTGATCTGTTCCGCGAATGCCGGAGTTAGTCCACTGCTGAGCGTGGTTTAAACTTTTGCGGCAGCCCGATTATTGGCTGCCGCAAAACGTTTATCTAATGTTCAGAAGCTAGAGAATTTTCTTCAGATCCATCTCTTCCTGGATGCGGTCACAATAAGCCGCATGGGTTTTGATAGCCTCATCAACTCCGGCGTTATACAACGCAGGCCCCAACTCTTTAATGACGAAATCGGTGAAAAAATCGGCATCAAACTGCTCGAGCGTTAAATCGAAATTCGCCTCACAATAATCCACCAGCTTCTGCCGAATATCTTCCTTGTCATTCAGGTTCAGTTTAATTTCAGTCATCACATATCCAGATAGCAAAAGGGGTTAACGTAATCTAACGCCCTCGCAGGCCGTCTACAACCTCAGTCGCGATTAACCTTAGCCACATCATCTGGATTCGCCTGCGGTGCCCCATTTCCCCATGTTCCTCTGACATAATTAACGACATTCGTCATTTCATCGTCAGACATCACCTCTTTATAAGCAGGCATTTTAAAAGAGATATTGCCCTGGGTTTGGGGTGTTTCTGCACCATGATAAATAACCGAAATTAATGACGAAGGATCGTCAGCGGTAATTAAAGCGTTATTCACCAGCGAAGGAACCGTGAAATCTTTGCCTCGCCCGTCATCACCGTGGCAGGTTGAGCAATACATTGAATAAAGCGTTTTGCCATCCGTCGGTTTATAGACAATGGTACCGTCAGGCGAAACCGGAGCGGTGGCCTTGTGATTAAAACTCAGCAGATAAAATGAAATGGCATCCAGATCGTTTTCGTTCAGATATTGCGTACTCTGCGTGACGACCTCGCTCATTGGCCCGGATATCGCGTTATGCTGGCTCCTGCCCATATGCAATAAATCCTTTAATTCATCCTGCGACAGAGTGATATTTCGCAGCGATGGCGCATACCAGCCATTAATCATCGCGCCGCTAAGATAAACATCGCTGGATGCGTCATACGCTTTTTCCTGCATCGCCACGCCCCTGGGGGTATGGCAGGCTCCGCAATGCCCCGCCCCTTCGACCAGATAAGCCCCCGGCTGAGTAATTCGCGGTTTTTATCGGCCTTTGTTGCGGGGTTATCCGCCTTCATCTCGTCGACAAAGAACGTATTCCAGACGTGTAACGGCCATCTGGCCGAAAGCAGCCAGGGTATCTCATTCTCTTTGTTTTTCTCCGGCGATGCAGGCACCTCATTCATGAAATAATCATAAAGTGCGTGAATGTCTTGATCGGTCATTTTGGCATAAGAGGGATATGGCATCGCGGGATACAGTGGATGCCCCTCCTTTGCAATGCCCTGTCGGACGGCTTTTTCAAAATCATCGTAGCTATATTGACCGATGCCAGATGTTTTATCGGGCGTAATATTGGTCGAGTAAATATCCCCAACAGGCGTGGAAAACTTTTTCCCACCCGCCATGGGCTGGCCGCCTTCAACGGTATGGCAAGCCACACAGTCCGACACTCGCGCCATATACTCACCTGCGGAAAGTGCCGTGGCATTCCCCGTCACTAACAAGCAGCCGAAAGCCAGTAAAGTCTGTTTCATGTCGCTCATCCCATCGCTTTTAGTTCGTTGACCGCGCGCCACGCCTGGTCAATCGCAGTATGTGCGTAGGCATCCCAGTCTGAATCAGAGTTGGCTATCGCGATGCGTCCAATCGGCTGACGCGCCCTCTCGATTATCTTCGGCACCTCGTCCATATCATCGAACAGCGCACTGGCGTAATAGGCATAACCGTGCGCCCAGCGGTTAACGGTAATTGCTGTGATGTCACGTTCATGGTCAAAGCCGGTTTGACCGAGCATTTCCTGCAATTGCGAACGGATCATTTTTTCATGCGTATCGAACGGGGTCCCCAGCAAATATGCCCGTCCCTGGCGGAACTGTTCGCGTGCGCTGAGCTTGCTACCAGGATAAGTCGGCACATAAACCATATGCAGGCACATGGGTTCATCGGCGTTTTGCGAATGATGATAACTCCCCATACTGACCGGATAATCCAGCTTCACGCGGCTATAAGGTGCGGCGGGAGAATAGAATTCGTGGATGCCAAGCTGAGTGAATGCCTGCCAGTTTTTTACCATCACATTGGTGTAAACCAACGGTGCTTTGACATTCATCCGCAGGTCGGCTTTTTGCTGTTCCGGGGTCTCAGGCACCAGATACGGGATCATCATGTTGTATCCCGCCATGATGGCTTTTCGCCCTTTCACGCGATGCGCTTTGCCGTCATTAACATAGGTCACCACCACCCCGTCTTCGGTATTGGCCGCATGAATGACAATACTGTTCAGGCGAAGGCGCGTCGTGTTTTCCGGGAGGTCGAGCTTTTCATAGTTAAGCCTGGAGGTGATGGAGTCCTCCATGGTGTTACCCGGCAAAGCCTCAGGGATCAGGTGCCGGACAATCAGGCGCGCAAGCCCGGCGTTGCCGTCAGGAAAATGATAAACGTAAGGTTCGTCGAGGTCGGCCTGTGCCTCTTCATCAAGCGGTGGCAGATCCATGGCATCCATCCCGGGAAGCGCACACGTTCGGGCATCGCTACAACTCACGCCTTCAATACCAATGGCAAAAAAGTCGTTGGTGCGTTGCTGGAAATACATCACGGCCATTTTGCTCAGGCCGACTTTTTCCACCAGGAAATCCCGATAACTGTGGGTGTCCATCCACGCGGTTTTTTCATCGACCGACAGACCTTTTAGGTAATCCACCGGATTCACATGCAAATCTAAAATCGCTTTACGGTCACTTTCGCTCAACGGGAAATCATTAATAAAGGCCTCAAGGCTGCGGCCATTAAGTTTATCTCGCGGAATATCATCGGCGACGGCATGGCCAGGATCGCCACTCACAATTTTGGTTTCACCGAAATTCTTTTTATCAAAGAAAACGCCACGGCTGAGTTTTAAATCGGGGTAGAAATTAACATCAAAACTCTGCTTCATTCTGACCACACTGACGCCGACGGTAGACATCAGTCCATTGACCTCCGGGCTGAAATTCCGGCTCGGCGATTGAAATGCTTCACTGCCCCCGTAGCCAATTATCTTTTTACCGCCCGTGTTAAATTCATTTCGCTTCGCGTGACCACCAAAGTCATCGTGATTATCGAGTATCAGGACTTTGCTATTATTCCCCGCCAGGTCGTGCCAGAAGCTGGCGGCAGATAATCCACTTAGCCCACCGCCGACAATCACCAGATCATATTCTTCTTCAATGGGCAGATGATCGGTACTGAATTTTTCATGGTCACGACCAATCGCGTGCGCCATTTCAAATGAACCGGGATGATTCCCACGCAGCCCTGTGAGCTGAGGAGGATAATAGTCCTCACCCATCATCGCACTGGCTTTACCGGCCGCTTTTGCAAGGTCTAATGGTGTCACCCCTGCGGCAATCGTAATGGCAACTCCGTTGAGAAAATCACGTCTGGTAATCGACATAAAAATCCTTATTTAGTCTGTGGCTTTAACTCTTCATCCAGTTTCTTAGAGTCATAATAATCACCCTGCCAGGTAATTTTCCCGTTATTAACGGTGATATAACTGACACCTTCAAATTTTATCGGGTTATTGGTGGCTGGACTGCCCGCCCATTCGCCGCTATTTTTTCCGCTAAATTCCCAGCGAAAAGCGATGGTGTCGTGGTCATACACTGGCTTGCTGATCATTTTCCACGTCAAATCCGGTACGGCTTTAATAAACGCGCCAATGACCTCTTTTTCGGCATTATTTTTCCCTTTGACCGGCGTACCGCTGGCTGCATCGTAATACACCACATCGTTAGCCAAAAATTGTGCCGCCTTCGCGGAGTCATGCGCGTTCCACGCCGACATATAATCTTTGACCACCGTTAAGGGAGACACATCCGCCAATGCCAAATTTGAGAATAGCGCAAAGGATAAAACAGCGACTTTCATTGCTTTCATTTCATCACCTTAAAATATAATCAGAGAGGCGTTCATACCGATCTTACTATTCGGAGATGTCACACATAATGTGCTTCACCCGCGTATATTCATCCAGAGAATAGGATGACAAATCCTTACCGTAGCCCGACTTCTTGAAGCCACCGTGCGGCATTTCTGCACACAGCGGGATGTGGTTGTTAATCCAGACGGTGCCGAAATCCAGGTGAATGCTCAAGCGCTGGGCGCGGCTATGGTTGCTCGTCCAGATACTCGACGCCAGGCCATATTCCACATCATTGGCCTTGTCCAGCGCCTCCTCCTCCGAGGAAAACGACTGTACGGTCATGACCGGGCCAAACACTTCGTGCTGGATTGCCTCGTCACGCTGTTCAAGCCCTGAGATTATTGTGGGTTCAAAATAGAAGCCTGGACCGTCTCCCGCTTTCCCGCCAGTTTCAATGACGGCATGTGACGGTAAACGGCTGATAAACCCTTTAACTTGTTCAAGTTGATTGCGGCTGTTTAACGCACCGTACAACGCGTTTTTATCTTCAGGGGCACCAAATTTGATTTGGCGGGTTTTGTTGACCAGTTTCTCGAGGAATGGCTCATAAATGGCGGCTTCAATCAAAATTCGTGTCGCCGAGGTGCAGTCTTGTCCGGCATTAAAGAAACCCGCCGTGGTGATGACATCGACTGCTTTTTCAATGTCTGCATCGGCAAAAACGATAACCGGCGCTTTGCCACCCAGTTCGAGGTGTGCTTTGGTCAGGTTCGCCGCAGCAGATGCGGCAACTTGCAATCCTGCACGCACCGAACCGGTTATGGATACCAGCGAGGCTTCGGTGCTGGAAACCACCAGCGAGCCCGTTTCCGCTTTACCGAGCACCACATTAAAGGCGCCCTGCGGGAAAAGCGGCGCTGCCAGTTCGGCCAAAATTAAGGTGCTGACAGGCGTGGTATCGCTGGGTTTTAACACCACCGTGTTCCCGGCGGCCAGCGCCGGGGCAATTTTCCACACGGCCATCATGAAAGGATAGTTCCAGGGGGTAACCTGGCCGACAATCCCTAACGGCTCGCGACGAATGGTGGAGGTTAAGCCCTCAGCATATTCGTATGATGCTTTACCTTCCAGGCAACGCGCCGCACCGGCAAAAAATCGTAGTGCATCACAGGATGCCGCAATCTCTTCTTTTTCAATGAAATGCCGCAATTGACCGGTTTCTTCGCTTTGCGCTTGCGTCAGGCGCTCAACATTACGTTCAATTTCATCCGCCAGTTTTAACAGCGCACGCTGCCTTTGCGACGGCGTGGAACGCTTCCACACGGTAAATGCACTTTTCGCCGCGCTATAGGCCTGCTCGACCTCATCACGACCCGCACAGGGCGACAGGGCGTAAGTTTCTCCATTCACAGGACTTATCAGCTCAAAGAGGTTCTCCTCCGAACCCGATACATATTGCCCATTAATAAAGTGCTTAAGAATTTTCATCACGCTCTCCGATCGTTTAAACATATATTATATTATGTAATATGTTTATCGAAGGTTAAATTCAATAACATTATGCTAACAATATGATATGCATCCCATTTTGAAGTGAATTTTTACGCTGCAATTGGCTTGCGAGAATCACGCGTTGTGAACCGTCACAGGCAACTGAGAAACAAGGAAGCAAACGGGCCCGGATACGTTAGCCTTCCTTCATTAACAAGGGGTTGTATGCTATGTTCAGTGGCACATCTATACCCCGAATTATTCGAGTTGCGGGTATAAAGGATTATCTTACCAGGGAATATTATGATTACGCATGCGGTGATATTCGCGCCAATCGGTCAGGCCAGCCGTTCCGATCAGATAGTTCAGCGACTTTCTAATGCCATTATTACCGGGCTGCTTGAGGCAAATGAGCAGTTACCTAACGAAGCCGATCTTGCAAAAATGATGGGTGTTTCGCACATCACGATTCGGGAAGCATTAAATACGCTGCGCGCCAATAATTTAATCCACACGGTGCGTGGGCGTAATGGTGGGAGTTTTGTCTGCGAGCAAACCTGGGAATTCAACAATATTCTTAATCCATTTAAGACGTTAAGTACTGATTATTTGTCTGATTTGGGTGAAATGCATTGTGCCATTATCAGCCACAGTGCAAGGCTTGCTTCCCGCCGAATGACAAACGCAGATATCACTCGCTTGCGCGATTTTGTTGAGGTGCTTAGCACTTCCACCACGCCTGAAGCTCGCACTCAGGCGGACATGCGCTGTTTATTAGCCATTGCCGCGTGTTCCCAGTCAGCACGGCTGGCCAATCAGGAGCTGATTTTACAGTCTGAATGGTCGTCACTGGTGGCGATTCTGTTCCGTTCAGAAAATATACATCGTGAGATTGTTGATCTGTATACCTCGTTAATTGACGTGCTTGCATCACATAATGAAGTTGAGTCAGTAAACATGGCTAAAAATTTAATCGACACGTTTACTTTCTATCTGATAGAAAATAAATTGAAGCACAATGCAAACAGCACTCCGTAGATATCCGGCGTGCGTATAAATAAAAATAGGCATAAATATGCTACAAACAACATCACTCCGTAACCTTAGCGATAAAATTGATAGCATCATTAACTCTACCATTACGTCAACCAGTTTACTTGCCAGGGAAATTGAAGCTGCCCTGGCTGAAATTAAAGATGTTAATCTGGCACATCTTCTTGAACCGTCTGTAAGAAATACCATTCAGGATCTTATTAAAAAGACCCTGAGCAGCAATGTGTACTGTTCCGGCGCTGGTTTTGCCAGCCACATTGAAAGCAGCGAGAGTAATAAGGAATTCTGGCTTCTGGAGTGGTGGTATAAGAAAGCTGATGGTGTAAAACAGGTCCATCTTGATTTAGACCAGGCTACCCAACAGCGTCTGGATTTCAGAACCTTTGAATGGTTTAAACAAGCTCCGTCGGTTGATAACGCTTTTTTACATGGCCCCTACGTCGACTATATTTGCAATACCTCGTACACCCTCACCGCTGCGGTGCCGGTGCATTTTCAGGATCGCTTTCTAGGGGTTGCAGCAATAGATTTATTAGTCAGTCGGGTTGAAGATGAATTATTACCCTACGCGGTGAATGACAGAGTTATTCTGACCAATAAAGATAGACGAATTATTTTCTCTACCCATCCAAGATGTCGCGTCGGTGATTTACTTAATCCACAATACGCCGCCGTTGTATTTGAGAATGATTACTTTAATTTATATCAGTCTGCATAGTTTATTCTGAGTCATCATAAAGGGTGGATAAGTGTTATCCACCCTTTAACGTCTTTACATTAGCTCTGCTCAACATTCAATTTACGGGCGTACTCAATCGCATCATTTTCTGGTGCATTCGAGCGGCCAAACGGTTTGCTGATCAGCATATAAATCAGCCCGGAACCGATGACAATTGCCAGCCCTACCAGTACCGTCCAGCGGTCCATAAAGTTTTCACTTTCAGCCGGTTGGGCCAACAACCAAATACCGCACAACCCGTAAGCTAACGCCAGAATATTGACGATAATCCCCCATGATCCCACCGTCCATTCGCCCGCCGGTTTCCACCCTTTTAAACGTTGGCGCAATGCGGCTAATACCACCATCTGGAAGGAAATATAGATACCGATGACCGCAAACGCGGTAATACGCGCCAGGCTATCAGGCTGGAAGTAGACCCACACGCAGATAATCACCGGTAACAAACAGCTCACCATCATGGCGTTATCCGGCACGCTGTGCCTGGAGATCTTCGACATCCATTGGCTGCCAGGCAGCATGTTATCGCGGGAGAAGGAGAATATCAGGCGGCTTAATGCAGCCTGCAGCGAAAGAATACAAGACAGCATCGCGATGACGGCGACAACGATAAACACGGTAGCTCCGGTTGGCCCCAACGCTTCGTTAAGGATTGCAGGGATGGGGTCAGAAATTTTGCCGTTTACAATATTAATCAGATCCGGGGACGATAACAGATAGCCCATAATCGAAATAACGGCTGAGATGGCACCAAATACGATACTTAAAATCATCGCCACGGGAATTTTCTTACCGGGGTTTTTTACTTCTTCTGCCACATTACCGCAGGCTTCAAAACCGAAGAACATAAACAGCCCCATGAGTGATGCAGACATAAATGCGGTGGTGTAATTACCGTCTTTTGCCAGCACGCCCATCGAATCGAATACCACGGAGAAAGGTTGTGAGCGATGGAATATCAGCAGATAAATGCCCAGCGCAATGACGCTGACGATTTCACACCAGAAACCAATTCGCGCCACCCGTGCCAGGTTTTTGGTACCCGACATGTTCACCACCATCATAATCAGCAACAAGACAACCGACGTCACCATCATGTTGCCGGCACTGGTGGCGTAGTGGAATAAAGAGGCCACGAAAGTAGCGGTGTATTCCGCAATCGACGTAATGGTCACCACTAACGCCCAAAGATAAATCCAGGCAGCAATCCACGCATATTTTTTACCCCACAGCCTTCTCGCCCATGGATATAAGCCGCCGGTAATCGGATATTGCGATGCTACTTCACCGAAAACTAACGCCACGAGTAATTGCCCACACGCCACAATCAGTATCCACCAAATGGCCGGAGGCCCGGCGAGAGTGATGGCCAGCGCAAACAGCGAGTACACCGCTGTCAGTGGCGAAAGATAGGTAAATCCCAATGCGAAGTTAGACATCAGCCCTATCGAACGATTGAATTGTTCGCCTTCAACTGGCTGATGTTGATGGTTTTCTTTGTCTGTCGTCTGTTCCATATCTTTTCTCTTTATGTGGCATAAGGGCAGGCAGTGTGAGTATTTTATAAAACATAATATGTTATATGTATAGACTCGATGTCACATAATTGTTAAGAACAAGATCGCAATCGCAACATTTTAAAATTCACATCAGGCAGGCATTGGGGGAAGGAAAACCAAAAGGAAAATAGATGGCGCTGGCAGAATGAGTGAGGGTAAAAAACTAAGTAAATCGAGTTACAGGGTGGCGGCAAATGAGCGGAACAATGCAGCCAACGCCCCTGTAACTCGAAGTATGACGGGTTTATCAGAGCTTCACGCAGACGTACTTCATCTCCAGATACTCATCAATTCCAAAACGCGAACCTTCACGGCCAAGCCCTGATTGTTTGATTCCGCCAAACGGCGCAATTTCGTTGGAAATAAGCCCGGTATTCACGCCAACCATGCCATATTCCAGCGCCTCGGGGATTTGCCATTGGCGTTTCGCATCCTGGGTGAAAATATACGCGGCGAGGCCAAACTCGGTATCGTTGGCGTAATTAACGACTTCTTCATCGGACTCGAATTTAAACAGCGCGGCCACTGGCCCAAAGGTTTCTTCTCGGGCAAAGCGCATTTCTTGCGTGACATTTGCCACTACAGTCGGTGCAAAGAAGTTCCCACCCAGCGCATGTTTGTGTCCGCCGGTTAACACCGCAGCCCCTTTTGACAGCGCATCGTTAATGTGGAGTTCCACTTTCTCAATCGCTTTGGCATTAATCAGCGGCCCCTGTGTGACACCGTCATCCTGACCATTACCGACTTTCAAGGTTTCGACCGCTTTCACCAGTTCATCGCACAGCTTTTGATAAATACCGCTCTGCACGTAGATGCGGTTCGCGCACACACAGGTCTGTCCGCTATTGCGGAATTTCGACACCATAATCCCTTTTACCGCCTGCTCAAGATCGGCATCATCAAAGACGATCACCGGAGCATTTCCTCCCAATTCCAGTGACAGCTTTTTAATCGTCGGCGCACACTGAGCCATCAATAAACGCCCGACCTGGGTGGAACCGGTGAAGCTGAGTTTGCGCACCGTGGCATTCCGGCACAGTTCGTCGCCGATCTCTTTCGCATCACCGGTAATCACCTGCAACAGTGATTTTGGCAGGCCCGCCAGTTCTGCAAGCTTGGCTAACGCCAGTGCGGTCAACGGCGTTTGCTCCGCCGGTTTAACGATAATCGCGCAGCCTGCGGCCAACGCCGGTGCCACTTTGCGGGTGATCATGGCTGCCGGGAAATTCCACGGTGTGATAGCCGCGCAAACGCCGACCGGCTGCTTCGACACGATAAAGCGCTGGTCAGGGCTGGTCGGTTGTAACAACACGCCATCGACTCTTTTCGCTTCTTCAGCAAACCAGGTAATAAATGAGGCGGCGTAGTTAACTTCCCCACGCGCCTCAGCCAACGGTTTCCCACCTTCGAGAGTAATCAGCCGCGCCAGGTCTTCGCTATTTTCATTGATAAGACTCACCCAGCTATGAAGGATTTTCGCCCGGTACGCTGCGGTTTGCGTCTTCCACTCTTTCTGCGCAATTTCAGCCGCAGCGATTGCCCGCTGTGTTTCGACCTGCCCCATGAATGGCACGTCAGAGATTTTCTGCCCCGTCGCGGCATTCACAACGGTCATTGTCTTACCCGACAGTGCGTGGCTCCATTCGCCATCAACCGGACAACTATCGAGCAGCAAGCCAGCATTGTGTAAATTGATCATCTCGAGTCTCACATTTGTGTTGCAGATTTAATGATATCCAGGGCTTTGTCGAACTGCGCATCCGGAATGGTCAGCGGGTAGAGGAAACGGATAACGTTGCCGTTTTGACCGCAGGTAAGCAGCAGCAAACCTTGCTCCAAAGCGCGTTTCTGAACCTGTTGGGCGATTGCCGCAGAAGGCTCACCCGTCGTGGTGTCGTAAAACTCAGCGGCGACCATCGAACCCAATCCACGCACTTCAGCTAATGCCGGACAATGTTGTTTAACATCGTGCAGTGCTGATCTCAGTCGCTCACCTAACGCTTCGGCACGCTGACACAGTTTTTCGTCTTCAATAATGTCCAGTACTGCAAGTGCTGCGGCGACAGAAAGCGGGTTACCGGCGTAAGTGCCGCCCAATCCGCCCGGTGCTGGCGCATCCATAATATCAGCTTTACCCACCACGCCGGACAACGGCATCCCGCCCGCCAGGCTTTTTGCCATGGTCATCAAATCAGGTTGATGCGTGTAATGGTTCATGGCGAACATTTTGCCGGTACGCGCAAAACCACTTTGCACTTCGTCGGCAATCATCACGATGCCATGGGTATCACAAATCTGGCGAATCGCTGCGACAAACGCCGGAGGTGCGACATTAAAGCCGCCTTCGCCCTGAACAGGTTCGAAAATAATCGCCGCCACCTGAGTAGCTTCAATATCAGACTTAAACAGGCGTTCGATGGATTTCACCGCTTCTTCGGTGGTAATGCCGTTGAGCGCTGACGGGTATGGCGCGTGGAACACTGAGCCCGGGAATGGGCCAAAGCCAATTTTGTAAGGCGCAACTTTGCCGGTTAACGCCATGGTCATATAGGTGCGGCCATGGAACCCACCGCTAAAGGCAATGACCCCTGGGCGGCCAGTATGAGCGCGGGCAATTTTCACCGCGTTTTCTACAGCTTCAGCGCCAGTCGTGAAGAATGAAGTTTTCTTCGGCCCAACAATAGGCGCGACGGCGTTAATTTTCTCCGCCAACGTCACGTAGCTTTCGTAAGGGACAATCTGATAAGCCGTGTGAGTAAACGCATGAAGTTGCTGCTCAACCGCTTCTACCAGGCGAGGATGGCGATGGCCGGTATTCAGTACGGCAATCCCGGCGGCAAAATCAATATATTGCTTGCCTTCAACATCGGTGATGGTGCTGTTCTGCGCGCTTTGCGCAAAGAAATTACACATCACACCTACACCACGTGGAGTAGCAGCCAGACGACGTTGATGGAGTTCGTTATTACTCATTTTTTTATCCCTCACACATTTATCAAATAGATAGGTTGTATTACCGTATTCATTTAGACAGAATCTGGTACCTTAATCGAGAGCCAAATCGTTTTAATAATAGGATCCAAATGCGTTCACTTGCCGTAGATGTGATCAAGCAAGCATTTAGCCAGACGCCGGGCGAGAAACTTCATAAGAAACTTTATCTCGCGGTTTGCAGCTGTATTCTTGAGGGAAGTTTACGGCCTGCGGCGCGCATGCCACCGACCCGGGATTTGGCAAATGAGCTGGCGGTATCACGCAATACTGTGCTGCGGGTGTATGAACAATTGCAGGCAGAAGGCTATATTTCGACGCGCACCAGCAGCGGGACGTTTGTCACCGAAAGTGTGCTGGATAATCTCAATACGCAGGTCACCAGAACCGCACAAACCGCCCAGCCATTCCCGCCTGCAAGCCTGTCGAAGCGCTGCCTCGACTTGCTGGAAAACGCCAGTGCCAGTCCCGCGCAATGGGGTGACTTTATTCCGGGCGTGCCCGACGTCAACAGCTTCCCCCACCGTACCTTTAAGAAGATTTATGACCGAATTGCCAGGCGCCCTAACCCTGAGTTTTTGACCTACGACGCTGACGGCGGGCTCGAGGTTTTGAAGTCTGCGCTGTCCGATTATTTGCGCACTGCGCGCGGGGTTAAGTGCTCGACCGACCAGATATTAATTACCGAAGGGATTCATCAGGCGCTGGATTTAGTCACCCGCACATTGTGTAATCCAGGCGATCACGCGTGGATTGAAGAACCCGGCTATTGGGGAATTAAGAATATTTTACGCATGAATGCGGTAAATATAACGGCGTGCGATGTTGACGATCAGGGATTGGTTCCCGCCCCCTCATCTGCCGTGCGGCCAACATTAATGTTCGTCACCCCTTCCCATCAATATCCCCTCGGTTCGGTCATGAGTCTTCCCCGTCGCCAGTTATTACTTTCGATGGCTCGGGAATATCAAAGCTGGATTGTCGAAGATGATTACGATAGCGAATTTCGTTTCTCCGGCCAGCCAATTCCTTCGTTGCAAGGACTGGAAGATGACAGCCCGGTGATTTACATCGGTACGTTTAGTAAAACGCTGTATCCCGCGCTCCGTCTGGGGTATGTCGTTTTACCCAAGCCGTTAGCCGCCCCGCTGAAAAAGGTGCATAACGAGCTTTATCGCAGCGGTCATCAAATTATTCAGGCCGCGTTGGCCGAATTTATCCGCGAAGGCTATTACGCCGCGCATATTCGTAAAATGCGCCAGTTGTATAACAAACGCCGTACTGTGCTGGTCGAATTAATTAAGCAGCATTTAGGCGAAGAATTTCTCGGTTATTTCAATAGCAACGCCGGTTTACATCTCATTATTCAACTTCCGGCTGATGCCGACGATATCGGCATTTCTAAGCGTGCTAATGCTGAAGGTATTTTGGTCAGGCCGCTGTCGCGTTATTACTTTAATAGCCAGAAATCAAAAGGATTGTTAGTCGGTTTCGCCAATATCAAAGACTGCGATATGGAGCCTTCTTTTGAGCGCCTGGCGGGGATCATTAAGCAAAACCTCTGACGCATTAGTCGTCATCCGACAGTGGGTTTATCAGCATTCATCGCAGCCAGTGACCACAAATCATTCACCCTGTGAATCATTGCTCTGAGCGTCGTTCATGACCTGATTAACACTTAATAATGTCAATCAGTTACATCCGTATTGAATTGTTAATCAAGCGATGTAAAATTAACGTTAATATGTATTGTTATTGTGAATCATTCTTCAGATTCCTGGACTTCTTCTTCGCCACTTCACCCCCTTCTCGGCGACCAGGTTTGAATCATTTTTTCAGGGAACGTTACGATGAAATTGCGCAATCTGTTGATCCTTGCCGTTGTTGCCACTGTTGTAGGTTGTAAAGCACCACCGCCAAAAATGACGGACGATACTCTCGTGACCAGTGAAATCAACGGTGTCACGCTGACACACCGCTACGCGGTAGCCGCACCTCACGAGTTCACCCCTGTTAACGCCAGTTATCGGGCGCTGTACCCGGGGTCAATTATGACCAAACCGGACTTTGGCGGGAAAGTGGTCAGCACCCTTGAAAATGGGCAAAGTTATACCGTTTTGGGACAAGTTGAGAATAATTGGCTCGCCATTGCGGAGCAGGATAAACAGGAAATGTTGGGTTATGTCCCGACACGCGCCCTGGTGAAAAGTGAACTGTATGCGCAGACGCTGAAAAAAGACCGCCCACGTCCACGCCGTGCGGCTAAAAAAACCACCTGTGTTGCAGTTGATGGCGGCAGCAAGGCCTGTCAGAACGCGAACAGTGGTACCTGGATCATTGATTAATTGTCGACGTTTACGTCACGCTTTTTTTGTTTAAGTTTGTTCGTCTAACAAGGATTTCTATGAAACTCTGGCTTTCGGGTCTGGCGCTACTGCTGGCATCGACCACGGCGTGGGCTGCTGGGAACTATCGTATCGTCCAGTCTCCTTCGCAAAAGCTGGATGTCTGGATTGACGATGTGCAAAACAACACGCCGCAAAGTTGGTGTGCGCCAGAACTTCCGCTGCGTATTGTCGCCAATGGCGATAAAAACCCGGCGTTGCTCAATGTTTTTATGCCACGTCTTGGGTCGCTGCTGGAAAACCAATGTAGCACCGTGCAATTAGTCAGTTGGCGAATGGAAGATCCACAAGGTCACACACTCGCAGTTGGCACGGCGAACAAAAGTAGTGACTGGGCGGTGATTATTGCGCCTGTGGTTTCCAGTGAACCCAATGCCCAACCTGCGCGCGAAGAAAACTCACCGTTAGCTGACCGCACGCCCTGGCAGGAGTTTACGCTTCAGGACGGCTGCCATCTGCGTACTTTCTGGCAAGGTGATGCCAATGCCGCCGCCCTGTTTATTCCCAACGGCAAGTGTGAAAAAGGCGGCTGGTTAAACGGTCGCAGCGAAATCATTCAAAGTGGTGTTAGCGGTGAAACGCGCAATGTGATGACCTTTGTGCATGGTTTCCCGGTCAGCGGATTAAGCTCTGAGGCAGGCTCTGACAGCCTGCTGATCACCAGTCTCAACAACGAGCGAATGGTGGTCAGCAATGAACACGCCCCGCAGAGTTGGATGATTTTGCCGTATCACCCGGAGCTGAATGGCTGGCGAGCGACCGGGATCGTTGCCGTTGAAGTGCCACGAGAAATGGCGGTGGATGAAGCTGCTATTCAGAAACGTTTAAACGTCGTGCGAAAAGTTTGGGCGGCGTGGCTTGCGCCAGAGACGCCTATCACGCTGTTGTTGATTGACTCCCTGCGTCCGCAATTGCGTGACCCTGCGGTTGGCGCATGGCGCGCACAGAAGTAACCCTTACGTTTCGTCGAGCAGAGAAAGGCCATCATGACTGATAAAGATTACAACACAGAAACGCCTGACGCTCTGCCGCCTGGTTTCCGTTTCGACGAGTTTGAAATTCAGCAAGTGACTGAATCGACAAATACCAACGTGGTCTATAAAGCCTGGGACCACCAGTTGGAACGCCCGGTCACTATCCGCGAATTTATGCCGCGCGCACTGACGGTGCGCAGCGATAACATGCAGCTGGTGTTACGCAGTAAACAAGACAGCCAGGCGTTTAATGTCGGCATGAGCCGTTTTGTGCAGTCGACCCGTCAACTTGCGCAATTTAATCATCCAAATTTGCTACAAGTTTTCAGCTTCTGGACGCAAAACGAAACCGCTTATGCAGCGACGCGCTATTCCAACGATGTCACGCTGGCTGAACTGCATCAGCATCAACCCGAAATCATTAATGAAGCCTGGATCCGCCGTATGCTGCCCATGTTGTGCGGCGCGCTGGCAACCTTACATGATGAAGGATTTATCCATCGTGACCTGTCGTTAAGAAGCATTCATATTCAGGACAATGGCGCACCATTGCTGCTTAATGCTGGCGCTCCACGCCCTGGGCAGGCGGAAAATGGCGATGAGATTAAAACGCCGCTGAACCCAGGTTTTGCGCCACTTGAACAATACGCTGAAGACCTCGAAGGCCAGCTCGGGCCGTGGACGGACATTTACGCACTTGGCGCCGTCCTCTACACGCTGATTACCGGCACCTGCCCGCCCGCCAGCGTCACGCGCACCATTCATGACCCTTGCGTAAAACTCGCGAAAAACCGCCCGGAAGGTTATTCCCATAGTCTGTTGCAGGCCGTCGATAGCGCGCTGGCGTTAAAACCTGAAGACCGCCCGCAATCTATCGCAGAATTTGCGGCATTAGCTGAAATCCCGTTGAGCGGCGTTAATGGCATGGCACCGTCGAAGCAGCCCGGCACCATGCTGGTAGCAGTGGAAGATGCCGAAATATCGCCACTTTTGCCCTTCAATAAACGCTACAAACTCCCTGCGCAAATTGCCGCCAGTTTGCTGGTCGGCGTGGCGATTGGCGGTTTGATTTTTAGTCATTCCTCTCCTTCTGTTCCTTCGAGCCAGACTGCCAAAGCCGAAAAACCGGTGGCGGAAAAAGAACAAGCCATCGCGCCTAAAGCGGCTCTGCCCGTGGTTGATGGTGCGATAGCGCGCATTTATGTTCGGATGAACGACGGCGAACAACTTGATGTCAACGGCAAGACCGAAAATGTCACGCCTGGAGCCAATGGTTATGGTTTCCTGCAATTACCTGCGGGCAAATATGAGCTAACGTTACGGGCTAATAATCAGTCTCGAAGCATGACGTTATCTGTAGAAAAAGAGGGAACGTGGTTGGTTAATCCGCAAGGATAAGTTGACGGTTAGCAAGGCGGTAATTTATCTGCTTTATCAGATTATGAGACATCTCCCCTTTCACTGGCCGGAAATTCGTCTAAGGTTTTCATAGGGTTGATCGCGGAAAACCTTCGCCGTAGTAGCCTGTAAAGGAGAACAATTAATGATAAATCCTGTTTTGCGTCGTCCTCGCACGTTATTATTTGCGATTCAAATAGCTATCGGTTGTACGCTCGTGACTTTCACTTTGCCCTCGTCGGCCGCAGGCGATCTACAAGCGCTGCCCCAGCCGCCTGATGTCCTGCTTGGCCCACTGTTTACCGATGTACAAACAGCAAAATTATTCCCCGATCAGAAAACATTTGCTGATGCCATCCCCAGGAATGATCCGTTGATGATCCTTGCGGATTACCGCATGCAGCGCAATCAATCAGGTTTCGACTTGCGCCATTTCGTTAACGTTAACTTTATTTTGCCCAAAGAAGGTAAAAAGTATGTCCCGCCTGAAGGACAGACGTTACGCGAACACATCAACAGTTTGTGGCCAGTGCTAACGCGCACCACAGACAGCGTAGATGAATGGGATTCGCTGTTACCGTTGCCGAAACCATATGTAGTGCCGGGGGGACGTTTCCGCGAAGTCTATTACTGGGACAGCTATTTCACCATGCTTGGGCTTGCAGAAAGCGGGCACTGGGACAAAGTGCAGGACATGGTCGATAACTTTGCCCATGAAATCGACACCTGGGGGCATATTCCTAACGGCAACCGCAGTTATTATCTGAGCCGCTCCCAGCCCCCCTTCTTTGCCTTCATGGTTAAACTGCTCGCCAGCCATAATGGCGACGAAACCTACACCACCTATTTGCCGCAGCTGAAAAAAGAGTACGGCTACTGGATGCAAGGCAGTGAAGCGCTGGAACCCGGTGCTGAAAATCTGCGGGTGGTGAAACTCAAAGATGGTTCGGTGTTAAACCGTTACTGGGATGATCGCGACACGCCGCGCACCGAATCGTATCTGGATGATGTGACCACAGCGAAGAACAATCCCAATCGACCGGCGACTGAAATTTATCGTGACCTGCGCGCGGCAGCCGCTTCGGGCTGGGATTTTAGCTCTCGCTGGATGGATAAACCCGAACAATTGGGCTCAATCCGTACCACCTCTATCGTTCCGGTGGATTTAAACGCACTGCTCTTCCAGATGGAAAAAACTCTGGCCCACGCCAGCATTGTGGCGAAAGACAGCACGGGTGCCACGCAATATCAGCAATCGGCAGATGCGCGCCAAAAAGCCATGGAAAAGCATCTCTGGAACGATAAACAAGGCTTCTATGCTGATTACGATCTCAAAACCCATGCCGCGCGTTCGCAACTCACGGCTGCGGCGCTGTTCCCGCTTTACGTGCATGTCGCGTCGAAAGATCGCGCGGATAAAATGGCTGCCCTCACCCGCTCTCAACTGCTGAAAGCCGGGGGGCTTGCCACGACCAATCTGAAAACGGGCCAGCAGTGGGATGCCCCAAATGGCTGGGCACCGCTTCAGTGGGTGGCGACTGAAGGTCTGCAAAATTACGGGCATAACGATCTGGCGATGGAAGTCTCCTGGCGTTTCCTGACTAACGTGCAACAGACCTATAACCGCGAGCAAAAACTGGTGGAGAAATATGATGTCTCGACCACCGGCACAGGCGGTGGCGGCGGTGAATATCCGTTGCAGGATGGATTCGGCTGGACTAACGGCGTCACATTAAAAATGCTCGATATGCTGTGCGCTAAAGAGAAACCGTGTGATTCCGCTCCGGACAAATTGCCTTCTGCAACGCCTGGACCGGTTAAAGATACTTCTGCAAAAGCCGTGACTCAGTAATCCCTTTTACCCTCCTCTCCTGAAACGGGAGAGGCTGGGAACACCGTATTTCTGCCGTTAAAGAATATTCCTCACCTGAAGAACGCCCCCCACCGCTGCTAAAAACAATAATATTTTCATGGGTTTTCATCACACCCCTGCCAATATTTGCACTTGAATCATCAAATAATAACGATAATAATTCGCATTCTTATAAACGCAGTGGTATCACCTGAATTCACACGACTATTGCTGACGAAGATCAGTAGCCCAGGTGATTAAAACAAGACCTTCTTGGGAAAATATCAAATGAAACTGGCATTTACAGTAAAGCGTTCTGCTTTACTCTGCGCGCTTGCACTCCCGGCACCCGCTTACGCGCAGGCTGAAGATACCGTCATCGTCACCGCCACTCCGGCACAAACCTCCACCAGCCAAACTGAAGGTTATAGCGCGACAGTCAGCCGTGGCGCGACCAAAACCGATGAGCCATTGATCACCACCGGCCAATCTATTTCGGTCATTACCCGCCAACAAATCGAAGACCAGGGCGCATTAACGGTAAACAGTGCGCTGAATTACACACCGGGCGTGTTTACTGGCTTTGCGGGCGGCGCAACCCGTTATGACACCGTGGCACTGCGCGGCTTCCATGGCGGCGACGTCAACAACACCTTCCTTGATGGACTGCGCCTGATGAGCGACGGCGGCAGCTACAACGTGATTCAGGTTGACCCATGGTTCCTGGAGCGAATTGATGTGATTAAAGGGCCCTCTTCGGCACTTTACGGCCAGACCATTCCTGGCGGCCTTGTTATGGAAACATCAAAGCGCCCGCAATTTATCGAAGAAGGCCACGTGCGTGCGATGGTCGGTAATAACAAGACCAACGGTACTGCATTTGATTACACCAATGCGATTAACGACGAATGGGCGTATCGCATTATCGGTTTAACCAAAAATAGCGACACTCAGTATGAGAAAACGCGCGACGAACGTTACGCGATTTCCCCGTCCCTGCTGTGGCAGCCGGGTGAGAATACCTCGCTGGTGCTGCGTGCTTATCTGGAAAAAGATCCTTCAGGCGGATTCCATGGCTCTGTTCCGGCGGATGGCAGTATCTATTCTTCTACCGGGCGCAAAATCAGCACCGGTTTCTCTGACGTTGAGCCGGGCAATGACGAATTCAAACGCCACGAGCAGATATACAGCTACGAGTTTGCGCACAGCTTTAACGACGTGTGGGCGTTCCGCTCAAATGCCAGTTACACACACTCGAACGTTGGCCTGAAGCAGGCTTATCAGATTGGCTGGGCGGATGTGGCCCATGACGAACTGACGCGTTACTACAGCGGAGAAACCTCATCGCTGGACGCGTACGCCATCGATAACCAACTTGAAGCGGATTTTGCGACCGGCGAACTGGATCACAAAGTGGTGCTCGGCGGTGAATTCCACAAATTCACCAACAATTTGTCCGATGACTCCGCCTACACCACCAACCTCAACCCGTGGACCGGCGAGTCTGGTGGCCCTGGCGGCTTCTACTATTACGATCCGCGTGACCCAACTTACTCCACCATCAACCAGGGTCTGCTGACCAAAGCCGGTAAACGCCAGTACGAACAGGCCGGTGTCTATTTGCAAGATGATATGCAGTGGGCTCAATGGCATATGACACTCTCTGGCCGTTATGACCACATCGTGACCAAGAGCCATATCGTGGCTGATGCGATTGAGAGCGAAGTCACCGACAACCGTACCGATGACCACTTCAGCGGTCGAGCATCTTTGCTGTACGCCTTCACCAACGGGTTTTCTCCGTACCTCAGTTACAGCCAGGCCATTACGCCGCAGGTATTGCCTGATGCCGAAGGCAAACTGCTGAAGCCCACGACCGCTGAGCAGTATGAAGCGGGCGTAAAATATCAGCCGGTCGGTACGGCGGATATGTATACCGTCGCGCTGTATGACCTGACGCAGAAAGACGTGGGTAACCGCGTGGTTCAAGGCAGTTACTATGAACCCGCCGGTAAAGTGCATTCTCAGGGTGTTGAGCTTGAAGCGCGTTCTCAGTGGAACCCACGTTTCTCAACCATCGCCGGGTACACTTACAACAAAGTACGCTTTAAAGATGCCATTGACGGTAACGATGGCAACACGCCATACGTCACGCCTGATCAGATGGCAAGCCTGTGGGGCATGTTCCAGGCCGACTTCGGCATCAGCCTGGGTTCAGGTATCCGTTATATCGGCAAGCAATGGGCGGATAATGAAAATACCCTGCGCGTGCCGTCGGTAACACTGCTCGATGCCATGGTGCGTGCAGATATGGGCGCGTGGACACCTTCGCTGAAAGGTGCTTTTGTGCAAGTTAACGCCACAAACCTGACCGGCCGTGATTACGTTGCGGGCTGTTACGGTACGGGTTACTGCTACTGGGGCGCGGAACGTTCTGTGATTGCCACTGTAGGATATGATTTCTAAGGATTGTTGTGCAAAACGGCCCCAGTAAATGGGGCCGTTTCAAGGGAATGCATGCCTGTGAGCATTTGAACCCATGGATGCTGAGCTTTCCTGCATATTTTTTCTGGTAAGACATTCACCTCTATTATCCACCCAATCCCACGCCCATCGCCCCTCTGATAATCGGAATCGGCGTCAGCAAATGCTGATACATCAGCTCACCTGCCTTCACCGCATCGCGCGCCAGAATCGCGTCCATCAGCATCTGATGCTGCTCGTGCTTATCATCCAGCATCTCCACCGACAGCACCGTTTTACGCAGCCACATATAGCGATACCTTGCCGCCAGGTCGAATAGTCGCTCCCGCATCTGTAACAGATACTGCGATCCACACCCCGCGACAATCGCGGTATGAAATGCCTGATGCCGTTGATCCCACTCATCCAGCATGGTTTCGCTGGCATGGCGTGATTCCAGTTTGTTCAGCAGATGCATCCGGGCAAGCAGATCCGCCTCCCACTCTTCGCCGCCGCGTTCGATGGCGAGGCGCACCAGCATGGCCTCCATATTGGCGCGGGCGTCAAAAATATCGAGCAGTTCCTGTTCGGACATCGGCGCGACCCGGTAGCCTTTCTGGTTAATGACCGTGACCAGCCCTTCGGCAACCAGCTGTGACAGAGCTTCGCGCAGCGGGCCGACGCCCAGTTCGTAACGGGATGTCAGCAAGCTCATGCGCAGCTTTTCATCCGGCTGATAAACGCCGCGGATAATGTCGTTCTTCAGCCAGCGGTAGCCATCGATGGCCGTCGCCTGGGAAATAGTGGTCATGGTCAAACTCCTGAAAATTCAAAATACAGCCCCGACCTGCATGTCGGGGCAGACAGCTTAGCGCGTCTTCTACGGTCAGCGGCACCAGAATCAGATAATTAAAGGCCGATGCACATATATTTGATTTCTAAGTAATCTTCGATGCCGTATTTGGAGCCCTCGCGGCCAAGGCCAGAGGCTTTAACGCCGCCGAACGGGGCGACTTCGTTAGAGATAATGCCGGTGTTGATGCCGACAATGCCGTACTCCAGCGCTTCGCCCACGCGGAACACGCGGCTCATATCGCGGGCATAAAAATAAGCCGCCAGCCCAAATTCAGTATCGTTGGCCATGGCGATAACGTCGGCTTCATCTTTAAAGCGAAACAGCGGCGCCAGCGGGCCGAAAGTCTCCTCTTTTGCCACTTTGGCGCAGGCAGGCACATCCACCAGAATAGTGGGCTGGAAGAAGTTGCCGCCCAGCGCATGAGTATTGCCGCCGGTAATAATACGCGCGCCTTTTTCAACCGCATCGGCAATGTGCTCCTGCACCTTGGCGACCGCCTTGCTGTCGATCAGCGGCCCTGTGGTCACGCCTGGGGTCAGGCCGTCGCCGAGCTGCAGTTTTTCGACCGCCAGCTGGAGTTTTTCGGCAAAGCTGGCGTAGACGCCTTCCTGAACATACAGGCGGTTGGCGCACACGCAGGTCTGCCCGGCGTTACGGAACTTCGAGGCCAGCGCCCCTTCTACGGCCTTATCCAGATCCGCATCGTCAAAGACAATAAAAGGTGCGTTGCCGCCCAGTTCCAGCGACACTTTTTTGATGTCCTTCGCGCACTGGGCCATTAACTGGCGGCCAACGTCGGTAGACCCCGTAAAGGATAGCTTGCGTACCAGCGGATTACTGGTCAGCTCGTTGCCCACAGCAGCAGCGGAACCGGTCACCACGTTAAATACCCCAGCCGGGATCCCGGCGCGACTCGCCAGTTCCGCCAACGCCAGCGCCGAGAACGGTGTCTGACTGGCGGGTTTGAGCACCATGGTGCAGCCTGCCGCCAGCGCCGGTCCGGCCTTGCGGGTGATCATCGCCGACGGGAAGTTCCACGGGGTGATCGCCGCCGTCACGCCAATTGGCTGTTTGATCACCAGCAGGCGTTTATCGGCCTGATGGCCTGGAATGGTGTCGCCGTAAATCCGTTTACCCTCTTCGGCGAACCACTCTATAAAGGAAGCGGCATAGGCAATCTCACCTTTGGCCTCTGCCAGCGGTTTGCCCTGCTCAAGGGTCATTAGCCGGGCCAGATCGTCCTGGTGGGTCATCATCAAATCGAACCAGCGGCGCAGAAGAGTAGCGCGCTCTTTGGCGGTGAGCGCACGCCATGCGGGCAGAGCGCGGTTGGCGCCCTCAATGGCAGCGCGGGTTTCCTCGGCGCCCATTTTCGGCACGCTGCCCAAAGGCTGGTCGTTCGCCGGGTTGGTGACGGTGATTGTTTCACCACCGTGTGCGTCGCGCCACTCTCCTTCTATATAGGCTTGTTGGCGGAATAAGCTGAGATCATTGAGTTGCATGATGGTTTCCTGTCTCTGAATGATTAACGGGTAAACGCGGCATGGACAGTTTCCACACTACAGGCTGCCTGCAAAGAACGCCCGGGGTTATGCTGACTGGCCAGCAAGGTTTGAACCTTGCTCACAATATGGGCGCCAATCGGGATTGCCGAGGTGGCTGCCGGTGAGGGGGCATTGCAGGTGTGCAGAGTGCGCGGCGTGGTGACAAACAAAAAGTCGTCGATTAATTTGCCGTCGGGCGAGACCGCCTGCGCACGCACACCCGCAGGCCAGGGGTGCAGATCCTTCAGGGTCAGGCTCGGGCAGTATTTTTGCACCAACCGCAGATAGCCGCTTTTGCACAATGAGTTTTTCATCTCCCCCAGCCCCGAGCGCAGGTTGCGCTGCAACACGCGGCGGATGCCGGGCGAGCCCAGCATCTCCAGCGTATCGGATAACGAAAAATCGCCCTTGCGATAGCCTTCGCGCTTAAAGGCCAGCACGGCGTTGGGGCCGACGGTGACGCTACCATCGATCATCCGCGTCAGATGCACGCCCAAAAACGGCATTGCCGGATCGGGGATCGGGTAGATAAGGTGGTTCACAATCTGATTATGTTCGGGGGCCAGGCGGAAATACTCCCCGCGGAACGGGCAGATAATAAAGCCGGGGTCGATGCCCAGCATGCTTACCAGCCGGTCGGCCATCAGCCCGGAGCAACCGATCAGCGTCGCCGCTTCGTACTCCTGCCCCTGGCGGGTGTGGATGACCACGCCGCTGGCGTGCTCCTTCAGGGCGCTGACCTCCGCGCCGTAAATCACCTCGCCACCTTTCGCCAGGAAGCGTTGGGCCATCGCCGCTGCCACCTCGCGATAGCTGACAATCCCGCTGGAGGGGACAAAAATCCCCCCAAGCCCGGTGATATTGGGCTCGCGCTCGCGCAGTTCCGCGGCGCTTAGCCAGGTGCGTTCCAGCCCGTTTGCGGCGGTGCGTTCCCACAGCGCCTGCATCCGCGCCATCTCCTGTTCGGAGGTGGCCACCAGCAGTTTGCCGCAGTTGTCATAGGCAATGCCATGTTGATCGCAAAAGGCTTTGGTAGCCCGATTACCGGCGAGGCAGAACTGCGCCTTCAGGCTGCCGGGGGTGTAATAGACCCCTGCATGGATCACGCCGCTGTTGTGCCCGGTCTGGTGGCAAGCCGGGCCTGCCTCCTTTTCCAGCAGGGCGATGCGGGCATCCGGGTAGACCTCAATCAACTGCATGGCGGTCGACATGCCGATAATGCCGCCGCCGATAATCACAAAATCATACATCCGCTCAATTCCTTTGCCAGTGAACCCTTACTGATGCGTCTGGTAGTGCTGGGTGGCGTAGCTGATATAGCCGCGCTGACGCATCAGTTCGCGGCGCAGGTCTGGGTGTGGGGTGAAGCGATCGCGACCGTGCAGCCAGAACAGATTATTAATCAGCAGGAATTTCCCCACTGGCACCGGAATGGAAAGGATGTTTTTGCTGCCTTCCAGCGCGTCAGACAGTTCGCTGAGCCAGACGCCCTCGGCAAAATCTTTCGGCTGGGCGAACTGGTCTATATAGCGCATCACCGGCCGACCCTGCTGATCGACGTCAAACACCGGATGGAACACATCTGCGGTGACGTTTTTACTCGGCGGCGCGGTCCAGCGCAGCGGGCGGCGGGCCAGCGGGTGGCTGAAGAACTGATCCAGACTCTCCCAGTCGTCGAGGTGCAGCAGCAAGGAGTTGCCGCCCTGCATGTTCTGCTCGTCGATTTTCATCATCAGCACGTAGTCGGTCACCTCCTCCACGAAGGTACCGTCGTTGTGCAGCTCCAATACGCGATGGGGCTGGCGCAGGTAGCTGTCTGAGTTATCGACGTTTTTCACCACAAAACGGGCGTAATACTGGCCGCTCATGGCGTCGTAATTGGAGCGCCCGATGAGGTGCGCCACGGCGGTGGCAATCTTCACCATCTCATCGGCCTGGGCGACGTTATCGATTCCCACCGCGTCGATCAGCAGCGCGCCTTCGTCACGGCTAAGCAACGTGTTCAGCAGCAACGGCTGGAGCTGGTTGCAGCACATGTCGTCGAGGATCTTCGCGATTTTGAAGCGCAGAAAGGATTTGTATTCCAGCGCCTGCACGGGCCACTGCTCTACCTCCCGCAGGAATTGCTGCGTGACTTCTGCGGAGAACGTGAGTTCCAGCAGACGCGGAGACTGCACGGATGGCGCGATACTGAAACCAGTGATAGTACGGGATAACGCATCGTCAGGCTGTTTTACGGCAGTAAGTGCATTCATCAGAATCAATCCTCTCAGAAAGTCTTCAGGAGACAGGGGCAGTGCATTTCGTAGCCATAAATTAAAAATATCTACATTTTTGAGAAATGGGCATATATCGCTCAAATTGTTTAAATTTTGTGACGTAGGTGTAAAAAACGGGCAGAAAAAGGAAGCAAAAAACGCGGTTTTCTATCGATGCAAAGGTGATAGCGTGATAAGCCTCACGGAAAAAGCAGAAAAACAGCAACAAAAACGTGACATATCCACACAAATCTTAACAAATTGCGACGGCGAGACTGTACGGCCTCCTGGCGCTCCTCTATACCTTGATCCGTGTTACCTGCGACACATCAACAACACAGAGAAAAACGTATGGAACAGACTTCTGGCAAGAAAAGTGAAGCAATTCATAGCGATAATAAACCTCAATTTAACCGCTCCATCGGACTCATCTCTAACTTTTCACTCGGGTTCACCTACCTCTCGCCGCTGACGGCTGTCTATTCCCTGTTTGCGCTCGCCGTGACGCTGGCGGGGCCACCGGCGATCTGGTGGATCCCTATTGTCGCCTGCGGGCAACTGCTGGTGGCGCTGGTGTTTGGCGAAGTGGCTTCCCAGTATCCGATTACCGGCGGGTTATATCCCTGGGCGCGCCGCCTGTGGGGCAAAAAATATGCGTGGATCGCCGCCTGGATTTACCTGTGGGCGCTGGTGGTCACCATCACCTCGGTGGCGGAATACACCGCCACCTTCGTCGGCTCGCTGTTCGGTTATGCGATCTCGGCAGGCAACATGCTGATCACCTCGGTGGTGCTGTTACTGCTGATGATGGCGGTGAACATGTCCGGCACCAAAAACCTCGCCCGGGTCGCCCGTATTGGCTTCTGGTGCGAAATCGTCAGCGTCATTGCGCTGGGGATTTATCTACTGTTGTTCCACCGCGCACAGCCGTTCTCGGTGGTGTTTGACTCCATGGGCGTGCTGGCGAAAGACGGCAGCTACCAGCCCGCGTTTATGGCGGCGGCGCTGATCGGCCTGTTCATGTTCTTCGGTTTTGAAGCCTGCGGCAACGTGGCGGAAGAGGTGAAAAACCCGAGCAAAAAAATCCCAATTGCGATGATCCTCAGCATCGTGTTTGGCGCACTTTCGGCGATGGTATCTATCCTCGGCTACCTGCTGGCATCACCCAATCTGATGAATATCGTCAACGGCAAAATCACCGATCCGATCCCGGCAATCCTCAACGAAGCCCTCGGTGAAACCGGCGCCATGGTGTTTATCATCATCGCGGTGATTGCCATGTTGTCATGCATTCTGTCGCTGCAGGCCGCGTTAAGTCGCCTGATTTTCTCTTTCTCCCGCGACCAGATGCTACCGGGTAGCTCCTGGATGTCGAAGCTGTCGAAAAACAGCGTGCCGGACAATGCGATGATCGTCAGTTGCCTGCTGCCGGTGACCATCTGCGTGTGGGTTTATTTCCAGCCGGATAACCTGGCGCGCATCACCGCCTTTGCGGTTATCGGGATCTACATTTCCTTCCAGATGGTGGTACTGGCTGCCCTGCGCCAGCGCCTGAAAGGCTGGAAACCTGCCGGGGAGTGGACCGTGGGCGGCTGGGGAATGCTGGTTAACGTGCTGGCGCTGGCCTATGGCCTGTGTGGGATCTGGCTGCTGGCGCAACCTGCCGAGAGCAGCAGTTTTATCGACCGCTGGACGGTGCTGGTTGGGCTGGCGGTGGTGGTGATTTCCGGGCTGGTGTACATGACGCTGTCACGGCCGTTCGGGCGGTCAAACGCCCCGGAAAACGATGCCATCGAACATGCCAAACGCCTGAAGGCGGAACAATCTCTGTAACTTACTCAGACATAACAACGATCATCAATGGAGTCGGCTATGCAACACAACTTATTGATTAATGGCGAACTGGTGGCGGGCGAAGGTGAGCTGCAGCCCGTCTATAACCCGGCAACCGGCGAGGTGCTGGTGCAAATTGCCGAAGCCACACCTGCCCAGGTCGATGCGGCTGTACAGGCTGCCGATCGCGCGTTCCAGCAGTGGGGGCAGACTACGCCAAAAGCGCGTTCTGAGTACCTGCTGAAGCTGGCGGAGGTGATTGAACAGAATGCCGAAACCTTTGCCCGGCTGGAATCGCAAAACTGCGGCAAACCGCTGCACTGCGTGCTTAACGATGAAATCCCGGCCATCGCCGATGTGTTCCGCTTTTTCGCCGGTGCAACCCGTTGTCTGAATGGGCTTGCCGCAGGAGAGTACATGGAAGGTCACACCTCAATGATCCGCCGCGATCCGGTAGGCGTGGTGGCGTCGATTGCCCCTTGGAACTACCCGTTGATGATGGCCGCCTGGAAGCTGGGCCCGGCGCTGGCTGCGGGTAACTGCGTGGTGCTCAAACCCTCGGAAATCACGCCACTCACGGCACTGAAACTGGCCGAACTGGCGAAAGATATCTTCCCTGCCGGGGTGGTGAACGTGCTGTTTGGGCGCGGTAAAACCGTGGGTGACCCGCTGACGGGCCATGAAAAAGTGCGCATGGTGTCGCTGACCGGCTCTATCGCTACTGGCGAGCATATTATTGCGCACACCGCGTCGTCGATTAAGCGTACTCATATGGAGCTGGGGGGAAAAGCGCCAGTGATCGTCTTTAACGATGCGGATATCGATGCCGTGGTTGAGGGCGTGCGCACCTTTGGCTTCTACAATGCCGGGCAGGACTGCACGGCGGCCTGCCGGATCTATGCGCAAAAAGAGGTCTATAACACTCTGGTCGAAAAACTGGGTGTCGCCGTGGCCAGCCTGAAAATGGGTGCCCCGGACGATGAAACCACCGAGCTGGGCCCGGTCAGTTCCGCCGCCCATCTGACACGCGTCAGCGAGGCGGTGGAACGCGCCAAAGCCCTGCCGCACATTCGGGTAGTGACCGGCGGTAACAAAGCTGGCGGCAAAGGCTATTACTTCCAGCCAACCCTACTGGCCGGGGCGAAGCAAGGGGATGAAATCATCCAGCGCGAGGTCTTCGGCCCGGTGGTCAGCGTCACGGAATTCGACGATGAAGAACAGGTGCTGGCGTGGGCAAACGACTCCCAGTATGGCCTGGCGTCATCGGTCTGGACTCGGGACGTGGGCCGCGCCCATCGCCTCAGCGCCCGCCTGCAGTATGGCTGCACCTGGGTAAATACCCACTTTATGCTGGTCAGCGAAATGCCCCACGGCGGGCAGAAACTCTCCGGGTATGGCAAGGATATGTCAATGTATGGGCTGGAAGATTACACCGTGGTACGTCATGTGATGATTAAGCACGGATAACAGCTACGTGGCTGCAATAGTCGATTATATTGCAGCCACTGCTTTATAAAGTGGCAAGCTATCAGCCGCGACTCCCGCGCAATACCAGGCTAATTCCCGTCATTGTCTTTTAATTGTTTTGGCATCTACCGTAGCAAAATGGATCTTATGCCCCTGAGTGACAACATACTCATTGAGCATATAGCCAACGGCGGGATGAAGCAGAAGGCCAGCGGCATTGAGCGAAAGTGGGTCCGCTTGCGCGAAAAGCGGACATGTAAAACCTGTTTCTCCAAATTTTTCAGGGCCTTATCGATATTTTCGGCTCAAACACTATTCACAATGTGTGACTTGAGTTCTCTCATTTTCTATCGTACAGCACAATTAATTTGATGTATCACAAGATAACTCTCTTTTATTAATTTATGTTATTTTATTAATTTCAAGAAATTACAGAGCTTGGCAATTTTCGATTTGCATTCGAGAATAGCTATTGCTTTCTTTATTTCCTTGCACTTATTTAACCTTGCATTAAACACTAACACTTTAAAATTATTTATCAGCTTATTTTGAGGTTCTGTGCAACGTAACTTATATAGTTTAAACAACCCAGTTCTTTGATAGTCATATCCATACCTTGACAAAAAAGCCATCAGGATAAAGTGGAAACAGTTAACCAAATGCCATTTATTGCAAGATTTGTCACTCATTATTGTGGATATGTACTTGCAAACCTGTGTATAGTCTAATTCAGATTCTGATTTAGATTTGAATTCTGAATAAGTAATAACTCCTGTAGGTGTAAACATTTTCTCCACAATACTAATAAGTTCATCCTTGAAAAAATGGTCTACCGCATGCTCATTATCATAACCAGTCCCACTCAACATCGAAGCATCGCAAAATATGTTTTGCATGGTTTTAACATACTTAACAAAATAAAGATCGTTTTTTTCTGAAAGGGTTACATCTAAATATATCAACTCTCTTTCGAATTTTATGCACCAAGCATAAAATACTAGAAAGCGATAACAAAAAGTTTGCAGATAATATTTATCACCAATTGATTCATTATTTTTAAAATTATGCCATCCTTTAGTGCAATTTCCCGAAAAATTCCATAACCTATGATTCAATGACTCAGCTGAGTCGAGTAAAGGCATTTTATATTTTGATATCGCCTCTTTGATTTTCTTCTTTTGTTCGTAGTTATGTTCAACTTTTATTTTGTAAACAAGGAAATATTTATTCCATAAAGGCGCACATGCGCCTTTTATAAAAAATAATAAAACTGTAACTAACGCAGATATTAGTGCTACCATAACAGCAGGAGCTGAAATTATTTCAGACATATAGATCCTTATTGAATGTTTATTCTGTCATCCATTTGCATGCAAGATATTAATATAAAAAGACCCTTACCACAATAGAGTCAATAATTTCTCTCCTGCTTTTACAGCCAGTATCATCTGTAACTTAAGCTCAATTCAGTACATGACGATCCACTCCCTGAAAATTAGCATTATGAGTTGCTGTCAACGTCTGCTCTTGGCACATAGAGGAAGAGTACTATAACCTAACTTTGAGACGGGCTAGTTCGAAGTATCTGCAAAACAAGACATAGGACTTTCCGGCCGAAAGCGGCGCTCCCCGGCATCCGAAGATGCTTGAAAGATAACAAGTCTGGGAGACTTCTAAAAACAGGAAGACAGCTCCTTCAAAACCTCCACCGCCTCTACTTCTCGGATCGCCCATCCCCACAACCAATGTTTCGCCATCTACATGGAAAACGGACTGTTGACCTGCCAATGCCCAGTCTCAGACAGCGGATACAATTGCACAAAGTTCGAGGGACTTGTTAACGCAACCAGTGATATCCGCTGATTCATCCGGAAAAACAAAATGTGTTGATTTTTCTAAGTCATATCCATTTCTAAAACAAATCTTCTTTTATTTTATAAAAATCGGATATTTTCTCAAGCACTGATGTAGGAATGGTTTTTTTGTTTATATTTAGACCTGTTTCAGTTTTTTTTAGTTTTGCGATGATGTATTCATCATCAATGTAATCTCCTCTCTCTCCAATGAAGTTTATTATGTACTCCTTTGCTTTTAAAGTTTTTGTTATGTGATATTTTTCATTGAATAAAATATACACTTTAAAAATAGAATTGATGTGCTCATTAAAAATCGGCATTATTGGGAACGATTCATCCATCTGTGTCAGATCAGCCTTTACCGGAGTCCCCCACTTAGAAAATCCCCGGATTAACTCATCTCTCATAAAATATACGATCAACTCTATACTTATAGTGCTACTGGTTTCATCAAGTGATTTTGATATCGTGTACGAAAGTGGTGGCATACCACAATGCTGAACAAAATTTCTGAGCTTATACATGAATCTATATGAAAATTTGCTGTCAAACTCGTTTGCCGTCAGCGCTTTAAATTCTACTAATTCCGTTGAAGCCCCCCCATACCGTCTGTTAATACTGGTTTCCATATGGTCAAGTAAAGTTTTCACTGACATCATGTAGTTCAGTATTCGTGTATTCAAGAGGAATGGGAAGGTTTTGAATGGATATGACCCAATAAAAGAAGGTTCTTTGGCTACTTTCATAACCGTTTCATTAAGAAGTTCCATAAGTGACTCATAGTTCAACCTTACATATTCTACTAATGCAAAGTCATTCACAAACTCCATAAGTATATTTTTTTGTGTATCATACCCTTCAATTTCCTCATTGGTGAGTGGTCTTATTTCATTTATTTTGTTTACTTCACTTCCGTCTGAAATTGATTCTTTAGCAAGGATTATAGTGGGTTCGCTCAAGTTTACCTCCCTTATTAACTTTCCGTTAATCAATATGAAACCCTAAAAGGGCACATTTCATCTGTATCATATCGGCTTAAGTTGCCAAGAATAGCACCACCTTGATCAATACTTTAAGTTTTTTATTCCCCTCTGAGCCTGAATACCACCAATGTCTGCTTCACGCCCTGAGACATTCGACAAGCTTTTTACGACCCTAGTAAGGGCGATTTTCGCTCTTCAAGCGCCAGTAAATATTTCGCTTCGTCATAACGGGTTCTGGTCTTCCAGCAGCGGTAAATAACCCTTATCCATTTGAATGCCAGAGCCCGGATCGCGGACTGATGAGATTTTCCCTTTTCTCGCTGCCCCTGATAATACCGTCTGGCCCAGTATGATGAGTTTACCGTCTTCGCAGTCCATTCCACGAATGTCTGTCGGACGAACTTCGCACACTGCCAACGCCAGTGCACCCAGGATTTTTGGCCGCTTCGCTCGGTTACTGGCGCGATGCCAGCATAGTTTTGTATTTCTTCTGCGCTGTTGAAGCGGTTGCGGTTATCACCCAATGCTGCAAGCATTCGCGGGCCCATACACGGTCCCATGCCCGGCAGTGATTTGAACAGTTCAGCATCTGGCAATTTGTCAAAATGCGTTTCGATTCGTTCGTCATAGGTTTTGATGATTTCACTCACGACTTTAATTTGTGCCGCCAGTGCTGTAGCCATCAAAGCATTAGCTTCTATAACTACTGGGTCTGTAGTCAATGGAATCGAACTCTCAATGCTCGCAACACGCTGCTCGGTAAGGGATCTTGCACGACCACCTTTGGTATTCAGAAAGTTACGGATCGTGTCGCGCCTGGCGCGTTTCAGTTGCTGCAGACTGGGCCACCGTATAATCAGTTCGCACAACAGTAAACTCCCCCTATGTGAGAACCATTCCAGAGGCTGAGGATAATACTGCTTCAATGTGTTGATAAGGCGGTTCACGAAGCGGCGTTTGTCTTCAACCAACTGGCGACGCTGTTCAACTAACTGCTGGAGCAACCTGATATCTGCATTGTCAGGCTCGATGGCCTTTATCTTTTGGGGGTAACGTAGCATTAGCTCTAATGCTAACTCAGCATCCTGGGGATCATCCTTCGCACCACTTGGCCAGAAGGTCTGCCGATAGCGGGCCAGTGACAACGAGTGCACAGGAAAAACAGTGACAAATGGGTACTTCTGTAGAGCATACACCACCGGGCCTTTCTTCAGCTCAAGGGCTATAGCGATCCTGCCTTTCACCTTTTGGTACAATTCGTTGAGCCAGATATCAAGCGCTTCCGGGGTATGTTCAACCACATGGAATATACGTTCGCCGTTTTTAAACTGAACGCAGACATCATGCTTTTTATCTGCCCAATCCAGACCAACATGAGCAGCAAACTTATCTATCGCAGTCATCACCAACTCCTTTTTATCGGGGATTGGTATGCATTCCACGTTCTTCGAAAGAAATATAGTCAGCAGTTTTCTGCATGCCCTGAGTATTCGTTAGCGAACGTGGAGCACTTACTGGCTCGAAAGCAAAGCGGCAATCATCAAATCACATGATTCTGGCACAATATTCGTAACCAGTAAGCGCATACCCTGAATCACTTAAAAGTGTAACTCTCAGGGTTCGAATGACTATATCTGGTACTAACCTGACAGTCAGGAGTGAACCATATAAGCTAAAAATAATTCATCCAAGTAATAGTCACACTGGTGAACATAAGACTAAATAGCGAAATTTTCATTAAATGCAATTCCCCGAAATACTTTGCGAAGCGCCTTCCAGGTCATAAAACACGCACTATCATCCATGCAGCAATACTTTTATAGTCATCACGCACCTCCGTATGAGGTGCCAGGATTGGCGTCCTGTTTTGCCATGATATGACATATACCAATGTCACTGCTTTGATTCACATTTTTTGTGGCGAATGCGATATACTTCTCGTCCAAAGAATAATGGTGGCTCAGGTAGGGGAACCGAAAGGTTCGCCGGATTCCATGGTAATCGGCAACGCCAAACCTACCTGGGCTACCACCAGTGAAATTGGCGTTTCCTGATGGTAGCAATGCAATACCTACCATGGAGACGACCAAAATGGCTGCAAACTTTAATTTTTACCTTTCCCAACAAGTCGGCATTAACACAACAACACTCGATGTTATTGATCTTGCCGAACGTTGCGAACTACTCACAGACGTATTAATGGACTGCATTAATCCAGCCGAATCCGCGGCGTTATGCCATCACTTGAATGCCCATTTGGATGCACTAAAAGAAAACCTGGAAAAAACACTCTCTCCAGACCGTATTGAGCAGCTTTCCGTTAATAGTCCGTCAGATTTTCCTGAATCACATTGGTTGGCTGATTCTGATGATTTGTGTGATTACTGTCAGGTGATAACCCAAATTTTGTTGTGCCACTCATTACCACTAAAAACGGCGCACACTCTTACGGGGTTACTAGCGAGACTGGTGAATACATTAGTCGATGACTTGAGAACGCCAAGATTTTTGCGGGAACAATCTGTCTAGCCGTTTTAATAGGATGGATGTTTCTGATGTCCATTAATCCTACAAAGCAAAAACGCGGCCCCATTTCAGGGCCGCATTTTTATTATTGCCGTGTTACCGCGACATTACCTGCCTGCGGTACCGCCTGCTTTCCCTGCTGCTGCTCAAGAACGATTTGTGCCAGCGGCGTATCTGCTTCATAACGCTCTTTCGCATCCAGGGTTTTCTCGTATTTGTTGTATTTCCACCAGGCGTAGCCAAGGAAAATAACCAGGCCGCCGACGTTATAGAACACGATGGTCATAATGCTGGCCCCGGTCGGGAAGGTTGAGGCAATAAACCCAATGGTGAAGATCACAATCAGCACGCTCACAATCGCGATGCCCTGCATCCGTGAACCCATGCGGAAGTCGCGGTTTACGGCGTCGTATTTCAAGCGCAGATTCAGGTAGGCAAGCATGATAAACAGCGGTGGCAACATTGACGCCGCGGCAGTCATGTTAATCAACGTGTTCATTAATTCCTGCACGCTACCCGAACCCACGGTTGGGATAAGCATCAATGGAATCACAATCAGGAATTGTATCCAGGCCGCACGAGTCGGTACACCATGCTGGTTAAGGCTCACGGTCTTCTCACCAAAGATACCTTTAGGGATCTCGGTAAAGAAGATTTTGACCGGTGCCGCCGTCCACATCAGCAATGAACCAAACATGGCGGTGAAAGAAACAATGCCAACAAAGCGATTCATCAGCTCAGTCGACAGGCCAAAGTGTTGCGCCAGCCCACCAAAGACCTGAACCGTACCGCCGGTGTAGTGCAAATCAGACTGGTGAACAAAGACGTTAATCAGCAGCGATGACACGGTATACAGAACGCCGATAAACAGACCCGAAAGTATGATGACTTTAACAAACGCTTTGCTGCCGCCTTTGACGTCGTTGACGTACACCGCCACGGACTCAGCGCCACCCGCAGCCTGGAAAATCCAGGCAATAATGCCGAGAAATGCCCAGCTGAACTGCGGAGTAATCGCCTGCACGTTTATCGGATCGGCGGGTTCAACTCCCCCCACCACCGCAGCGCCTGCCAGAATGATGTAGGAGAAAGTGAGTAATAACATCAGCGTGGAGGTGACTGACGTCATTGGCCCAAGCAATTTCGCCCCGTGGTTTGAAATCCAGGTAGAGAAAGCGAACAGGATAATACTGATAATTGCCGTGGTTAATGGCGTGAAAATATAGTCATAGCCGAGGAAAGCATACGAAGCGTAGGCAATAACCCTTGGTAATAACGAGGTGAAGAAAAACAGATTCACAAACCAATAGGTGTACGCGGTAATAAATGCCCAACGGCCACCTAGTGCGCTTTTCACCCAGGCGTAAACCCCGGCTTCGGAATTACGGTTTAGCGAAACGAATTCTGCGATGATTAAACAGAACGGTATAAAGTAAATAAGCGTAGCTACCAGGAAAACCGGTGCCGATGCGATGCCAAGCTGGACGTTATTATTAATGACGTTATTGAAGCTAAACACCGCCGCAAATGTCATCGCCAGTAATCCAAACTTGCCAATTGTATTTCTACTAGTCGAAGCCATAGAAACTCCACATTGTGTAGGGTATTTTTATTGTATTTACCCGCCCAGACGTTCTGGACGGGTGGCGAAAGTTACTTATTCAGGAAATAGGTTTCCTCAACGGTGACTTTCAAAATGACTTTCCGTACGCCCTCTCCGGTGGAAAATCGGTACGCTTCGTGATTTTCAAAAATAACCACATTGCCTGCTTTCAAAAGATGTTCCACGCCCTGCCCGCGCAAAAACTCCCTGTCGCTTTCATCGCGATAAGCAATTTCTGGGGTTAAGGTGTTTTTGGCGGCAATTTCAACCTGTTGTTCACCTGACAGGTAATAATGCACATCAAAATAACGGCGATGCCCTTCGAATAATTCCGTGTTTTCGGTAGCCCCTTCCGCCAGGCGATAAACCAACGAATCGCCAATGGAATAAAAAACATCAGGTTCGATATTCTTCAGGTTATTAATCGCTTCCATGCAGCGTTGCCATTTCTTTCCCGCATGATAAATGCGCTTAAAATCTTCTAAGGTGTTTAAAATAATCATGACCTGTACCTCAACAAGAATGTGCGCATTCTGAATGCGGCTGGAAATCATAGGCAGCAAGAGAGGCAGCGCTTTGCCCCGGGCGTAACGGCACCATCGTGAAGCCGTAGCTAAACGGTTTGAGATAAACCCGGAACGAATCCAACACTTCTGAACCCCAGGAGTTGGAACCTAATCCCAGGATTTGGTCATCAAGATTGAGCGTCAGGTAGTCACTTTCCTCAAGCTCGTTGATGTGTTGCGCCTGTTGCAGCATTTCAGCGCTATACGGCCACAGACTGAAGTTAATGGGTTTGCGCGGTTGAATGAAAAGACCGTTACCCTTTTCATCCTCAACGGTGAGCCACCGCACCTGCTGCCGATTACCGTTATCTTGTGGGAACGGGTAATTCTCAAAGAGGCTGTCAACAGACTGGCGATAACGTCCAATCAGGTTGCTCTCGCAGCTATCGGCGTAGTTTTCACCCGGTCCACGGCCATAATATTCAACCTGACTGAAGCGCTTGCTGATACCGAAATCGAGGCCGATTTTTGGAATAATCGCCTGATAATTCCCGTAAGGAATTCCCGACAGTTCAAGCGACACATGGCCCGCAGGGGTAATTCGCCACTGATAGGTGCAACGCATGCCAAAATCGAAAACAGGAGGCGCAATCACGGTATCCACTTCAATGATGACATCGTCACCTTGCGCGGAATGTCGCATTGCACGGAAATGATGTTGCATCAGATGCACATGATACGGCTGCCACAGTCCTTCAAACTCCTGCTTGTGGTTATCAATCGTCGGCTTGAAGAACGTGAGATGAGGTGCTCGCCCGACGATCTCCTCCCCCTGCACTCGCCAGGAAAGAAGCTCGCCATTCAGTCGGCAGAAAGTCAGGGAAAAATCGGTGCCACTGACGACTTGCTGGTGCCCGCGCGTTTCGCTTAGTAGCGCACTGAATTGTTTCACGGGCAGCGCTTCGCGTGCAGCCGCCGTCTGACGCAGAATTTGATACTGCCCAAGCGGGTGCATCGCTTCGCTGTAAGCCGTGGCGTGACGTTTGAAGACTTCGACATTAATAAACACTTCACCCACGGGCAGCGATGGTGCATTCAGGTGGAGTTCTTCTTTTTCACCCGGTTGTAAACACGGTGCAGCCAGCGTGTGCTGCGCGATGATTTCGCCTTCAACCTGATAAGTGACGTGTAGTTCGATATCGTTCAGCGCACTAAACCAGTAACGGTTCTCCACCAGCAAGACATCGTTCTTCTCTGTGGGATAAACAGCAACCGGACACAGTACTTGCTTATACTCGCGAAGCCCAGGACCTGGACGCTGGTCAGGGTAAATCAGCCCATCCATACAGAAGTTATAGTTGTTTGGATAATCGCCATAATCGCCACCGTACTGGTAACGCTCACGCCCCTGCTCGTCATGCACTAACAAGCCATGGTCGCACCACTCCCAGACATAATGTCCTTGCAGGCTTTTATGTTGATTGATTACCGCTTGATACTGCGCCAGCCCGCCAGGCCCGTTGCCCATCGCATGAGCGTACTCGCACAGGATGCGGGGTTTCGGGTGCGGATATTCACCAAAAGCATTCATCATTGAGACGCGTGAATACATGGTGCTGATAACGTCCACCACTTCCGCATCGCGATCTTCTTCGTAATGCACAAGACGTGTTGGGTCGAGCTGCTTACAACGCGCCGTCATTGCGCGGATGTTGCATCCGTAGCCGGATTCATTGCCCAGCGACCAAATAATTATCGAAGGATGGTTTTTCTGGGCCAGCACATGGCGTTCAATCCGCTCGACATAAGCCTGTTCCCAGGCGGGATCATCCGTAATGCGGCTGATATCACCGACGTTGGCAAAACCATGACTTTCCAGGTCGGTTTCGGCCATCACAAACAAACCGTACTGGTCGCAAAGTGCGTAAAAACGCGGATCGTTAGGATAATGGGCAGTTCGTACTGAGTTAATGTTGTGCTGCTTCATCAGAATGATGTCGCGTTCGGCACGCGCCATATCAATGGCACGACCTTTTTGATGGTCATGATCGTGGCGGTTTACGCCATGCAGTTTCAGGTAGCGACCATTCACGTAAAACAAGCCGTCGCGCACTTTAATATCGCGGAATCCCACCTGCTGCGGCACCACTTCGACGATTTCGCCACGGTTATCGCGCAGCGTCAGCAGCAACAGATAGAGATTGGGATGTTCTGCGTTCCACTGTTTTGGGGTTTTAACCGGTATGACGAACTGGCAGCGCGAATCGCTGTGGACAGACAGCGCATCGTGTTGCTGCTGCGCGACGCATTTCTCACCGTCAAAAAGTTGTGCCAGCAGTTGATAACCTTCGGCAGGTGTCGCCGCAATGTTGCGTAAGTCGCAGGAAAGCTGAAGTTCGGCATCACCGTAGTTTTCATCAAATTCAGTGACGACCGTGAAATCATGAAGATGCACATCAGGCTGGCCCGTAAGGTAAACATCGCGGAAGATCCCCGCCATCCACCACATATCCTGGTCTTCGATATAGGTTGAGTCCGCCCATTGCATCACACGCACTGAGAGTAAATTCTCACCGGCTTGCACGTATGGGCTGATTTCAAACTCAGCGCTCAGGCGGCTGCCTTTGCTAAACCCAACGTAGTGGCCATTAACGTACACTTCAAAGTAGGTTTCTACACCGTCAAACTTGATAATAATCTGGCGTTGTAGCCATTCAGCGGTGAGTGAAAACTGGCGCTGATAGGCACCGGTTGGGTTGTTGGTGGGAACATAAGGGACATCAATCGGGAAAGGAAATCCTTCATCGGTGTACTGCAAATTACCGTGGCCTTCCATTTGCCACATGCCTGGAACGGTGATCTCACCCCACTCAGGCATCGCTTCACGGTAAAACTCAGCAGGAACCTTTTCAGGATGGTCAAAATAGCTAAACGCCCATTTGCCGCTGAGCAACATAAAGCCCAGACTTTCATCCCGATTAAGGGTTCTTGCCTGCGCTTCGCTAGCGTAGCCATGAAACCAGGCGCGTGGTGGCAGCCGATTCTCAGATTGTTTGTCTATGTTTTCCCAATTATTCACGCCAACATCCTCATTACGTGTGTAGGGGATAACAATAGTAAACATTTACTAAAATTAAAACTCAGGTTTTACTAAATGCTAAAGGGATCACAATAAATCAACATTGCGTCATGCGGGATGGCAGAAGATTTTGAGGCGTTGCAGGGCGGAGATCCGCCCTTAAAACTGCGTGAGTGACTGATTATTCAGCGGTCGTTGTGTCGCGCAGTTGCAGTGAGCTGGGGACATAAACCGAGAGTGGAATGGTGCGATCATCACGCAGCCTCTCCATTAAGAGATTGACCGCCTGGGCACCCATGGTTTCAGAATGGATACGCACAGTAGATAACGCGGGGAAGACAAAGCGTGCGGTAGGAATATCATTCACGCTAATCAATGCCATCTGATCAGGCACTTTGATGCCGTGTTCATGCAATGCACGCAGCACGCCAATGGCAATGGAGTCGGTCGCAACGAACAAAGCTGGCGGGTAATCCCCTGATGTGCCAAGCATTTTCAGCGCACATTGATAACCAGACTGGCTGCTAAAGTCACCGTAGTAAACATCCTGCGCGTTGACAACATTCTTACTGCGCCCGTATTCAACGAACGCCTCTTCACGTTGATCAGCATATGCTGGGTCATCTCGCCCACCAATAAAACCAATCCGCATATAGCCGCGTGAGATGAAGTAATCGATAACTTTACGGCTGATTTTGTACAAATCCACGTTGACGCAGTCAAAGCGAGGATCGTCCGTCACACCATCGAGGAACACCAGCGGCAGCTCTTGTTGCTCAAGCCATGCCTGCGCCGATGGCTGGGGTTTACCGATAATCAGTAAACCGTCGGCGGCGGCAACAACCGGGCGTTCACTTTTAAAGTCGTAACAGGAAATTAGCGTAACACCCAGTTTTTCACATTGTGTTTCAATGCCATAGCGCATCGCCAGATAGTAGGGATCGTTGATTTCCAGTTCTTGCCCGTGGGTATACAGTGCGGCAAACGTCAGCCGTTGACCGGCCTGCCGTTTAGCGCTGGGGACTTTATATTCCAGTCTTTCTGCCGCTTCGAGGATTTTTTGACGTGTCTGCGTTTTGACGCTTAACGTCGGATCGTCATTAAGCACCCGTGAAACTGTCGCCACAGAGACCTGGGCGGCCTGGGCAATTTCCTTCAATGTAGCCATAACATCCCAATAATCATCTGATGAACACCATTAATCCTAAGCCTGCGTCCCTGCGGCGCAGTGCCTGACGGGTAACAGCTTAATGTCATATCTGACACGTGTATACCCCTGTCTGACGCCCCTTCAGCGATGTGATCTGCTTATCGATTTCGTCACTTAAGTTTATTTTAAGTGTATTTTTTAGTAAATATTTAACTAAACTACTTTCCGTTAAGCTGGCGTGACGGAATGAGTGTCGCCAGAAAAATCATAAAAATAACAAGGATTGTATTGAGTGAACAAAACGTTATCTATGGCATCTTTAGCATTTCTGCTGGCCCCCACAGGGACATTACTGGCGGCGGAAGCTGTTGTTCCTGCCGAGCATCAGACTCCCGAGCCCCCTGCTCTTACGGCGAAATCCTCCGAAACAGCATTTCGCTTCTACGGCGAGATGGGCCTGGGCGGGAGCGTGTACCTGAACGGTGATGATAAACATAAATATAGCGATGGCACTTATATTGAAGGCGGCCTGGAAATCAAACATGGCAACTGGTTTGGGTTGCTGTATGGCGAAGGCTGGACGGTGCAAGCCGATAGCCAGGGCAACGCCTGGGTGCCGGATCACGGTTGGGGTGGCTTCGAAGGCGGGATAAACCGTTTTTACGGCGGGTATCGTACCGATAAAGGGACAGAGTTTATTCTCAGTGCACGAAATGACTCCTCTCTTGATGATTTGCAGTGGTGGGGAGATTTCACCCCCGAATACGGTTATGTCATTCCCAATACGCGCGATCTGACTTACGCCGCCAAAGTGCAAAACCTGACGGGGGATTTCCGTTACAGCATTACCGCAGCACCTGAAAGCCGCGTTGATGAAAGCACCGCGCTGTTGCACTTCGGTAAATATGATCGCTACTCAGATAAATACACCTATCGGGCAATGATCAATGGCTATCTTCAATACGACATTCAGGAAGGGTTGACGCTGCTGAACGGTCTGGAAGTGACTGACGGCACTGGGCAACTCTATCTGCTGGGATTACAGGGAAAAAATTTGGCCGGGCGTGTCTGGCATCACACTGGCAAAGGCGATGGGAACAACCCTGGTAGCGAAACAGGGATGATGGTTAGCGGCATGGTGGAACCCACCAAAGGGCTCTATTTATCCACCGCCTGGAGTTACGCGAAACATCTGCTTGATAACGCCGAGGACCAGACCACCTCTTTCGCACAATTCGGGGTCTGGTATGAGTATTGCGATGGCAAATTCGCCACCGCGCTAGACAGCCGCTTTTATCTGCATAACGACACAACGGATGCCAGCAACTCGGTATTCCTGATGCAATATTTTTACTGGTAAGGAAACGTCATGAAACGATTACATCGTCTTGCTCCACTCGCCGTACTGTTGATTGTTGCAGGCTGTAGCACCAAACAGGCTGACACCACAGGTTTAAAGGCTAATCAGTTCCACAATGTTATTGACCGCACGGGCGCGCCACAGGCGATGCTCGATTATGATTTTGATGAACATCAGCGTTTTAACCCGCTATTTGACGATGGTGCGTGGCATGGGCATTTGCTGCCAGCAAACAGTGAAGGTATGGGCGGATTCCCTGGTCCCGCGCTGCTGACCGAAGAGTACATCAACTTTATGGCGAACAATTTCGATCGCCTGAGCGTGTATAAAGACGGTAAGAAAGTGGCGTTCACCCTGCAGGCTTACAGCATTCCTGGCGCGCTGATTCAAACGCTGAGGGCACCTGGTATCACGGTAAAAATGACGCTGCGTTTTGTGACTTCTCGCACCTCGCTGCTGGCCACGGAAATTACCACCGACACCCCGCTTGAGCTGGTGTGGGACGGCGAACTGCTGGAAAAATACCATCTGCAGGAACAAAAACCGCAGTCAAACGAGACGATTGATCAGGCATTCCCTGATTACACCCGTACCCTACACGCCACAAAAGATGGCCTGAACGTGAACTTTGGTAAAGTGCGCTCCGATTCGAACCTGATGACGTCCGGTGAGTCGCAGTACCAAATCCACAAAACGCTGCCGATGAGCACCCAAATCAACGGCCATCGTTTTGTTGCGAAGGCAAACATTGCGAGTTCTACCACGATCTACACCACTTATTCGCATCTGCTGACCGCAGCGGAAGTGCAAAAAGAACAAGCCAAAATCACGGATATTCTCAAGCATCCACAGCCGTATCTCACGGCGTCTGAACAACGCTGGGAGGGCTATCTGAACAAAGGATTAAACAATCCTGATGCCACAGCGGCCCAGACTCGCGTCGCGGTGAAATCGATTGAAACGCTTAACGGCAACTGGCGCGGCGTCGCAGGGGCAATGAAGTTTGACTCGGTCACACCGTCTGTTACCGGGCGCTGGTTCTCTGGCAACCAGACCTGGCCGTGGGACACCTGGAAACAGGCTTACGCGATGGCGCATTTTAACCCTGACGTAGCAAAAGATAACATCCGTGCTGTGTTCGCGTGGCAAATCCCGGTCGATGATCCGGTTCGTCCGTGGGATGCGGGGTTTGTGCCAGATCTGCTCGCCTATAACACTAACCCGGAGCGTGGGGGGGATGGCAGCAACTGGAATGAGCGCAACACCAAACCGAGTCTCGCCGCCTGGTCGGTCATGGAAGTGTATAAAACCACGGGCGAGAAAGCCTGGCTCGAAGAGATGTATCCGCATCTGGTGGCTTATCACGACTGGTGGTTACGCAACCGCGACCACAATAGCAATGGTGTGCCAGAGTACGGCGCAACGCGCGATAAAGCGCATAACACCGCCAAAGGTGAAATGATCTTTACCGTTAAGCGCGGTAACAAAGAACAAAAGATGGTCGGCCTGGAGAACTACAACCGCGTTTTGCGCAGCGGAAAATATGACAGTATCGATATTCCGGCGCAGGTTGCGGCAGCCTGGGAATCAGGGCGTGACGGTGCGGCAGTATTTGGTTTTATCGAACCAGACCAGTTGCAACGTTATCTCGAGAAAGGCGGTAAACGCGAAGACTGGCAGGTGCTGTTCGCTGAAAACCGTGCCGCAGATGGCACCTTGCTTGGCTATTCATTGCTACAGGAGTCGGTAGATCAGGCAAGCTATATGTATAGCGACAGCACTTATCTGGCACAAATGGCAGATATTCTGGGTAAACAGGATGATGCGCAGAAATTCCGTAGCCATGCCAAAAAACTGGCCGATTACATCAACACCTGTATGTTCGACGACGCGACCGGCTTCTACTACGACATCCGCATTGAGAACAAACCTCTGGCGAATGGTTGTGCGGGCAAACCTATTGTTGCACGTGGCAAAGGGCCGGAGGGCTGGTCACCGTTATTTAATGGTGCCGCGACCCAGCAACATGCCGATGCAGTCGTGAAGGTGATGAAAGACCCGAAAGAGTTCAACACCTATGTGCCATTGGGCACCGCGGCCCTCACCAATCCGGCATTCGGGCCTGATATTTACTGGCGCGGACGTGTTTGGGTCGATCAGTTCTATTTCGGTCTAAAAGGGATGGAGCGTTACGGTTATCGTGCCGATGCCGTCGAAATGGCGAATCGCTTCTTTGCCCATGCTAACGGGTTGATTACCGACGGTCCCATCCGCGAGAACTACAATCCGTTAACCGGTGAACAGCAAGGTGCGCCAAACTTCTCATGGAGTGCTGCGCATCTTTATATGCTGTACAACGATTTCTTTACCCAACAGCCGTAAACGTAAAACGGCCCCAGAAATGGGGCCGTTGAGTGAGTTCAGCCAACGCCGAAGCAACTTCAAGTATGACGGAGAGTGTTAGCGTCGAACCATTCGATAAATAATCAACACAATAATTGCGCCTGCAACGGCTACCAGGAAACTCGGTAGGTTAAAGCCCGTTACACTGCCTCCGATATGAAGAAATGTTGCGATCCAACCACCAACCACAGCACCGATAATCCCCAAAATACACGTCAGGATAAAACCGCCGCCGTCTTTACCAGGCATAAGAAGTTTTGCGATGACACCAGCTATCAAACCGAAAATGATCCAGGCCAGAATACCCATGTTGAACGTCCTCTTCTTTATTGTTTGTGGTAACAAGTCAAAACCCACGTAATCTTCCACCGGGTTCTGTCTGTCGGTACGCTAAGTATATACCTGCCATAGAAAAACGTGACCGACATCACTAAGTTATTGAATTTATCGCCATAAAACCTTGAGATTTATCTTAAGTTTTTTATTTTTCTGCCGATAAATTTTCTTACAGCTTTCAAAACACAACATGGACCTGGCCTTGAGTAACTATAACGAGCATTTTCTGAAACAAAGTCCTCTGGCAGTATTAGGCGTGTTACGTGATCTCCATAAAAACCAAGTGCCAATTAGAATCAGTTGGCAATCAGGGCAATTTATTACCAAAATCCTTGAGGTTACCGCAGCAGGTTTGATTGTGGATTTTGGCAGCCAGTCGCAGGAAAACCAGGCCGCGCAAAAAGCAGCGAATATTCAATTCACCGCTGAAACAGAAGGCGCGAAGGTAGAATTTACTTTGCCGAAAATACAGCCGGTGAATTACCTGAATTTGCCAGCATTCCATGCCCCAATTCCACCGACGTTGTGGTTCGTGCAGCGCCGGGAATATTTCCGCATTACGGCCCCCCTTCAACCCTATTATCTCTGCAATACCACGTTGCCGAATGGCTCTCCTTTCCAGTTCAGACTTTGTGATTTGTCACTGGGTGGGATGGGTGCATTGGTAGACGGGCCGCTCCCGGAAGGGCTGAAGGACGGTATGCGTTTTTCTCAGGTTGAACTCGATTTAGTGCAGTGGGGAAAATTTCATTTTGATATGCAGTTAATCACCTTATCTGAACGTAAAGTGATCGACAGTAAAAACCAGACTATCAGCACCCCACGGCTGAGTTTCCGTTTTCTTAACGTTAACCCCGCCGTGGAGCGCCAGTTGCAGCGTATTATTTTTTCGCTGGAACGTTCGGCCCGCGAAAAGGCAGGCCGGATTAAGTAATTACATCGCGTTTAACGCTTTAGACACTTTATACAAATATCGCGGTGCTTGCGGTGCCGGGTGATTCTTAGCGATGTATTCGTAAAACTCGTCTGGGCTCAGGTCATTGATCTCATCAATGGCCTTTTTACGATCGGATGAGAACGTCCTGAGCAATGCGCCCGCACCGTTAGCGTACGAAGCCAGCAAGGCATACTGCATCGTTTCTGGATCTTCTATACCCGCAAGAATGCCGTGTTCAAGAATGCTCAAATACGCGGTACCAATCGAGATATTACGCGCGGGATCTTTCAGTTCGCTGGTTGACGGCTGCCCGCCCCAACCCAGATGACGGTATACATCTTTGCCCGCCGTTGACGCTTTAATCTGCATCAGACCCACGGCATTAGACTTACTGACCAATGTCGGGTTGCCACCGGACTCCACTGCAATAATTGCCGTCACCACGCGCGGGCTAACACCCCACTCTTTCCCCGCTTGCTCGGTTATCGGCATCCAGGTTAATGCGCGTTGTACCGGTTTTGTTGGGTCCCACTCAGGTTGTTTAGTTGTATGACTTGAACAGCCCGCTAATAACAAAATCAATACAATCAGCCATCTTTTATTCACGCATCTATCCTTATATTACTGAGCCGTTATTACCGCGATTCGTCGTTACCGGCGGGTGACAACCACCGTTTCAAGCGGCATGATAACCAATTCACTTTACGCAAGGAAATGCCATGACCACGTTTCGATTGATTGCCCCTTCAGGATTCTGTGTTAATCAAGCTGCAGCCGCTCGCGGCATCGAGCGCTTGAAAGCCTCGGGTCACCGGGTTGAGAACCAATCGGTGGTGACCCGGCGCTTCCAACGGTTTGCCGGAACGGACGACCAACGCCTGGCGGATATTCAGGATTTATCTGCATTGCCGCCAGAATGTGACATTGTACTGGCGGTTCGTGGCGGTTATGGGGCAACTCGTCTGCTTGAGAATATCGATTATTCAAGCCTTGGACGTGCTTTTGCTGAACGGACACCGATAATTTGCGGCCACAGCGATTTCACTGCAATACAGTTAGCGCTTCTTTCCCAAACCGGGACGATAACATTCAGCGGACCTATGCTCGCCGGTAATTTTGGCGCAGAGGAGTTAAACCGCTTCACCTGGCAGCATTTCTGGCAAGCGATAACCGAACCTAAATTTACCGTGAGCTGGCAGAGCGCCACGCCAGCCTGTACGGCGAGCGGTACGCTGTGGGGCGGAAATCTCGCAATGCTGGTATCCATGATAGGTTCGCCGTGGCTCACCGTGATTGATGGCGGCATTTTAGTGGTTGAAGACATTAATGAGCATCCATTCCGTGTTGAGCGCTTATTACTGCAACTTCATCACGCGGGAATTTTAGCGCGCCAAAAAGCGCTGATTCTCGGCAGTTTTAATGGGGCCACGTTAAGCGATTATGACGGTGGGTATGACTTCGACGAAATGTGCCAGATGTTACAGCAGCGTTTGTCGATCCCTGTGCTGCGCGGATTACCGTTCGGGCATGAACCCGAAACTGTCACTCTGCCGCTGGGTGCGTACGGAGAACTGCATCACGATGGGCAAACTGCCAGCCTGACCGTCAGCGGTCATCCCGTTATTAGCCAAAAAAAGCCACATGTGGGCACCAGATAGCACAATTAATCAATGCTTTCCGTGGTAACATTTCGAAACGAATGGCACAGGTAAAAGGAGAAAGATAATTTTGGACGCAGGGGCGATAGTCAGTCTGTTTATTTTAGGTTCCGTACTGGTAACTTGTAGCATCTTATTGAGTTCTTTTTCCTCTCGTCTTGGTATCCCCATCCTGGTTATTTTCCTCGCCATTGGCATGTTGGCGGGGATCGACGGTATTGGCGGCATTCCCTTTGATAATTATCCTTTCGCTTATCTAATCAGTAACCTGGCGCTGGCGGTGATCCTGCTGGATGGCGGCATGCGTACCCAGGCCAGTTCGTTTCGAGTCGCACTTGGCCCAGCACTTTCACTTGCCACAGTAGGCGTGTTAGTGACGTCGGGCTTAACCGGCATGGCCGCCGCGTGGTTGTTTAATCTCAACTTAATTGAAGGTTTGTTGATTGGCGCAATCGTCGGTTCAACCGATGCGGCAGCCGTTTTCTCATTACTGGGTGGGAAAGGACTTAACGAACGTGTCGGAGCCACGCTTGAGATTGAATCGGGCAGCAACGATCCAATGGCGGTGTTTCTGACCATTACGCTTATTGAGATGATCCAGCATGGGCAAACCGGCCTGAGCTGGATGTTCCTCATGGATATCATTCAGCAGTTTGGCCTCGGAATTGTACTGGGCCTCGGCGGCGGTTATCTGCTGCTGCAAATGATCAACCGAATTACGTTGCCGCAAGGTCTGTATCCGCTGCTGGCGTTGAGCGGCGGGATTATGGTGTTTGGCATTACCACGGCACTCGACGGCAGCGGGATTCTGGCGGTCTATCTTTGTGGTTTCCTGCTGGGCAACCGCCCGATTCGCAGCCGCTTTGGGATTTTGCAAAACTTTGATGGGCTGGCGTGGTTCGCGCAAATCGGCATGTTCCTGGTTCTGGGGCTGTTGGTCAATCCGTCGGATTTGCTGCCGATTGCCATTCCTGCCCTGCTCCTGTCTCTGTGGATGATTTTCTTTGCCCGTCCGCTCTCGGTGTTCCTCGGGCTGCTGCCGTTCCGTGGCTTTAATTTACGGGAACGGGTGTTTATCAGTTGGGTGGGATTACGCGGCGCGGTGCCGATTATTCTCGCCGTATTCCCGATGATGGCTGGCCTTGAAAACGCCCGTCTGTTCTTCAATGTGGCGTTCTTCGTGGTGTTGGTCTCGCTGTTATTGCAGGGTACGTCACTGGGATGGGCCGCTAAAAAAGCCAAGGTGGTTGTACCGCTCGTGGGTTGGCCGGTTTCTCGCGTGGGTCTGGATATTCATCCGGAAAACCCGTGGGAACAATTTGTTTACCAACTCAGCGAAGATAAATGGTGCATTGGTGCCTCCCTGCGCGACTTGAATATGCCGAAAGATACACGCATTGCCGCCCTGTTCCGTGACAATGTACTGATGAATCCGGGCGACCGCACGCGGTTACAAGTCGGCGATGTGCTCTGCGTGATTGGCCGTGAGCGTGACCTACCCGCGCTGGGTAAAATGTTTAGCCAGTCACCGCCAGTGTCGCTCGATCAGCGCTTCTTTGGTGACTTCATTCTCGAAGCCAACGCCCAGTTTGCTGATGTCGCGACCATTTATGGGCTTGATTTGGATGACAGTGTGAATACGCAGCAAACGCTGGGCGAGTTTGTGGTGGGCATGCTTGGCGCAGCCCCCGTAGTCGGTGACCAGGTTGAGTTTGCAGGCATGATTTGGACAGTTGCCGAGAAAGAAGATAACCAGGTGCTTAAAATCGGTGTACGCGTAGAAAGCAACGAAACCGAGTAGTCATAATAAAGGGCGGGAGACCGCCCTTTAGCTCATCACTAAGACTGCGTCACAACCGGCACACGAGGTGCCAGCGCACACATCAGTTCGTACCCTATCGTCCCCGCAGCATGGGCGACGTCATCAATTTTGACCTCGTTACCCCACAGTTCTACAGGGCTACCAATCCCGGCTTGCGGACACGGTGTGAGGTCGACCGTCATCATATCCATCGAAATGGCTCCCACCGTGTGCGTTAACACACCGTTGACGCGCACGGGTGTTCCGTCAGGGGCATGGCGAGGATAACCGTCAGCATAACCGCAGGCGACGATCCCAATACGCTGCTCGACCTGAGCCCGATAGCGGCTACCGTAACCCACCGTGTCTCCTGACTTTAAGTTCTGGACACCAATGATTTCGCTTTGCAGGCTCATCACCGGTTGTAAACCGCTGGTTGCGACATCGCACCATTGGCCGGTTGGCGATGCACCGTACAACACAATCCCTGGGCGAACCCAGTCGAAATGCGCTTCAGGATGCCATAGCGTTGCTGCAGAGTTAGAAAGTGAACGAGGGCAATCTATGCCCTCAGTGGCCTGCTCTATGCGTTTCATGGGTTCTGTGATGCCGTCCGGTTGCTCGGCATCGGCAAAATGTGCCATCAACGTTAACTGGCCAACGTTGGCAATCGCCCGCAGTTGTTGCCAGATAGAGTGCACCCGCTCAGGACTGAACCCGAGGCGGTTCATGCCACTGTTCATCTTCAGATAAACATCCAGCGGTGCCTTAAGTTTGGCATTCGCCAGCGCCTTCACCTGCCAATTACTGTGCAGACTGGTGGTGAGGCGATACTGGTCAAACAGCGGCAGTTCATCAGCATGGAAAAAGCCTTCGAGCATCAGAATTGGCCCTTTCCAGCCGCGTTCGCGGAGCAAAATAGCCTCTTCGAGATTGAGCATCGCGAAACCATCGGTTTCACCCAATGAAGACCAGATGCGTTCCAGCCCATGACCATAAGCATTTGCTTTGACGACCGACCAGACTCGCGAATGAGGGGCAGCCTGGCGAACAACCTGTAAATTGTTACGCAGCGCGCTAAGTTTCAGCGTCGCAACAATAGGACGGGACATTGTCCACTCCTTTATTGATATTAGTTATGCGCGTTATGCAGCCGCCGTGAATCTGTCGGAGTGAATCCTGGGGAATAGCGTGCAACCGCGAGATCGTCGAACGGGATCGCCGGTGTTCTTCCAGAAATTAAATCACTTAACATCTGACCCGAGCCGCAGGCCATCGTCCAGCCCAGTGTTCCATGCCCGGTGTTGAGCCATAAATTCTTGAACGGTGTACGCCCGACAATCGGTGTGCCGTCTGGCGTCATAGGACGTAAACCCGTCCAGAACGTCGCCTGTTCAACGTGCCCACCGCGCGGGTAGAGATCGCGCACCACCATTTCCAGAGTTTCACGGCGAGGTTTCAGCAACTCAGTGTTAAACCCGACAATTTCCGCCATTCCACCGACACGAATCCGTTGGTCAAAGCGCGTGATCGCAATTTTGTATGTCTCATCGAGAATAGTCGAAACCGGAGCGCCTTGCTCATCGGCAATGGGGATGGTCAGAGAGTACCCTTTGAGCGGATAGACAGGAATATCAACGATATTTTTCAATAAACCGGTGGAGTATGAACCGAAAGCGACCACATAAGCGTCGGCTTTCACCACCTCTTTACCGCACTGCACGCCATAAATATTTTGGCCTTCATACAGCAGACGATCGACTGGCGTATTGAAACGGAACACGACGCCCGCCTCGGCAGCCATGCGTGCCAGATTCTGCGTGAACAGTTGGCAGTCGCCTGTTTCGTCATTAGGTAAGCGCAAGCCGCCAGTCAGTTTATGGGCAACATCAGCTAATGCAGGTTCGACCTCAGATAAACGATTGGCTTCCAGTAATTGATATGGCACACCGGCATCGTCGAGTACCGCAATGTCTTTCGCCGCGTTTTCAAACTGCTGCGCCGTGCGGAACAGTTGCAGCGTCCCACCCTGCCGGCCTTCATATTGAATATTGGTGTTATGGCGCAGCTCTTTCAGGCAATCGCGGCTGTACTCCGCCAGGCGCACCATACGGCCTTTGTTTTCCATGTAATGACGCATGTCGCAATTACGCAGCATTTGCAGCATCCACTTCAGCTGAAATTGCGTGCCATCAAGGCTGATGGCCAGCGGTGCGTGGCGTTGGAACATCCATTTAATGGCTTTAAGCGGTACGCCCGGCGCAGCCCAGGGTGCAGCGTAACCCGGTGAGATTTGCCCGGCATTTGCCGCGCTGGTTTCCATAGCTGGCCCCGCTTCCCTGTCGATAACCGTGACATCATGCCCAGCCTGGCGCAAATACCAGGCACTGCTGACACCAACAACACCACTTCCCAGCACCACAACATGCATAACCATTCCACCATTTAGCTAAAAGAATAATCTTCTGATTACAAATTGATAACCCAGATGAAAATGTTATTCAACATATGGCTTTATTATAGTGACTTTCCTCACATCCCAGGCTGATATAACTGGGTGGCAATAATTAGAATCTCCTGCGAACGAATATATTTTCCGCAGCATATTACTCTGCGTGAATTGCAAATAGCGGGGTGTTCAGATGAGTAAATCGTGAGGAAAAAATTTTGCTTGCAGCGGATAAGTTTCAGGAGTTGTCTATTCTTGAAGGTGAGGCTTTCCATCCAGAGAGAGCCGCCAACAATGAGGGCGCGCTGATGGCTATTGTTACTGATTCCGCCACAAAGGATTCTAAACGTCTAAGTGATGGACCAGACTGGACGTTCGAGCTGCTTGATGTCTATCTCGCCGAGATTGACCGGGTAGCCAAACTCTATCGGCTGGACACCTATCCTCATCAAATCGAAGTGATTACCTCCGAGCAAATGATGGATGCTTATTCGAGCGTCGGGATGCCGATTAACTACCCACACTGGTCGTTTGGTAAGAAATTCATCGAAACGGAACGGCTTTATAAACATGGGCAGCAAGGGCTTGCCTATGAAATCGTGATTAACTCGAACCCGTGCATTGCGTACTTGATGGAAGAAAACACCATCACAATGCAAGCGCTGGTTATCGCCCACGCCTGTTACGGGCATAACTCTTTCTTCAAAAATAACTATTTGTTCCGTAGCTGGACGGATGCCAGCTCGATTATCGATTACCTGATTTTCGCGCGTAAATACATTACCGAGTGCGAAGAACGCTACGGCGTGGACGAAGTTGAACGCCTGCTCGACTCTTGCCACGCGTTGATGAACTACGGCGTTGACCGCTATAAACGTCCGCAGAAAATTTCGTTGCAGGAAGAGAAAGCCCGGCAGAAAAGCCGCGAAGAGTATCTGCAAAGCCAGGTAAATACACTGTGGCGCACGTTGCCGCGCCGTGAAGAGGAAAAAACGATTGCAGAAGCGCGTCGTTACCCCTCTGAGCCACAAGAAAATCTACTCTACTTTATGGAGAAGAATGCTCCGTTACTGGAGTCCTGGCAGCGCGAAATTTTACGCATCGTGCGTAAGGTGAGCCAGTATTTTTATCCGCAGAAACAGACCCAGGTGATGAACGAAGGTTGGGCAACGTTCTGGCACTACACCATTCTTAACCATCTGTATGATGAAGGAAAAGTGACAGACCGCTTTATGCTTGAGTTCCTGCACAGCCACACCAATGTGGTGTTCCAGCCGCCGTACAACAGCCCGTGGTACAACGGGATCAACCCGTATGCACTCGGCTTTGCCATGTTCCAGGATATTAAAAGGATTTGCCAGTCGCCAACGGAAGAAGATCGCTACTGGTTCCCGGATATTGCCGGTAAAGATTGGTTGGATACTCTGCATTTCGCGATGCGTGATTTTAAAGATGAAAGTTTTATCAGCCAGTTCCTGTCGCCGAAACTGATGCGGGATTTCCGTTTGTTTACCGTGCTGGATGACGATCGTAATAATTACCTGGAAATTGCCGCTATTCACAACGAAGAAGGTTACCGGAAGATCCGTGCTGAACTGTCGGCACAGTACAATCTGAGCAACCTTGAGCCAAATATTCAGGTATGGAATGTCGATTTACGCGGCGACCGTTCGCTGACGCTGCGTTACATCCCGCATAATCGCGCACCGCTGGATAAAGGGCGTCGAGAAGTTCTCAAACATGTGCACCGTTTGTGGGGCTTTGACGTGACGCTAGAGCAACAAAATGAAGATGGTAGCGTTGAGTTGCTTGAACGTTGCCCTCCTCGCCTTAACAGCCTGTAACCGGCATTTAACAGCCATAAAAAAACGCTTCCTTCGGGAAGCGTTTTTCGTATTACAGGGGATGAAAAAAATACCAGATTAACGGCTGTGCATCGCCAGGTCGCCCGGTAAATTTTTCTGCATCCGATGCCAGATTTCACCACTTTCACGCCCGTAGGTACGAACGGTATCAAAGACCTGATCGTGCAATCCTTGTTGGCAAATTTCTGCCAAACGGTGATAGAAACCTAACGCCAGGCTACGCGCTTCAGGGCTTGAGAAATAGTGACGCCCGATACGGGTATACAATCCTTTCATTCCATTGAGGATCAATCCGTAAATCGGGTTCCCGGAAGCGAAGGCAAGTCCGCGGAAAATGTTGTAGTCCAGCTTCGCAAACGCATCAGCGTGGTCTTCAACACTGTTCGCCGTCGCCAATACTTCTTGCGCTTTATCTGGATGCTGACGAACAGCCGTGCGGATAAAGATAGTCGCGATATTGGTTCGAACGGATAACAGGTTATCAATCAACTGCGGCACGCTGTCGTGATCGAGACGGGCCAGCGTTTCCAGAATGTTTAAACCTGAGGTTTCCCAGAAGTTATTCACTTTGGTCGGCTTGCCATGCTGAATCGTTAACCAGCCATCACGCGCCAGACGCTGAAGCACCTCGCGCAATGTGGTACGGGTGACGCCAATGAGCTCGGATAACTCTCGTTCAGCCGGAAGAATGGTTCCCGGAGCGAAGCGGTTATTCCAGATACTTTCGATGATATATTCTTCCGCGAAACCCGCTGGGCTCTGCGCCTTAATGACCATAGTATGCTTTCCATTACACAGGTTTTGCTAAAGAGACTCATCATACCAGATGCCATGCGGCGCAGGTAGCAGCGACAACCGCCAAAAGCGGAATCATGGTTTAATTTTGCACGCAATCACACTCCCTAAGCATTTTCCTATGCCTTGATTGATATCTTGCGCACGAGTAACCTGAAACCACTTATTTAATCGCAACTTTATATTTATCCGATATATTCAATATTGTTAGAGGTATGTGAATCACCTCTTCTGTTCTTTGATGTATGACGGGTAACAGGAGCATGAAAAATTCACGATGGAAATGTCTACTGGTCGTGCGCTTTATCGCAACTTTTTAGGTCAATCTCCGAATTGGTATAAGCTGGCTTTACTGACTTTCTTAGTCGTTAACCCTTTGATTTTTTGGTTTATTAGTCCGTTTATTGCGGGCTGGCTATTAGTTGCAGAGTTTATCTTTACCCTTGCAATGGCGCTGAAATGCTACCCATTACTGCCTGGTGGTTTGTTGGCGTTTGAAGCGGTGTTCATCGGCATGACAAGCGCCGATCATGTGCGAGAAGAAATCGCCTCCAACCTTGAAGTGTTGTTGCTGCTGGTGTTTATGGTGGCGGGCATCTACTTCATGAAACAGCTTCTGCTGTTGGTATTTACTAAATTACTGCTTGGCATTCGCTCGAAGATTTTACTTTCTCTCGCCTTTTGTATCGCAGCAGCCTTTTTATCGGCCTTCCTTGACGCGCTGACAGTGGTTGCCGTCGTTATCAGTGTGGCAGTGGGTTTCTACGATATCTACCACCGCGTCGCGTCTACGGGCGATTTAGAGAATGATATTCAGGATGACACCCTTCTTGATGCTGATCATCGCAGCACGCTGGAGCAATTTCGGGCGTTTTTACGCAGCCTGATGATGCATGCAGGTGTGGGCACCGCGCTGGGTGGCGTGATGACCATGGTTGGTGAGCCGCAAAACCTGATCATTGCGAAAAATGCCGGTTGGCATTTTGGCGATTTCTTACTGCGCATGGCGCCAGTCACCATACCGGTTCTCATCTGCGGGTTGTTCACCTGTGTGCTGCTGGAATCCACTAAAATCCTGGGTTACGGTGAAAAGCTGCCGGAGAAAGTCCGTGGCATCTTGCAGGACTACGATACGAAGAGTGCGCAAAAACGAACTCGCCAGGACAGCATGAAACTTATCGTTCAGGCATTGATTGGCATATGGCTGGTGATTGCGCTGGCGCTGCATTTGGCCGAAGTGGGGCTAATCGGTTTATCGGTGATTATCTTCGCCACTTCACTGTGCGGCGTGACCGATGAACACCAGATAGGCAAAGCCTTCACCGAAGCACTGCCCTTCACTGCTCTGTTAACGGTGTTTTTTGCCGTCGTCGCGGTGATCATCGACCAGCAACTGTTCACGCCGGTCATTCAATTTGTATTGCAGGCCGAACCGCATTCGCAACTGGCGCTGTTCTATTTGTTCAACGGTATCTTGTCATCCATTTCCGATAACGTGTTTGTTGGAACCGTTTATATCAACGAAGCGAAAACCGCGCTGACCCATGGCATTATCGATCTCAAACAGTTTGAGTTACTTGCGGTGGCGATTAACACTGGGACAAACTTGCCATCCGTTGCCACTCCGAACGGTCAGGCTGCGTTTTTATTCCTGCTCACCTCGGCACTGGCACCGCTGATCCGTCTCTCTTATGGCCGTATGGTGCTGATGGCGTTGCCGTATACGCTGGTACTGACAGTGGTCGGATTGTTGTGCGTACAGTTTACTCTGGTGCCAGCAACAGATTGGATGATGCAAGCCGGATGGATTTCTTCACCCATCATGAACGGTTTACCACATTAATCTAAATTTACGGGCAGCCTGCTGCCCGTTTACTTTTTTGTCTGATAAACATCCAATTAGCGTGTTATTTTGATGTGCCTACTGGCGCGGAAATCGAATTCGTTTACACTGCCGACTCATTACATATATACCCAAGTTGCTTCAAGATGCAGCCAGGCGGCAATCAAATGAATCCCAATGAGCTTACTCAAGTAGGTGATTCGGGTGCAGGAGAACAGCCCCCCCCCTTCATCTTGTAGGGCGACGGGTATTGCAGGGATACTAATTATGTTGCGATATTTAAACCAATGCTCCCGCGGGCGAGGTGCCTGGCTTCTTCTGGCATTCACTGCTTTCGCTCTGGAAATGGTGGCATTGTGGTTCCAGCACGTCATGATGCTGAAGCCTTGTGTAATGTGTATTTATGAGCGTTGCGCATTGTTTGGCGTGATGGGTGCAGGCATTGTCGGGGCAATTGCGCCGAAATCACCGTTACGTTTTGCAGGAATTGCACTGTGGATCTACAGTGCCGGGAAAGGTCTGCAGTTGGCGTGGGAACACACAATGCTGCAACTTCATCCTTCACCATTTGTGACCTGTGATTTTGCGGCTCGTTTCCCAAGTTGGCTGCCACTGAATAAATGGTTGCCGCAAATCTTTGTCGCGACAGGCGATTGTGCCGAACGCCAGTGGGTTTTCCTGTCGCTGGATATGGTTCAATGGTTGGTAGGCATATTTGCCGTATTCCTGGTGATTGCCGTGCTGGTGTTGATCGCTCAGCCCTTCAAGCCAAAACGTCGAGATCTGTTCGGTCGGTAAGTTCAGGCTCCAGGAAAACAAAAACCCGCCTCGGCGGGTTTTTTATTATTAGTGGTCGCGACGATAAAGCGTCCACTGGTCAATGCGTTCACCACTCGGCAATAAGCAATCACCGCGTTCACCCAAATCGGTTTTCACCGTTCTCAGTTCACCGCCTTTTTCTATGCAGTAGACTGACGCCGGGTTCGGCATGCCGATAACCTGAGGCGGTTTGGGGGAAACAGGTTCGGGCGATGAACAGCCACTGAGTAAGAGTGTCCCGAGCAGTAGTGTTATTTTTTTCATTATTCCTCCGTTATGGAGGCTGAATGGTAACAGTGCAGAACTGGGGAAAGCAAAATCAGCGGCACACGCTCTTATCGAGCAGACACGTTATGTTGATGAATCGCACTCATCGGACGATGAAGGAGGTGCATCCCTGATTTACAGAAGATACAAACAGCGCCATGGGGATTTGTTTCTCGGACATCGTAGGGGGAAGTGCGATACTGTGAACCGCCACATGACGGACACTTAAATGTTAAATATTGGATAAAAACCTACTTTTACTTGTTATTGAAAGAACACCGTATCACAAAGAATTTACTTTGTACGATTTATTTTGGTGTTCTGCGATGACGCCAGTGATTTAGTCTGCCCACTCCGGTTTGTTCAGGATATGGTCTTGCCAGTCACGAACTTCAGACTCTTTAACGGCGATGTGTCTTACCGAAATACGCTCGCCGTGCATGGCAGCTTTAGACCCCGTCAACAACGGATGCCATGCAGGTAAATTATTACCTTCTGCTAACAGACGATATGCACAGGTGTGCGGCAACCATTCGAAGGTCGGCAGGTTGTCGCGCGTGAGCTTGATACAGTCTGGTTCGTAGTCAAAGCGACGGGCATAGTTTTTACACTGGCACGTTTTGATGTTCAGTTGTTTACAGGCGACATTGGTGAAATAGATTTCATCCGTATCTTCATCCATCAATTTATGCAAACAGCACTGGCCGCAGCCGTCGCAGAGAGATTCCCACTCCGCGTCACTCATTTCGTCAAGTGTTTTGCACTGCCAGAACGGCGCTGTAGTCATGATGGTGTCCCGTAATAAAAACAAGCGCACCTTATAAACACTCTGAGCCTGAGATGCAAGTTTTGCCGCCCGCCGGCGGCAAATTGATTATAGAACACGCGTGGTCAGACTGTGGTTAGCGAAGCTAACTTCGAGTTCATCACCGCTGCTCAGCGGCCCAACGCCCTCCGGGGTGCCAGTGAGAATGACATCTCCGGCACGTAAGGTGAAGTATCGACTCATGTACGCAATTAACGGGACAATCTTGTGGATCATATCGGAGGTACTGCCCTGCTGGCGGATTTCACCATTGATCTTTAAGCCGAGCGCGGTATTTTGCGGATCGCCGTTAAATTCACTGGCTGGAACAAAACCAGAAATCGGGCACGAATTATCAAACCCTTTGGCCTTTTCCCACGGTTGGCCCGCTTTTTTCAGTTTGCCTTGTAAATCACGCAACGTTAGATCAAGCGCTACGCCGTATCCCGCAATAGCCTTACTCACATGTTCATCCGTTGCCTTTCTCAAGGTTGAACCAATCAGAATCGCCAGTTCTACTTCGTGGTGAACAGAACCAAAATCCTGAGGCAGAACCAGAGGCTGACGAATATCGCACAGCGCACTTTCAGGTTTAATGAACAGCACCGGTTCGTCTGGTGTCGCACTGCCCATCTCTTTGATATGTTTTGCGTAGTTACTCCCTACACACACTACTTTGCTGACCGGAAAATCCAGCAGCGCACCCTGCCAATTATGATGCTGATACATGCCTTTCCTCTGCGTCGTTGTGTTAACTGCATTTGATACTAGAGAAAAAAAACGCCACTGAATACTGATGAATCTACGTTATCGTGCGATTGCATCCGCCATCATACCGATGCTTATCGCAAAGTAGTAAGAACGGTTCCAGTGCATAATTGTGCGGAAGTTGTTGTAGACCAAAAATGAACGCCCCTGATTGTCCTCCGGTGTCACGATCCAGGCTTTTTGTTTAGAGGCGTGCAACGGCGTTCCATCTTTATGTGTGATACCTAATTTCTGCCACTGACTGACGGTTTTGCCCTGGTTGGTTTTAGTGCCCGCAATGGCGCTATCGAAATCCTTTGGTAAGACGACCTCTTTGCCCCATGAGCCCCCCGCTTTCCAACCTTCTCTTTTCAGGTAATTGGCTGTGGAAGCAAAAACATCACTGGTGCTCTGCCAGATATCAATTTTACCGTCACCATCGCCATCAGCACCGTAATGCAGATACGAAGTAGGCATAAACTGGTTCTGCCCCATTGCACCTGCCCACGAGCCTTTCAGCTCCGTGACGTTGACGTGCCCCTGATCGAGAATTTTCAAAGCCGCCATCAACTCTTTTGTGAAAAAGGCTTCCCGTCGTCCTTCAAAGGCAAGCGTTGCAAGGGCAGAAATGATGTCTTCTTTTCCCTGTATTTCACCAAAATGACTTTCCATCGCCCACAGCGACACGATGTACTGGCTTTGCACCCCAGTCCGTTTACTGATTTGCTCTAATTCGCTTCGATGCTGCTGATACTGCGCGCGCGCCTTTTCAATCTTTTCCGGTGTAATAACCCGCGTCAGATATTCATCAAGCATGATTTTCTTTTCAAGCTGGTTCTGGTCAGATTTTATGACCCGATCAACAAAATGGACGTTTGCGAATGCGCTGTTGATGGTGTTGCCGCTAATGCCCTGCGCCCTGGCCTGCGCTTTAAGGGTTTCAACATAAGCGGGGAATTCGGCGGGATCACGCCCCTGCTGTGCAAGTGTGACTGGCGCAGGTGCAGCTTCAGACTTAGGTGCAATCGGTGTGTTAACAAGGGATTGCGCCTGCTCCTCGGCGGATGTTGCGCTCAAAATGCTAAGCATAAAGGCGATGATCGTTAAACAAATTGCTGGAGTTTTCATCATTTTCCCCGCGGTGATTTGTTCTAAGTATCATCTACCTTTATGTATAGGAAAGATTTGGCACTCGTCTGAAACTTATTTTTTCGGACTATTTTCGAGATGCATTTTTAACAAACTTTCTGGCGGCGGTGGCAATTGCAAATAATAGCCCTCGTCTTTGAGTGCCTGTTTTACTTTTTCGATATCGGCACTGGCCAGTTTTTTACTCCCATCAAGCGGTAATAACATCGCCAATTGGGGTACGCCAAAACCTTTCATCAATTCTTCGGGAACTCGAGAGAAATCGTCTTTTTTTTCGACATAGAGATATGTCTGGTCACGTTTGCTACTTCTGTAGATCACACAAAACATTTTTTTTACTCTATTTTCGCCAGATGGTGGCTTGCCTGAATATACCTGTGACTATAACATGCCATATGTACTTCGGAATATCGTCCCACATCAGTGGGGATTATACCCAATTGAGTAAGGCCAGGATGTCAAACACGCCAATCGAGTTAAAAGGCAGCAGTTTTACCTTATCAGTGCTTCATTTACATGATGCGCAACCCGAGGTGATTCTCCAGGCCCTTCAGGAAAAAGTATCCCAGGCTCCCGCCTTTCTGAAAAATGCACCTGTAGTGGTGAATGTTGCCAGTCTGGATGGTTCAGTTAACTGGAAAAATGTCCAGCAAGCTGTCGTTTCTTCCGGATTGCGGGTTGTCGGTATTAGTGGCTGTAAAGACGAAGCGCTAAAAAAAGAAATTGAGCGTGCCGGCTTGCCACTGCTGACCGAAGGGAAAGAAAAAAATTCACGTGCTAAAGCCGTGCCCGCTGAGGTTGCAGCCCCTGTCGAGCCAATTGTTAACTCGGTCACAAAAACGCGTTTGATTGATACCCCGGTTCGCTCCGGACAGCGTATTTATGCACCAAACTGTGATTTGATTATCACCAATCACGTCAGTGCCGGTGCAGAACTTATAGCTGATGGTAATATTCATGTTTACGGCATGATGCGTGGCCGTGCCCTGGCGGGTGCCAGCGGCGATCGTGAAGCACAAATATTCTGTACAAATCTTGCTGCTGAGCTGGTCTCAATAGCGGGTGAATACTGGCTGAGTGAACAAATACCAGCTGATTATTATGGGAAAGCGGCACGCTTGAGTTTGGCCAGTGGTGCTCTCTCCGTTCAACCTTTGAATTAAGCCCTTTTAACAAGGAATTCCTTTATGGCACGCATTATTGTTGTTACATCGGGTAAAGGGGGCGTCGGTAAGACCACGTCCAGCGCGGCCATCGCTACGGGTTTGGCCCAGAAGGGAAGAAAAACCGTCGTAATCGATTTTGATATTGGCCTGCGTAACCTGGATTTGATTATGGGCTGCGAGCGTCGTGTGGTTTACGATTTCGTCAACGTTATTCAAGGCGATGCCACACTTAATCAGGCGTTAATCAGAGATAAACGCACCGAGCAGCTCTATATTCTCCCGGCATCACAGACTCGCGATAAAGACGCCCTCACTCGCGAAGGCGTGGCGAAAGTGCTTGAAGACCTGAAAAATATGGACTTCGAATTTATCGTTTGTGATTCCCCAGCGGGTATCGAAACTGGCGCATTAATGGCGCTCTATTTCGCCGATGAAGCGATTATCACCACCAACCCGGAAGTCTCGTCCGTCCGCGACTCTGACCGCATTCTGGGTATTCTTTCGTCTAAATCTCGCCGTGCAGAAAACGGTGAGTCGCCGATTAAAGAACATCTGCTGTTAACTCGCTACAACCCAGGCCGTGTAACGCGCGGGGATATGCTAAGCATGGAAGATGTGCTGGAAATCCTACGCATTCCATTGGTTGGGGTTATCCCGGAAGATCAATCTGTTCTGCGCGCGTCTAACCAGGGTGAGCCGGTCATTCTTGACCAGGAAGCTGATGCTGGTAAAGCTTACGCAGATACTGTTGAACGCCTGCTAGGCGAAGATCGCCCTTTCCGCTTCATTGAAGAAGAGAAGAAAGGCTTCCTCAAACGCCTGTTCGGAGGATAAGTTATGGCATTATTAGACTTTTTTCTCTCACGGAAAAAGAACACCGCCAACATTGCAAAAGAACGCCTGCAAATTATCGTTGCAGAACGCCGCCGTGGTGATAGTGAACCGCATTATTTACCGCAGCTAAAACGCGATATTCTGGAAGTGATCTGCAAATACGTAAAAATCGATCCAGAGATGTTAACCGTCGTTCTCGATCAAAAAGATGACGATATTTCTGTTCTGGAACTTAACGTGACGTTGCCAGAGACACAGGAAGCAACAACCAAATCTGCGTAATTGATTTTCTCGAAATAAACCCCTGGAATAATCCTGGGGTTTATTTTTTTGTTATGACAACCCGATATTAATTCAGACTATTCTTGATAGCGCTTCGTATATTAATAATCTGCCAGCAATGTTTTTAACGCTTCGCCCATTACTTGCCCACGCCATCCACTGATTAATTCCGGGTGCATCGTTTGCGATTTTAATTGCCAGTGCCAGTTCAACAACTGGTTAATTTGTCGACGCGAAGCAAGCAATTCAGCGCTTAAACCACAAGTCTCACTCACTTGCTGGACTAACGCCTTAATCGCTTTAAATACACGGCGATAACCCGGCATATCGACCAGATTGCTTAATGGTTCTGGTAATTCATCTTCAGATAGCGCCTGAGCTTCTTCAACCATCGCCAACAGCGCTTTGCCGTGGAATCGGATTTCGCTACCGCTCAGACCCAGATGTTCCAGCTCACCCAACGACCCCGGCATGTAACGCGCAACCTGCCAAAGATGTTCTTCGCGAACCACGAAATTGACGGCCATATCGCGTTCACGTGCTTTGCGCAGACGCCACGAAGCCAGTTTCTTCAGACAAGCCAGCTGGCGAGTTCTTAACTGCCATGCGTTGCCGATTTCACGCCATGCTTCTTCGGGATCCAGTACATCCTGACGACGTGCCGCCATCAGATTACATTCATCCAGCGCCGCCTCCATCCAACCTGCGGCTTGTGTCTCTTCCATCAACTTGTGCGCAATAGGCAGCAAATACAGCACATCTGCGGCAGCATAATCACACTGGCGCTCAGTCAGCGGGCGCGCAAGCCAGTCGGTACGAGATTCACTTTTATCCAGTGCAATACCCGTGAAGGACTCAACGATAGTGGCAAAACCACAAGAGAGCGGGCGTCCACTAAACGCCGCCAGAATCTGCGTATCAATAAACGGGTCCGGCAACATGCCAAACGCATTGAGGAATACTTCCAGATCTTCGCTACCTGCGTGCAGAAATTTAATCACCGCCTTGTCTTGTAGCAACGCTTTAAACGGTGACCAGTCAGTGATGGTTAACGGATCGATAAGCGAAGCCGTCTCACCGTCGTACAACTGGATCAAACCCAGTTGTGGATAGTAAGTGCGGGTACGAACAAATTCGGTATCCAGCGCAATAGCGGGAAAGTGACGAGCCGCTTCGCACACAGAGGCAAGGGCTTCATCGGTAATAATCATTTGGTAAGTCAAATTCAGTTCTCTTAGGTTTGCGCCCATAAAAAACGCCGGCAGAACCGGCGTTAGGGCGACTGACTCGGAGCTCAGGCGTTATTGTTGCCTTTACTGACCGATTCGTCACGTAGTTCTCGTCGTAAAATTTTGCCAACGTTTGATTTTGGCAGCTCTTCGCGGAACTCAACAAGCTTCGGTACTTTGTAACCTGTGAGGTGGCGGCGACAAAAAACAACCAATGCCTCTTCGGTTAAAGAGGGATCTTTTTTCACGACGAAGATTTTTACTGCTTCACCGGATGCGCCACTTGGGACACCGACTGCCGCGACTTCAAGCACACCGCTATGCTGCATGACGACGTCTTCGATTTCGTTCGGATAGACGTTAAAACCCGAAACCAGAATCATATCTTTCTTACGGTCAACGATGCGCATAAAGCCCTCTTCGTCCATGACCGCAATATCTCCGGTACGCAGCCAACCGTCTTGCAAAATTTCATCCGTCGCATCAGGGCGCTGCCAGTAGCCCAGCATCACCTGCGGCCCTTTCACGCACAGTTCGCCCGGCTCACCAGGAGGCACTTCTTCACCTTCGTCATCAATCATCTTCACTTCGGTTGATGGCACCGGCAAACCAATACTCCCACTGTGGTAATCCATGTCATGCGGATTCGCACTCACCAGCGGTGCACACTCAGTCAAACCGTAGCCTTCAAGCAGAAAACGGCCCGTCAGTTTTTCCCAGCGTTCAGCAACGGCATGTTGCACCGGCATTCCCCCTCCGGCAGAAAGATGCAGGCTTGAGAAGTCGAGTTGTTGGAATTCTTTATTGTTGAGTAACGCATTAAACAGCGTGTTAACGCCGGTCATGGCAGTAAACGGATACTTCGCCAGTTCTTTCACCAGCCCCGGAATATCACGCGGGTTGGTTATCAGCAGGTTCTGCCCGCCAATCTCAATAAACAGCAGGCAGTTCATCGTCAGGGCAAAAATGTGATAAAGCGGTAACGCCGTCACCACCAGCTCTTTGCGCTCAAATAATAATGGGCTGTATGCCGCTCTGACTTGTTCAAGGTTCGCCAACATGTTGCGGTGTGTCAGCATCGCCCCTTTGGCCACTCCCGTCGTGCCACCGGTATATTGCAGGAACGCGAGGTCAACACTCACAATTTCAGGCTTAATGTACTGGAGGCGATAACCCTGTTGCAGCGCACTGCGGAACGAGATGGCATCAGGCAGATGGTACTTCGGCACCAGACGTTTGACGTACTTAACAACGAAGTTGACCAGGGTGCCTTTTGCCGCGGAAAGCTGATCGCCCATGCGGGTCAAAATAACGTGTTTTACCTGGGTCTTTTCGACAACCTTTTCCAGGGTGTGCGCAAAGTTAGAAACAATCACAATGGCGCTTGCACCGCTATCGTTGAGTTGATGTTCAAGCTCACGCGGGGTGTACAATGGGTTGACGTTTACGACCACCATACCCGCACGCAAAATACCAAACAACGCAACGGGGTACTGCAACAGATTCGGCATCATTAGCGCAACACGATCGCCCTTCTGCAGGCCAAGACCCTGCTGTAAATATGCAGCAAAAGCACGGCTTCGCTCTTCCAGCTTACGGAACGTCATCACTTCGCCCATATTCACGAATGCAGGCTGGTCGGCATAACGTGCCGCTGCTTGCTCAAACATATCAACCAGGGACTGATAACGGTCAGGATTTATCTCAGCCGCAACATCGGCTGGGTAGCGGTTAAGCCAAACCTTCTTCAAGGATCCACCTCTGAATTTATTATTCGTCGTCATCACAACCCCAATATAGAAACACGTCGTTAACATAATATTAACTCAGCGTACCAGTTTATTAATTAGACTGATTTAAGGTTGCGAAGCACATCACTAATTATTTTTATTCGATTGTTTAAACAAATAGACAGCGGACATGCCGCTGCCTATTTAGCTCGGTAAAACAAACAATTACTCAGTTACGATAGTCTGTACCTGTGCAGGGCCTGGATTATACCATCCGCCGCCGCCCCACATCCCGCCGTAGCCATAACGCCCACGATAAGGATACGGTCCGCCCCAGAACCACGGATCGATGGGTTGTGGTGGCATGACAACTTGTTGCGTGACACGCCAGCGTTTATAGCCATTTACCTGCATCACCATATATCGATAGGCAGTTTCGCCTACTTTGCCTTCAACCACACCGGTGATTGGGCCAACTACGGTGACTAATTGTCCACGGAAGTCTACTGGATCGAGGAAGCCATTTACGTCAGCATAAATACGCCCTCTTGAAGGCTCACCCAATTGCGGGCGCGCGCCGTCATCGAGGCTAACCGTGGCAATTTCCAGCCGTGTTTTGCCTTGTTTGTTATCGATGTTCACCACTCGCCCACCAAAGCGCGCTTCTTGCCCGACGTAGAGTTGCGGCGCGTTCATCACGCGTGCTAAATCTTGTTGAGGCGTGGCACTAGTGCCTTTAATCGCATCGGGGATGGTGACACAACCGCTAAGCATCACTACGGCAGCAACTGCAAATAATCGGGTTACAATTCTGACATTCAAACCAGCCATATCCTTTCTCCTTAACGCAGTTTCGCTGCACGAAAACGTTGGAAACTATTCTCTGCCTGGAAGCTTCTTCCATGTCACTTCGTTACGCAGATAAACCGGTTCGGCATGTTCTACCGCCACCGTACAACCATCATTTAATGCCTGAATCGCCAGAGGTAACATATCTTCTGCTGCAGGAAGAGTGACTTCACCATCGCGGATGAGCAATTCACTGCCTTGCGCCATATCCGGCCAGGCCTGCCAGCCAGTTCCTACTGTCGCCCATTCGCCCTGAAGTTGCTTCAAACGTTCGGAAACAGCTTCAGGTTTCAGCACGGCTTCAGTTTCTTCACCGTGCCAGACGCCGTGTTCATCACGCTGATATTCAGCCCAATACACTTCGCCCATTCGCGCGTCGATAGCAGCCAGCACGCGGGTCGCTTTCGTCAAGCGCCATGCGCCTTGCGCCATGGTGGCCAGCGTCGAAACGCCAATCATCGGCAATTCAGCACCCAGAGCCAACCCTTGCGCAATACCAATACCGATACGCACGCCAGTAAAACTACCTGGGCCACGGCCGTAAGCAAGCGCATTCAATGCGGTCAGACCAACGTCTCCCTCATTCAGTATGTCGCGTACCAGCGGTAAAATGCGTTGGGTATGTTCACGTGGGCAGAGTTCGAAATGGGCACGGATCGCCCCTTCATTATACAGGGCAACCGAACATGCCTCTGTCGCGGTATCGATGGCTAAAATTCGCATGGTATTGCCAACCTCTGGCAGGAAATAAAGGTCAAAAATCGGCGCGCATCATACCATAGCATGGCACAAATTACTGCGCCGAGCGGTGGTTAAGGAAGTCAACTGCCCGATTAATATCCCGTGTGCGCGGTGTAGGTGGAAGACTATTGAGGAATACGGCACCGTACGGGCGCATCACCAGGCGATTATCGCAAATCACCAACACTCCCCGATCATCAACATCACGGATTAAACGCCCAACGCCTTGTTTTAAGGTAATAACAGCATCCGGGAGTTGCACGTCCTCGAAAGGATCCCCCCCACGCAGGCGACAATCTTCCATACGCGCTTTTAGCAAAGGATCGTCTGGGGAGGTGAACGGCAGCTTGTCGATAATGACCAGCGAGAGCGCGTCACCACGCACATCCACACCTTCCCAAAAACTGCTTGTGGCGACCAACAGGGCGTTACCCGCATCCACAAATTGCTGCAACAGTTGGCCTTTGCTGGTTTCCCCCTGCAACAACACCGGTAATGTCATCGTGGCGCGGAATTGTTCGGCCAAATCGCGCATCATCGAGTGAGACGTGCACAGCATAAAACACCGGCCATTGTTGGCTTCGATAAGCGGCTTGAGCATTTTTGCCAGATGCTTGCCCGCTGCCGGTTGGTTCGGTGTTGGCAAGCCGCGCGGCACGCACAACAACGCCTGAGTGGCATAATCAAACGGGCTGGCGAGTAACAAGGTTTCTGCGTTGGCAATACCGAGGCGTTCGGTAAAGTGGCTGAGCTGGTCGTTTACCGAAAGCGTTGCCGAGGTAAAAATCCAGGTTCCCGCTTTCTGGCTTATCACTTCCTGGAATTTATCGGCGACTGAAAGCGGTGTCAGCGCCAGCGTGAAGTTACGAGCGTTACATTCATACCAGTAGCTGTAACCCGGGGTATCGACCTCTTTCAGGCGCTTAATGCGCCCACGCAAAATCACTGTGCGTTCAAAAGCGGCATCGAGTAATGCAGAGCGCCCAAGTGAGAGTTTTGCCACGTCGTAACATAATTCGAGCGCGTCATCGAGCAGCAGTAGCGCACGTTGCACTGACGGTTCCGCCAGTAATTCACGCAAGTTTCCACGGTATCCCGGGTCACCCATTTGCAGACGAAAATCCTGGGTACTTTGCGCCAGTCGGTCGGCACTCTTTTGTAATTGCTGCGCATCACGCACTTCCGTGCGGTAAGCAATTGAGATGTCTTTCGCAATATCCAGAAGCTGGCGGCTGGAGACTGACTGCCCAAAATACTGGCTGGCAATGTCGGGGATTTGGTGGGCTTCATCGAAAATCATGACTTCTGCTTCAGGAATCAGTTCGCCAAAACCGCCCTCTTTAACCACCATATCGGCCAAAAAAAGGTGATGGTTGACGACGACCACGTCAGAATCCATCGCTTTTTTACGCGCTTTCACCACAAAACAGTCTTTGTACAGCGGGCAATCCTGACCCAGGCAGTTATCGTTAGTGCTGGTCACCATCGGCCAGACGGTGGAATCTTCGGCAACACTTGCGCAAGTGCTGATATCACCGTCTACGGTTTCTATCGCCCAACCACGTAATTTGACGATGTCGCTTAGCGTCTGAACCTGCAAATCCCCCCCGCCAGAGCCTGCTGCTCTAAACGTTCGAGGCATAAATAGTTCGAGCGTCCTTTTAACAGTGCCAGCCGCCCTTTGAAATCCAGCGCTCGCGCAACAGTAGGTAAATCGCGTGAGAAGAGCTGATCCTGTAATGCTTTTGATCCCGTGGAGATAATGACTTTTTTGCCTGAACGCAGAGCCGGAGCCAGATACGCATAGGTTTTACCTGTACCAGTCCCCGCCTCCACCACCAGTTCACGCCCCGAAGCGATAGCATTGGTGACAGCTTGTGCCATCTGGCGTTGTGGTTCACGCGGTTTAAAACCCGCTATCGCCGTGGCGAGTTGGCCGTCGGCTGCAAAATCGTCTATCACATTACCCCCTGGGTTTATTGACAGTGATTATGTCAGCCTGTGAGTTGTTAAGCCAGTGGAAGCCGTCAGCGGATTGTGGCAGGCTGTGGCGCAACATGAGCAAATAGCCAGGGAAATAGTGATGAGTATTGTACGTATAAAACCGGAAGCACGTTGGTCTGATGCGGTTATTCATAACAACACGTTGTATTACACCGGTGTGCCAGAGAACCTTGATGCGGATGCTTACGAGCAAACTGCCAACACACTTGCGCAAATCGACACAGTGCTTCAGGAACAAGGCAGCGATAAAAGTAAGATCCTCGACGCAACCATTTTCCTGCCAGAAAGTGCCGACTTTGCAGCGATGAATAAAGCCTGGGATGAATGGGTTGTCGCGGGTCATGCGCCGGTACGTTGTACCGTGCAGGCAAAATTGATGAACCCGCGTTATAAAGTAGAAATTAAGATTATCGCGGCAGTTTGACAGAATGCGGGCTCCGGCCCGCACTCTTACTCTTCGTCTTCTTCGTAACGATCGACGTATCGCTCTTCAGCGTCTTCATTCGCGTCTTCATCGTCACTTTCCGCATCTCCGACATCATCATCCTCAAAGCGGACTGCGACCATCTCGCCGGTATGGTTGGCTCGAATTTCGGCGGCGACGAGCGTAATCGCTTCGCCACTGCTCATGCCCTGGGCCATCAGTTCCTGAATACGTTCTACAGCTTTCTGCTGCTGCTCATGGGATAATGAGGGTAATCCTGCAAACATTTTCGACTCCTGTTACATTGCCTGGGTTAATTATTTCACGCTGCTTTCAGGGTTTCCAGAGGGTTCCCTGGTCTGGCAGGATGATTTGTCTCTTTCTTAGTTGTGGTTTATGACGTTGCAGACTCTAACTTTTCGAACTTTGCCGTGGCATCCTGATGCTGTCCAACACACTTTCAAAGCGTTAGCACAGCAACCGTGGGCCATGCTCTTGCATTCCGGCTTCGCCGACCATCCCCATAATCGCTTTGATATTCTGGTTGCCGAGCCTCGGGCAACAGTAGTGACACGCGGCGCTGAAACGACAATCTGCGTTGAAGGCAACAGCTCGACGCATCACGGCGATCCTTTGCAGTGGTTACAGCAAACCCTGGACAGTTTTGGTTATCAACCGGCAACACACCCGGAACTCCCCTTCTTAGGTGGAGCTCTGGGTTTATTTGGTTATGACCTGGGTCGCCATTTCGAAAAATTACCTGAGCAGGCACAACGCGATCTTACAACACCCGATATGGCGATTGGCATTTATGATTGGGCGTTGATAGCTGACCACCAGAAACAGTGTCTGACATTGCTGTGTTGGGGGAATATCGATGCTCGCCAACAGTTTCTTGACACGCTGACTCCGTACAGCCCTGGTCAACCTTTCCGCCTGACGAGCGCGTGGCAGTCCAATATGACCCGCGAGCAGTATGGACTTAAATTCCGCCAGGTACAGGAATATCTCAAAAGTGGCGATTGTTACCAGGTAAACCTGGCGCAGCGCTTTCATGCTCGCTATGAAGGGGATGAATGGCAAGCCTTTGAACGGTTGAATGCGGCTAACCGCGCGCCGTTTAGTGCCTTTATTCGTTTACCTGACAGCGTCATTTTAAGCCTGTCACCTGAACGATTTATTCTGCTGGAAGGCGACAACATTCAGACTCGCCCGATAAAAGGGACGTTGCCTCGCCTTGAAGATCCGCAGGCTGATGCTCAGCAGGCTGTAAAACTGGCAAATTCACCGAAAGATCGCGCCGAAAATCTGATGATTGTGGATTTGCTGCGCAATGACATTGGCCGTGTTGCCGTACCGGGTAGCGTAAAGGTCCCTGAGTTGTTTGTTGTCGAACCGTTTCCTGCCGTACATCATCTGGTGAGCACCATAACCGCGCAATTGCCGTCGCATCTCAAGGCTACAGATTTACTGCGCGCCTGTTTCCCGGGTGGGTCGATCACCGGCGCACCGAAAGTGCGCGCCATGGAAGTCATTGAAGAGCTCGAGCCGCAGCGGCGTAATGTCTGGTGCGGGAGCATTGGTTATTTGAGCTTCTGCGGGAATATGGATACCAGTATTACCATCAGGACGCTAACCGCCGAAGGGGGCAAACTTTACTGCTCGGCAGGTGGCGGTATTGTGGCTGATAGTGTTGAATCTGCGGAATATCAGGAAACTTTTGATAAAGTTAACCGTATTCTTCCGCAACTAGAGAAGTGATTTCATGTCCGGTTCATCCTTGAGCATGAGCGATTTTTTATCGCGCTTTCAGCTATTGCAGCCGCCTGTAACACGCATGAGCGGGAATAAGCGCCAGGCTGCGGTGCTGATCCCCATTGTGCGCCGCCCGCAACCTGGGCTGCTGTTGACCCAACGATCAGCCCTGCTGCGCAAACATGCCGGGCAAGTTGCCTTTCCGGGCGGTGCGGTAGATGACACTGACGAGTCGCTCATTGCCGCAGCGCTGCGAGAAGCCTGGGAAGAAGTGGCTATATCGCCAGACTGCGTTGACGTTATCGGCACTTTGCCGCCAGTGGATAGCGTCACGGGTTTTCAGGTTACGCCAGTTGTCGGCATCATCCCTCCCGATTTACCTTACCGGGCCTGTGAAGATGAAGTGGCGGCAGTTTTTGAAATGCCCCTGATGGAAGCACTCACCCTGGGACGCTACCATCCGTTAGATATTCATCGTCGCGGTAACGCCCATCGCGTATGGCTTTCCTGGTATCAGCACTACTTTGTCTGGGGCATGACTGCCGGAATTATCCGCGAGTTGGCTTTACAGATAGGCGTGGAAGCTTGATCACTCTTTAATTCTGCAATCAGGGCTATATTTAGAGAAGTATCTGGTCGTGGTTTTATGGTTTTTGGTTAAGATTAGGCAAGCTAAGGTTAAGCATTAGTTTAATTCATGTGAATAGTTTACTACGGTGAGCAATAAATTTTTAAACTAGTCAGCTGCGATTTCACAGCAGCAAATTTTATTTAGCCGGTGTCCTGAAAGGAGTTTTAGTGTGATTAGCATATTCGACATGTTCAAAGTCGGCATTGGGCCATCCAGTTCCCATACCGTCGGTCCGATGAAGGCCGGTAAGTTGTTTGTCGATGATCTGGTCGAAAAAGGATTACTTGAAGACACGACACGCATCGCTGTCGATGTCTACGGTTCTCTTTCTCTGACAGGTAAAGGCCACCATACTGATATCGCTATCATTATGGGTCTTGCAGGTAACGAACCTGCCACTGTTGATATTGATTCCATTCCCGCATTTATCCGCGATGTAGAAACGCGTGAACGTTTGTGGCTGGCACAGGGTCGTCACGAAGTCGATTTCCCAAAAGAGTCCGGCATGTGTTTCCGCAACGACAACCTGTCGCTTCATGAAAACGGTATGTCTATCCATGCGTACAGCGGCGATAAAGTCATCTACAGCAAAACCTACTATTCCATCGGCGGTGGTTTTATCGTCGATGAAGAGAATTTCGGCAAAGACGCAACTAACGAAGTAGTGGTGCCTTACTCGTTCAATTCTGCACAAGAAATGCTTCAGCACTGCAAAGATACCGGCATGTCTTTGTCCGGCGTCATTATGCAAAACGAACTGGCTCTGCACAGTCGTAAAGAGATTGAAGAGTATTTCTCTAACGTCTGGCAAACCATGCGCGCCTGTATCGACCGTGGTGTAAACACCGAAGGCGTATTACCTGGCCCGTTGCGTGTACCGCGTCGTGCTTCAGCGTTGCGCCGCATGTTGGTGTCCAGTGACAAGCTCTCCAATGACCCAATGAATGTTGTTGACTGGGTAAACATGTTTGCGCTGGCGGTTAACGAAGAAAACGCTGCAGGTGGACGTGTCGTTACCGCTCCAACCAACGGTGCCTGCGGGATTGTACCGGCCGTGTTGGCATACTATGACCACTTTATCGAATCGGTCAGCCCAGACACTTACATCCGTTACTTCCTCGCATCTGGTGCCATTGGTGCGCTGTATAAGATGAACGCCTCTATCTCTGGTGCTGAAGTGGGTTGTCAGGGTGAAGTGGGTGTGGCCTGCTCAATGGCAGCGGCTGGCCTGGCTGAAATCCTGGGTGCCAGCCCAGAGCAAGTCTGTGTTGCGGCTGAAATTGGTATGGAACACAACCTCGGTCTGACTTGCGATCCCGTTGCGGGTCAGGTGCAAGTACCGTGTATCGAACGTAACGCCATTGCTTCCGTGAAAGCCATCAACGCCACACGTATGGCAATGCGCCGCACCAGTGAGCCGCGCGTTTCTCTCGATAAAGTGATTGAAACGATGTACGAAACGGGCAAAGACATGAATGCGAAGTACCGCGAGACATCCCGTGGCGGCCTGGCAATTAAAGTGCAGTGTGACTAATTCCTTCCGGCCCTCTCATTTGAGGGCCATCCTACCACGGGTCATTCTTATTTCTGCGACCCGAAAAATGACAGATGCCGTGCTTGCGACGCTTGTGCGAACGAACCACTTAGCGGTCATCTAAAAGTATGATTTTACGATCGTGTTTCCAAACCCCCACTACACTTTGAGTGTTCTGCGTGCCGATTTCGGTCGTGGTTCTACACAAGGTGACCACCGATGCAGACAGCTCAACGTATATTACGAGGCTATCGCCGCAGGCGCTTAATGGTGTGTATCGGGTTAGCTGTTCTGGCGCTCGTGTTGACCCTTAGCGCACGCTATGTCGCAGAGCGAAAAGTGAATGAACAGCATTTCCTGACCTTCAATCAACGCATAATCAGCACGCTTGAAAATATTCTGACCCCGCTTGAGGAGGTCAATAATGCGCTTATTCCTCTTGTTGGACTGCCTTGTGAAAACGCTCAATTCAAAATGCGTGAAAATGCAGCACGCTTGCAAACCGTGCGCACAATCGGGCTAATTAAGGACGGTATTCTTTATTGCTCAAGTGTTTTTGGCAGCCGCAATGTCCCTATTCATTTGCTGCAACCACGATTACCGTCAGCTCTTCCCTTACTGTTTCTCTCGATAGACCGTTCGTTATTGAAAGGAACTCCGATTTTGTTGTCCTGGGTACCTTTAGCGAACAGCAGCAATGACGGGGTCATGCAAATCATTAATATTGAATTGCTGACCGGATTAATTCTTGAGCCTGAACGCCCATGGGTGTCACGCGCTGTACTCAACGTTGCAGATTCGCATCTGGAATATGGCGAAGGCCTGTTGCAGCGAATTACGATTGAGGATGGGCAAGTCAGCCATGAAATGGCTTCCAATCGATTTGCCTTTTCCGTCACGACTATCGGACCGTCTCCCGGAGCACTGGCATTAAGTAATTTGCCCACTCAGCTTCCACTGGCGTTGATTCTCAGTATGTTGATCGGTTATATCGCCTGGCTTGCGACTGCTAATCGCATGAGTTTTTCGTGGGAAATTAATGTTGGATTGGCCTCGCATGAATTCGAAGTATTCTGCCAGCCGCTGGTGAGTGCCCGAAATCTTCAATGTGTGGGGGTGGAGTTGCTATTGCGATGGAATAATCCGCGTCAGGGCTGGATTTCTCCCGACGTGTTTATTCCCCTGGCTGAACAGCAAAACCTGATTGCCCCATTGACCCGCTATGTGCTGGATGAAACGGTTCGCCACCTTGATATATTTCCAAAATCTTGTCATTTCCACATCGGACTCAATGTGGCAGCCAGCCATTTCCATGAAGGTGAGATTATTACCGATTTACGCAGTTCATGGTTCCCTGCCCATCCGCTTCAGAAATTGACGCTGGAGTTAACAGAACGAGATGCGTTGCCGGATGTCGACCACCGGGTGGTGCGCGACTTGCATCGTATGGGAGTGGATTTGGCGATAGATGATTTTGGCACTGGACAGAGTTCATTAGCCTATCTGGAAACACTTAATCCAAATGTACTAAAAATTGATAAGTCGTTTACTGCGGCTATCGGGACAGATGCGGTGAACTCGACGGTGACCGATATTATTATCGCACTGGCACAGCGACTGGAAATCAACCTGGTGGCTGAGGGCGTTGAAACGCCGCAGCAGGCAGAGTATCTGCGCAGCCACGGCGTGAATGTATTGCAGGGTTATCTATACGCACGACCGATGCCACTAAGCGAATTTCCTCGCTGGCTAAGGGGGAACACACGCCCCCCGCGCCGTAGAGGTCACCCAGTTTCAGTCGTTCCGCTGCGCTGATTACTCTTCTTCATCTTCATGTTCGGAGCGTTCTTTCACCACTCGGACTAAGTCCACGCGGTAATCGTTCGCTTCAACAATCTCGATGCGAAGCGGAGCCAGTTCAATCACATCGCCTGCTTTCGGGATCTGGCCATTCACCGAGATAACCAAACCGGCAATCGAGGCGATATCTTCGCCATCATTGACCAGCGTGTTGATATCCAGATGTTGCTGAATCGCGTGCAGGTCCGTGGAACCTTTCACCAACCAACCATCACCATCACGCACAATTTCTGGGGTTTCGTCCGCATCCGGGAATTCACCCGCAATGGCTTCTAACACATCCAGCGGTGTGACCAAACCTTGAACCACGCCAAACTCGTTGTTCACGATAACGAAGCTACCGCGAGCACGACGTAATACACCCAGTAAGTTTATCGGATCTAGGGTTTCAGGCACCACAATCGCAGGATACTGTGCGGCGATTGCTGCCACATCACCACCGTTTTCAAGCGCCACCAGCAACTCTTTCGCACGCACGATACCGATGATTTCATCCAACTCCCCGCGGCAAATCGGGAACAGGCTGTGCGGCGATTCCAGCAGTTGCTCGCGGATTTCGGCTGTCGATTTATCGGCATCAACCCAGGAGATTTCACCACGTGGCGTCATAATGCTGCGCAACGAACGGGAAGCCAGCGTCAAAACACCGTTGATCATATAACGCTCTTCTTCAGCGAAAGATTCCGCTTCAATTGGCGTGATCGTTTTATGGTCTTCATTTGCCGCACGCTGTTGGCGCTTGCCATTCATCAGACGCAAAATCGCGTCAGCTGTTCGGGCACGTAGCGGTACATTTGACTGATGACGAATAAAGTTGCGACGCGCAATCTGATTAAAGAACTCAATGATGATTGAGAAACCAATTGCCGCGTACAGGTAGCCCTTAGGAATATGGAAACCAAAGCCTTCAGCAACCAGGCTCAGACCGATCATTAACAAGAAGCTCAGACACAGCACCACGACCGTTGGATGTTGGTTAACAAAATTCGTTAACGGTTTTGATGCCATCAGCATCACACCCATCGCAATCACGACCGCTGCCATCATCACTGGCAGGTGATTCACCATCCCCACTGCGGTAATCACCGCATCGAGCGAGAACACCGCATCGAGCACCACAATCTGCAGCACCACGACCCAGAAGCTGGCGTAACCTTTCCCATGCCCATCGTCATGCTGGCGATTCTCCAACCGTTCATGCAGCTCAGTCGTGGCTTTAAACAGCAAGAATAAGCCACCGAATAACATGATGAGATCGCGACCGGAGAACGTCAGATTAGCGACGCTAAACAGCGGTTGGGTGAGTGTCACCATCCATGAGATTAACGACAACAAGCCCAGCCTCATCACTAAAGCCAGTGATAAACCGATAAGTCTTGCTTTATCTCTTTGTTTTGGTGGAAGTTTGTCCGCAAGAATCGCAATAAAGACCAGGTTATCGATACCCAGCACGATTTCCAGAACAATAAGCGTCAGTAAACCCACCCATATTTGGGGATCCATTAAGAGTTCCATGACAAGCTCCTGCTTTGGGAATGACTCAATAGCAACCCGCATAATGCGGATGCAGAAAGTTGAGCTAAGGTATTTACGGGGCGTGCTACGCCAATGTGAAAGGCTGAAGATTCAGACCTGATAATGAAAAGACGTCGGTGACGGTCCATACGGTGGGCTACTGCCCTTTACTCCTTAGTTATTAAACGGGATGTAAACAATATCAGAGCAAAAACCCCTTTTGCAAAGATTTACCTGATTTTGCAATTTTACTGTCATTGACCAGACTCATAATTTAGGTAGTGGTTCAATATGTTTGAAACAAAGCTAAATTACGGATCTTCATCACATAAAATAATTTTTTCACTGTCTAAAATAAATCCGTCTCAAGTTACACATCTTTACTCATACCGTTATCTGAATCGATTCGCTCAATGAAACGGATAATCTACAAAACACCCATTTTAAGGGTGTGGTTATGACCAACACAGGAGGTAGCAAGTGACTATTGCTATTGTCATAGGCACGCATGGCTGGGCAGCAGAACAATTGCTGAAAACCGCAGAAATGCTATTAGGCGAACAAGAAAATGTTGGCTGGATAGATTTCGTTCCCGGTGAAAACGCCGAAACTTTAATCGAAAAATATAACGCTCAACTGGCAAACCTGAACACCGACAAAGGTGTGCTGTTTCTCGTCGATACCTGGGGCGGTAGCCCATTTAATGCGGCAAGCCGTATTGTCGTCGATAAAGAGCATTACGAGGTCGTCGCCGGGGTCAATATTCCGATGCTGGTTGAAACCTTGATGGCCCGTGATGATAACCCTTCTTTTGATGAGTTAGTGGCACTGGCGGTAGAAACAGGCCGTGAAGGGGTGAAAGCCCTGAAAGCAAAACCTGTTGAAAAAGCCGCACCTGTTGCGCCAGTCGCTGCCCCTAAAGCAGCAACCCCGGCTAAACCAATGGGTCCAAATGATTACATGAATATTGGTTTGGCCCGTATTGATGACCGTTTGATTCATGGTCAAGTCGCGACCCGCTGGACCAAAGAAACCAACGTAACGCGTATTATTGTTGTCAGTGATGAAGTGGCTGCCGATACCGTGCGTAAAACACTGTTGACGCAAGTTGCTCCTCCTGGTGTGACGGCGCACGTCGTTGATGTCGCCAAAATGATCCGTGTTTACAACAACCCGAAATATGCAGGCGACCGTGTGATGCTGCTTTTCACCAACCCAACCGATGTTGAACGCGTCGTGGAAGGTGGTGTGAATATTAAGTCAGTCAACATCGGTGGTATGGCGTTCCGCCAGGGAAAAACCCAGGTGAACAACGCGATTTCTGTCGATGAAAAAGATATTGAAGCCTTTAAGAAGCTGAACGAGCGCGGCATTGAGCTGGAAGCGCGTAAAGTTTCAACCGATCAAAAATTGAAAATGATGGACCTGATCGCGAAGGTGAAAAGTTAATTACTAACGTATACCCAATGGATTTCGAGTTGCAGGAAGAACGTAGCCAACACACATGCAGCTTGAAAGACAACGGGTTACTCAGTTTTCACACATAAGTCACACGTTTAAGGAGAAGTACAATGGAGATTACCACTCTTCAGATTGTGCTGGTGTTTATCGTAGCCTGTATTGCCGGTATGGAGTCGGTGCTCGATGAATTTCAGTTCCACCGCCCGCTGGTCGCCTGTACCTTAATTGGTCTGGTACTGGGTGATATGAAAACCGGTATTATTATCGGTGGTACCCTTGAAATGATCGCGCTGGGTTGGATGAACATCGGTGCGGCAGTTGCGCCCGATGCGGCTCTTGCGTCGATTATCTCCACCATTCTGGTTATAGCCGGACACCAGGGCATTGGTTCCGGTATCGCGCTGGCCATCCCGCTGGCAGCAGCAGGCCAGGTACTGACCATTATCGTTCGTACTATTACCGTGGGCTTCCAGCACGCCGCTGATAAGGCCGCCGAAAATGGCAACCTATCCGCGCTCTCCTGGATTCACGTTTCCTCTCTGTTCTTGCAAGCAATGCGTATCGCAATTCCTGCCGTTATCGTCGCAATTTCCGTCGGTACCAGTGAAGTGCAGAACATGCTGAATGCCATTCCTGAAGTGGTAACCAGCGGTCTGAACATCGCCGGTGGCATGATCGTGGTGGTTGGTTATGCGATGGTCATCAACATGATGCGTGCAGGCTACCTGATGCCATTCTTCTATCTGGGCTTCGTAACCGCGGCATTTACCAACTTCAACCTGGTAGCACTGGGCGTGATTGGTGCTGTGATGGCAATTTTGTACATCCAACTCAGCCCGAAATACAACCGTTCCGCAGCCCCAGCGCAGGTTGCTGGTTCTAACGATCTCGATAACGAATTAGATTAATAGGTGAGCGAAATGGTTGATACCACCAAAACAACGACTACCGAGAAGAAACTCACCCCAGGTGATATTCGTGGCGTATTCCTGCGTTCTAACCTGTTCCAGGGGTCATGGAACTTCGAACGTATGCAAGCGCTGGGCTTCTGCTTCTCCATGATTCCGGCAATCAAACGCCTGTATCCTGAGAATAACGATGCTCGTAAACAAGCGATTAAGCGTCACCTGGAATTCTTTAACACCCATCCATATGTGGCCGCTCCAGTTCTGGGCGTTACCCTTGCGATGGAAGAACAACGTGCGAACGGTGCAGAAATTGATGATGGTGCCATTAACGGTATCAAAGTTGGTTTGATGGGGCCGCTGGCGGGCGTGGGCGACCCAATCTTCTGGGGTACTGTACGTCCAGTATTCGCAGCACTGGGGGCCGGTATTGCGATGAGCGGTAGCCTGTTAGGTCCTTTGTTGTTCTTCATCCTGTTCAACGCAGTACGTTTGCTGACTCGTTATTACGGTGTGGCTTACGGGTATCGCAAAGGGATCGATATCGTTAAAGATATGGGCGGCGGCTTCCTGCAAAAACTGACAGAGGGGGCGTCAATTCTCGGCCTGTTTGTCATGGGGGCGCTGGTTAACAAGTGGACGCACGTTAACATACCGCTCGTCGTGTCGAAAATAACCGACCAGACTGGCGCAGTTAAAGTGACTACGGTTCAAACGATTCTTGATCAGTTGATGCCAGGCCTCGTACCGCTGCTGTTAACCTTTGCTTGTATGTGGCTGCTGCGTAAGAAAGTCAATGCGCTGTGGATTATCATGGGCTTCTTTGTTATCGGTATTGTCGGTTACGCAATCGGCCTGCTGGGTCTGTAATGAGCTTGTGAATTTAACCGGGGGTCAGTCCACCTGCCCCGGTTTTTTATTGTAGAAAGGGTTTGGTTATGACGTTAACGGATATAGTCCTGCTTGTGTTCATTGTTCTGCTACTTGCCTGGGCGGTTTACGATGAATTCATCATGGATAAGCTCAAGGGAAAAACACTTCTTAAAATCACCCTGCTTCGCCGCAACCGCATCGACAGCACCATCTTTGTGGGGCTGGTTGCAATCCTCATCTATAACAACGTTACCACTCACGGCACGCCCCTCACGACGTGGTTATTATCTGCACTGGCTTTGATTGCTATTTATATTTCCTGGATTCGCCAACCTAAATTGCTGTTCAAAACAGAAGGCTTCTTCTTCGCAAATGTCTGGATTTTATATTCCAGAATTAAAGAAATGAATTTATCTGAAGACGGCGTACTGGTTATGCAATTAGAACAGCGACGCTTACTCATCCGGGTAAAAAATATTGATGACCTTGAAAAAATCTATAAATTAATGATTGATAATCAATAGATTACAAACATAGCAAAGACTATATTTTATATAGTAACTGAGGATGATAAAATATAGCCGATGCTATTTCGCACAGTTTGAATGTTGTTATTTTAACCTTTTATTTACCTATTAAAGTAAATGAAAATCGTTATCATTTAAATGTCAAGAATAATAGCTTTCAATTATTGTTCTATCTTTGAAAAATATGTTAAGGTTGCGCCCGTCGTTGGGGAGTAGCCGATTTTCACGCCCGTGAAAATGTACATGTCAACATACTCGTTCTAAGAACGTGGCATGTACGACTCAGATTCTGAGTAGGCGAGACCATAGGCACGTTACCATCATTTAAGTTGGGGATGGCTGGCGTGTATATGGATATTCCCAACTGAGGCGTTTGCATGAATCTCTCCGCTACAATTATTCTCGCTTTTGGCATGTCGATGGATGCTTTTGCTGCATCAATCGGGAAAGGTGCCTCGCTCCATAAACCTAAATTCTCTGAAGCCTTACGTACCGGTCTTATCTTTGGTGTAATCGAAACACTCACCCCACTTATCGGCTGGTGCCTGGGTCTTTTGGCAAACAAAGTCGTGCTGGAATGGAACCATTGGGTCGCCTTCATTTTGCTGGTATTTCTCGGCATCCGAATGATCTACGAAGGTGTGCGGGGTAACGATGATGAAGAAGCACCGAAACTGCAACGCCACGGTTTCTGGCTGCTAGTCACGACCGCAATTGCCACCAGCCTTGATGCGATGGCCGTGGGTGTGGGTCTTGCCTTCCTGCAAGTCAATATTATTGAAACCGCGTTGGCGATTGGCTGCGCGACCATGATCATGTCCACGCTGGGTATGATGCTGGGCCGCTTTATTGGCCCACTGCTTGGGAAGCGCGCCGAAATCCTCGGCGGCCTGGTGCTTATCGGGATTGGCTGCCAGATCCTGTACAGCCATTTCAGTACCTTAAGCTAAGGTTTCGCGTCGCCAGACGCGAACAACAAAATCCGTTTCGCAATTGAATGCCGTTTCAGCCGCTAAAGCTTGCCACACTTCCGGGCGTGCTCGCCAGGCAAACGGCGTCATTTGCAGCAAGGCAACCACTTCGCACCCTTGCAACGTCATCGTCCAGCCAATACTTTGCACATGTTCCACCACAAAGCCCGGCAAAGCTTCAGCTTCGCTGCTGTGTAGCATCACGTTGTCGTAGATTTGGCCTTTAAGCTGCATTAAATGGCGTGGGCCAGGTGTCGCGGTGATGACAATGCCACCGGGTTTTACAACGCGAGCAAGCTCTTCGGCTTTGCATGGTGCAAAAATTCGGACTACCGCATCCAGGCTATTATCTGCAAACGGCAAACGATGACTCGATGCGACGCAGAACTGTACCTGCGGATAACGTTTCGCTGCATAGCGAATCGCTATTTTGGCGACATCTAATCCCCATGTGGTGCCACTTTTTTTTGCGACAACCTGCGCAAAACCGGCTGTGTAATACCCTTCTCCACAACCAATATCCAGCAAGGTAACCGGAGCAGCTTGCTCAAGTTGCAGGCAAATAGCCTCGCGCAAAGGCTGGTAATGTCCGGCATCGAGAAATGCTCTACGCGCCTGCATCATTTCGCTGCTGTCACCTGGATCCTTAGAACGCTTATGCTGAACGGGCAGCAAATTCACGTACCCTTCTTTCGCTTTATCGAATTGATGGCCATCTGGGCAAAGAAAACTCTTCCCAACGGCTGCAAGCGGCGCATGACAAAGCGGGCAAAGATAGGACATGGGAACTCCAGGCAATAATAAAGGGCGCAAGTGTAACGCTAAACGCCCTGTTTCGAAAAGCCACTAACCGGCGGAGTTATCTGCGATGGGTTTATTTAACACCATTAAATTGGGGTCGCCCTCGGGTAAACCATCGGGTTTAATATTTTCCAGACGCAAGACTTCGCTCATAATCTGGCTAAATACCGGAGCCGAAACAGCCCCGCCATAGTAAGCACCATTTTCTGGATCGTTAATCACTACGACCAATGCAAAGCGCGGATTGCTGGCTGGCGCTACACCTGCGGTGTAAGCAATATATTTATTGATGTATTTACCGTCATCGCCAATCTTTTTGGCCGTACCTGTTTTTATCGCCACTCGATATCCGCGAACAGCCGCTTTCACACCGCCCCCACCCGGTAACGCCACGCTTTCCATCATATGTTCAACCTGATGAGCAATGACTTCCGGCATAACCCGTTGCCCAACGACAGGAGGATCAACGCGGGTAATCGACAGCGGTCTGGATATCCCATAGCTGCCGATGGTTGCGTAAACATGGGCGAGTTGTAGCGGTGTGACCATCAAACCGTAGCCGAAGGAAAAGGTTGCTCGATCCAGCTCTCCCCAGAATTTTCGATGCGGCAGAAAACCGCTGCTTTCACCCGTCAGACCCAGCCCTGTCGCTGAACCAAAGCCAAAGTTTTGATAAGTATCCAGTAGTTTTTGGATAGGCATTGCCAGAGAAAGACGTGATACCCCGGTGTCGCTCGATTTTTGCAAGATCCCCGTCAGAGTCAGCTGCGGATAAAAACCCACATCCCGAATGCGATGCCCGTCTATGGTATACGGATGGGTATCTACAACGCTGTCCGGTTGCACAATGCCTTGTTGCAACGCGGTCATAACGACCATGGGTTTGACGGTTGAACCGGGCTCAAAAGTGTCACTTATTGCCCGATTACGGAAATCGTTCAACGTAGCACCTTCACGGTTATTTGGGTTAAACGTCGGGCAACTTGCCATCGCCAGCACTTCACCGGTATTAACATCAAGGATGACCGCTGCGGCAGATTCGGCTTTATTCCATGATACCGCGTTGCTTAACGCATCCTCAGTCACCGTTTGCAGGCGCTCATCAATGCTTAGCATCAGGTTATGCGCGGGGCTTGCCGGATTTTCGGTAATATTTTCGATGACGTGGCCATGCCGGTCTTTGCGGACTAATCGCTCACCCGCCCTCCCTGTAAGCTGGCGGTTGAAACTCTTCTCAATGCCTTCAATGCCCTGGTCATCAATATTTGTAAAACCAAGCAAATTCGCCGCGACATGTCCCGCGGGATAAAAACGACGTGACTCATCGCGTAATGAGATCCCCGGCAGTTTTAAACTCTCAATATATTGAGCCTGTTGTGGGTCCAGTTGACGGGCAAGGTAGATAAACCGGTCGGAAGGATTACGTCGAATACGAGCGGCAATGTCATTAAGAGGCATATTCAGCGTCGTCGCAAGCGCCTGCCAGCGGCTATTCACTTGCACGCCACCTTTTTCCATCACCGTTTTGGGATCGGCCCAAATAGCTTTTACCGGTACGCTGACTGCCAATGGCCGGCCAGTGCGGTCTTCAATCATGCCACGAGGAACCACAATCGGTTCTTCACGTAGAGAACGCATATCTTCCTGCTTCACAAGATTATCTGGCGAGATGATTTGCAACCAGGCTACGCGCCCTAATAAAAACATCAGACACATAAAAATTGCGATGCAAAGTAGAGTAAAACGCCACTGAATAAAGTTACCCATGATTCCAGGGGCAATTTTTCTCACGTTCAATCCTTAACAACAACTAAGCGATTGAAAATTTAAACATAATGGTGAAATTAACCGGACAGGAACAGTGCTACAAGATGCGCTGCTTTGCTACAAAACATAACTGAGTACGAGTTGTAGAAACATATAGAAAAGGAGTGATCAGATTTCAAACATGAAAAAGCCCCGCTACAAGAGCGGGGCTTTCATCAAAATTTGGCGTTATTCGCGCCAGGTCTAATTCTACGGAATTAGATAGCAGTTACGTTAACTGCTGCTGGGCCTTTCTGGCCGTCCTGGATTTCGAACTCAACGTTCTGGCCTTCAGCCAGAGTTTTGAAGCCGTTACCCTGGATTGCAGAGAAGTGTACGAACACGTCTTTGCTGCCGTCAGCAGGAGTAATGAAACCAAAACCTTTAGACTCGTTGAACCACTTAACTTGACCTTTAATCTTTGCCATTTTGCAAAATTCCTTAGATTGTTTTCTTTGCCCGAAGGCATAACTTAGCTAAAACAGAGACATTACTGCATGAGGCACTAATATAAGGCTCGGCAGAGAAGCGGTATTCAACGTCAACGTGTTTACTCAGAACTTCTTTACTGAAAATGCCACACATAAACAGAACTGTACCTCGTTTAACCCAAAGTGTTATCACATACAACGCAATCAATGGCAAGCCATTTTTCGGTGTGTATCGATCTGTCGCACAGATTCTGAAACTCATATTGTTCACGAATATGAAATGCACAAAATGTGCATAAAATTAACAGCGAACAAATGTGACTCAGAGCCTACTGCCGACGACCGTAGACAACATTTTTACCATAGCCCAAACCTATCTATTCGTCCAGACGAAGTGCGAAAAAGACGACATAGTAGACATTATCTTTATGATTTTTTTAGCATAGCTATTCAAAAAACGAGCAATATCGTACATCTCAAGAAAAATCAAAATAGGAGAATGAAATAGATCGATTGCCAGAATGAATAAAGCTTGAGCAGTAAGCTATTTATATTGCACCAAAATAATGAACGTTTAATGACACCCTGCTTCACTAAGAGGCAATAAAAACGTTTCGCTATATTAGTCATATAAAATAATTATCTTAGCTTGTCACATATAACACTTTAACTTTCTGGATAATATTTAAACTATTATTTTAAGTAAGGGTAAACTTTGACCAATACGGAGAGGTGCGAAGAACCGGCTTTGGTCATCATTGTTATCCAGAGCTTGCAACAACTCTTGTGGCGGCATATCCAGTGATTCATCGGCCAGCTCAAACACCCCCCAGTGGATAGGAACCGCAAAAGGTCTGTTTAATTGCTGCCATAGCGCAACTGCCTGCTGCGGATCCATATGATGGCTACTCATAAACCAGCGTGGTGAATAGGCGCCAATCGGAATCATCGCAACATCTAAAGGGCCTCTGCTAAGTGCGATGTCTGCCAGACTTGCGGTATAGCCGGTATCACCACTAAACCAAACTCGTAAACTCTCGCATTCGATTATCCAGCCGCACCATAAACTGCGATTACGATCCCAGAACGAACGCATGCTCCAGTGTTGCGCAGGCACTGCGGTGAATGTCATCAACTGCCAGCTATAACTCTGCCCCCAATCCAACTCAGTCACACAGCGAATTCCTCGGCGGAGAAACCATTGCTTTAGCCCCAGTGGGACAAAGAAACGTGTCTGTGGAAAACGACAGGCAATCTGGCGAACGGTAGCACTGTCCAGATGATCATAATGATTATGCGAAATCAGAACCGCATCGAGTTGGTGCAATTCATTGATGCGTAATGGAGGGGGAGTCTTACGTTGTGGGCCGGCAAAAGAGAGCGGCGAGGCTCGCCGGGAAAAGACAGGGTCAGTCAGTAAATATCGGCCATTGATGCGCAACATGACGGTTGCATGGCCTAGCCACCATACACGGTTGTCGTGCCCTTTGAGTTCAGCCTTTTGCCACCACTTTTTAATGAAGGTTGCATAGCCCCCATCAGGTGGATGGGGCAATCCCTGTTCTTTCCGCTCTCTTCGCCAACGCTCAACATCACCCGATTTCCGTAAGTGAGGTTCCAGATTACGAAAACCGTCAATCTGATGATGAGATTTTAGGGGATCAAACCAGGGATTCTTCCAACGCATGAGTCACTCCATAGCGACACAAACGTGTGTGTCAGGATTAACGTTCAGCCACCAGACGAATAAAATCATCGTCCTGCGCGTCTTCTTCCTTAATCTCTTGCGGTTCTTCCTTCACGACTTCCGGTTCATTGGCTTCACACAAACGGCGTAGCAACGCATTTTGTCGTTTCTGTTGATCCAATAACTCTTCAAGCAGTTCGATCTGCTCATTACTACGACTACTCGCACGGTTAACAAAAAACCACATTACGAGGCCGATAACCAGCACCACCAGGGAAACTGTCAGGGACACGATATTCAACGCGCCAACACTTAATTCGTTCATCTTACCACCTCAGTAAAACGCGCTATTCTACACCTGCCGCGCCTTAAGGTAAGCATCATGCGGATAAAAAGAGTCTACCAGGGAATAAATTTGTTAATCGTGCAGATGCCGCTGAAAAATTGTACATCTTGATCGCACATCACGTTGACCATCTGAGTCCAGAGTAGCAAGCAGACGAAAAAAACTGCAACTAAGATGAACCACCTGTACTTTTTCACTCCATTCTCCACATTATAAGTTCTTGTAGATAAGTCTGGCATAAGCAACCTAAACCAGGCATCACTCAACACATATATTCTTTCAGAATCATCATATTGATACCTGAACGTTACCCGCTACGCTAAACACTCTAATAAAGTAATAATAAGAGGTATTTATGCATATTGTGATCCGCACTTTTCTTGTCATCGTGCTGCTGTGGATCGGTTTGCTGCTCTCAGGGTACGGCGTGCTGATTGGGAGCCATCAAAATGCAGCGGGTTTAGGGCTGCAATGCAAGTATCTCACTGCACGAAATATTACTACTGCGCAATTCATTCATAGTGAGAGCGGGATTATCGGACTCAGCGATTGCCCTGTATTGCGTAAAAGTGGCAAAGTGATTGATGACGGGCAGTAGAAAAACGAAGGAAAAAACGCCGCATTTAAGCGGCGTTTTTTATCAGAATGGATATTCGTGGTAACCCATTTGCACAGAGATTGTCCGTGCAGCGTCGTGCAACATCGCGACATATTCATGAAGACGATCTTCAGAAAAACGCAGCGTCGGGAAAGAAATACTTAAACCCGCAATCACTACGCCAAAGCGGTCAAATACAGGAACGCCGATGCAGCGCAATCCTTCTTCTTGTTCTTCGTTATCTTCGCCATAACCTTGCTTGCGAACAGTATCCAGAACATCTAACAATTCGTCAGTGCTGGTAATGGTACGTTCAGTGCTGCGGGTGTATTCCACTTCAGCAAGAATTTCACGGACTTCTTCACGATCGCGCCATGCCAGAAGCACTTTACCAATTGCGGTACTGTACAGCGGGTTACGACGACCAATGCGCGAGTACATACGCAAGTTGTACATTGAGTCAATCTTGTGGATATAGACAATACTGTCTTCATCCAACGCACCCAGGTGGATTGTCTCTTTTGTCAGACGCGACAGTTCGCGCATCTGGATGTCTGCACTACGAATCAAATCAACGTTTTGCAACGCACGTGCGCCAAGCTCGAACAGCTTCAGCGTAAGCGAGTATTTCTCAGACTCACCTTCCTGAGCAACATAACCCAGAGATTTCATTGTCTGTAAAAAGCGATAGACGGTGCTTTTTGACATCATTACGCGTTGCGATAATTCAGTAATACCAATTTCGCGTTCTTCGCCAAGAGCCTGTAAAATGCCAAAAACTTTCAGGACAGAAGAGACAGAATCAGGTTGTTTATCCAGATCTGCGATTGCCATTAAATCACCTCGATCGCATTTGTTTTATAAAAATCAGAACTGGTTTTTAGTATAAATTGACTACCATGTCATCGCAACGGATCTGTTCTATTTCGTTACGAATCTGCGACATATCCCGTAAATTTAGTGCTATTATTATTTCTCCCCGAATATAGCCTCCGTGAAGCCTTACTTTCCTATGGATAAAACTCTTGCTGATGGGCTGCCATTACCGCTGCGCTATGGGGCTATTTTAGCCATTGCGCTAGGTATTACCATGGCAGTGCTTGATGGTGTCATCGCAAACGTCGCCCTTCCCACCATTGCCCGAGAACTCAATGCCAGCCCGGCAGAGTCCATCTGGATTGTGAACAGTTACCAAATTGCGATAATTATTTCGTTACTATCAATGTCATTCCTGGGTGATATTTTTGGCTATCGACGGGTATATCAGTGCGGGTTGATTCTATTTTGTGTGACTTCCCTTTTTTGCGCCTTATCGAATTCGTTACCCATGCTGACATTTGCTCGCGTATTGCAGGGGTTTGGCGGCGCGGCATTAATGAGCGTTAATACCGCACTTATTCGGCTTATTTATCCGCAAAAATACCTTGGTCGCGGCATGGGAATTAACTCGTTTATTGTTGCTGTTTCATCAGCTGCAGGGCCAACAATTGCCGCTGCCATTCTTTCCGTTGCTTCATGGAAATGGTTGTTTTTGATTAACGTGCCGATTGGCATCGTAGCACTCTTACTGTCTTTGCGTTTCCTACCGCCAAATCAACAAAAATCACAGGGCCAACGCTTTGATATTCCAAGCGCCATCATGAATGCCTTAACGTTTGGCTTGCTCATCTCTGCAATCAGTGGCTTTGCCCAGGGGCAGGCAGGGTGGCTTATTCTCTCTGAATTGTTGGCCTTAGTCGTCATTGGCTTCTTCTTTATCCGTCGCCAGTTGCAGCTGCCTTTCCCATTGCTACCTGTGGATTTATTGCGTATCCCCGTATTCTCATTATCTATGGGAACCTCAGTCTGTTCCTTTGCCGCACAAATGTTAGCGATGGTTTCGCTCCCCTTCTTTTTGCAATCAGCCTTGGGCCGCAGTGAAGTTGAAACGGGGCTGCTTCTCACTCCGTGGCCAATCGCAACAATGATAATGGCCCCAATCGCGGGTCATTTAATAGAGCGGGTGCACGCCGGGTTGCTTGGTGGTATTGGGTTGGCTGTGATGGCGTTTGGTTTGTTTGCTCTGGCGCTATTGCCGCATAACCCAACTGATATCGATATTATCTGGCGCATGTTGTTATGCGGTGCGGGTTTTGGCCTGTTCCAGTCACCGAATAACCACACCATTATTTCTTCTGCGCCACGCCATCGCAGCGGTGGCGCCAGCGGCATGTTGGGCACGGCAAGGTTATTAGGTCAGAGCTGTGGTGCAGCCCTGGTGGCGTTGATGTTCAACCTTTTCACCACTCACGGAACACACGCCTCTTTGTTACTGGCCGGTAGTTTTGCCACCGTTGCGGCCATCATTAGCAGTTTACGGATATCACAAACCGCTGCTTCACAGGCATAAAAAAAGCGTGCCAGCGATGGCACGCTTTTTTATTACCGCTCACGACTACTTAAGGTATTCGCCGTTACGCAGCGCTTCAATACGTTTGTCCAACGGTGGGTGAGTCATGAACAATTCGCTCATGGACTTCGCCTTACCATTAATACAAAACGCCATCATGCTGCTAGCTTCTTGCGGTTCATAGCTGGTTTTCAGACGCTGCAACGCGGCAATCATTTTTTCACGACCGACCAATTTGGCAGATCCGGCATCAGCATGGAATTCACGGTGACGTGAGAACCACATGGTGATGATGCTCGCCAGAATACCGAACACCAACTCCAGTACCGTCGCAATCGCAAAATAGACAAACGGGTTACCGTTGCTGCTTTCACCTTCATCCCGGTTACCTGACAGGAAGCCAGAAGCCACCTGCGCGATGATACGGGAAATGAAGATAACGAAGGTGTTCACCACACCTTGAATCAGCGTCATCGTGACCATGTCGCCGTTCGCGATATGGCTAATTTCGTGAGCAATAACCGCTTCTGCTTCGTCACGGCTCATATTTTGCAACAGACCCGTACTCACCGCGACCAGTGAGGCATTACGGCGTGCACCGGTTGCAAAGGCGTTAATATCCGGCGCATGGTAAACCGCCACCTGTGGCATGGCGATACCCGCCTGCTGTGACTGCTGACGAACCGTTTCCATCAGCCAGCGCTCAGTTTCGTTACGTGGCTGCTCAATCACTTCCCCACCAACTGAACGTAATGCCATCCATTTGGACATCAGCAACGAGATGATTGAACCACCAAAGCCAAACAACACCGCCATGATCATCAGACCCTGCACGCTGCTCGACTGGATCCCCGTCAGGCTTAGCACGAGCCCGAAAACGACCATGACTGCAAGGTTGGTCAACAGGAAAAGCCCGATACGCATCATAATTTTCTTTTTACCTCGGTTAAAAATACGCATTCTGCGTTACCCCACATCGTAGGGGCAAGCTTGCTATTTTCAAGCATTCATCGCGACCAAGTCGTTAATAATACATAACTTTACATTCAAGAAGAGATTGGTTTACGCGGCTTGATAGAGGTAAAAAAAACAGGCACAAAAATTTGTGCCTGTTGGGGAGTTACTTAGCAGGAGTCGGCTGCTCGGAGGATTTATCTTGCTGCATTTTTGCAAGATCCAGCGCGATATGAACCGTTTCATCGAGATAAGGATCAGGTTCTTGATAATCCTTTGGTAAGTCATCCAGTTTCTTCAATGGCGCTTTACCTTCTCTTTTGTAGCGATCGTTTATACGAGCCAGACGCGTCGCATCATCTTCCTGGTTTTCTTTCTCACGTTGAGCAAGATTCAGAGAGACAATATTGCGCTTCTCTTTCAGGGCATTGAAACGAGCAATGTCCTTCATGATGTACTGGAACTCAGGATCGGCTGCAATTCTGTCCTGGTGCAGTTTAAGCAGTTGCGGCTCAAACGGAGTCAGATCGCCTGACTTGACGTAAGTTGCGGCATTAATGCTATCCCATGGGAGCGCATTATCTTCGAACTTCTCGCCAGTTTCGGTCTCTTCAGTGCCGGTTGGCATCAAGACATCTGGCGTAACACCTTTACGTTGAGTACTTCCGCCATTAATGCGGTAGAACTTCTGGATGGTGTATTGCACAGAGCCTAAAGCAGGCCACTCAGGGCGCAGCATCTGGTCATAAATACGGTTCAGTGAACGATATTGCTGAACAGTGCCTTTACCAAAGGTCGGCTCACCGACAATCAGCGCACGGCCATAATCCTGCATCGCTGCGGCGAAAATCTCAGATGCTGAAGCACTAAAACGGTCAACCATGACAACCAGTGGACCTTTGTAATACACAACACCATCGGTATCGCTGTCTTCACGCACTTTACCGTTGTTATCACGAACCTGAACGACTGGGCCACCAGGAATAAACAGGCCAGAAAGTGAGACGGCTTCGGTCAATGCACCGCCACCGTTAGAACGCAGATCGATGATCACGCTCTTCACGTTCTGTTTTTCCATCTTCTGCAACTGGACTTTGACGTCATCCGTCAAACCAACATAGAAGCCCGGAATATCCAGCACGCCGACTTTATCTTTGCCGACCGTTTTAATGGTGAGTTTGACCGCACGATCTTCAAGACGAATACGTTCACGCGTTAACGTGACGACACGTGTTTTCGTCCCTTTGCCAGCAGGTAAGACTTCCAGACGAACCTTGCTGCCTTTTGGTCCTTTGATCAGCGCAACCACATCATCAAGACGCCAGCCAATCACATCGACCATGGCTTTGCCGGTTTGGCCTACGCCAACAATACGATCACCGACGGTAATCGCTTTGCTTTTCGCCGCCGGGCCACCCGCAACCATCGAGTTGATAACGGTATAGTCGTCATCCATTTGCAGCACCGCACCAATACCTTCCAGAGACAAACTCATCTCCGTATTGAATTGCTCGGTATTGCGTGGTGACAAATAGTTGGTATGCGGATCGATTTCGTGGGCAAAAGCGGTCATTGCCAGTGAGAAAACATCTTCGCTGTTGGACTGCGCCAGTCGACGAATCGCAAACTGATAGCGTTTGGTTAGCGTTTCACGAATTTCCTGATCGGTTTTACCGGTCAGCTTTAAGCTCAACTCGTCAAACTTAACTTTGCTGTCCCACAGGGTGTTTAACTCTGCAACGCTTGCAGGCCACGGCGATTTGCTGCGATCCACATTGAAGGTGTCATTGCCGGTGAAATCCATCGGCTTTTCCAGCACCTTCAGCGCGTATTGATAACGTTCAAAACGACGCGTCTGGGCCAGATTGTAAAGATCGTAAAATACGTCCAGTTTGCCGGTGCGCAATTCATCGCCAATCTGTTTTTTCCGCGACACAAACTGCTCAACGTCGCTGGCGAGCAGTACGTTGTGGCTAAAGTCGAGGAGATTGAGATAGCGATCGAAAATTTTTGCGGAAAAATTTTCATCCAGATCAAACTGACGATAATGCGAACGAGTGAAGCGTGAAGTTACACGCTCACTCACCGTAGCATGCTGCGTCTCTTCCTTTAACTGCGGGATTTGATCAGCGCGCGTTATGTTTTCGACGGCCAGTGCGCTACCTGCAAGAAACAACAGACTAGCGACAGCCGTACGCTTAAAGAGTTTGTTCATGCCCGGGTCTGGCCTCCGTTTCAGAACTGCAAGTGTTCTGCGCGTACGATCATTGCCATACCAGAAGTTAGCTGTACACGGACGCCATCTTTGGTAATTTCCAGTACGGTGGCATCCATCGCGTTATTACCCGCTTTGACTTTGATTGCCTGACCCACCTGCAAAGCAGAAATGTCCGTAACCGGAGTGCGTTTTTCTTCACGCGGAGCCTGAGGAGCCGGTTTTTCAGCACGTGGTTTACGCTCTGTTGACTCTGGACGACGCGGAGCAGGACGAGGCTTGCGATCACGACGAGGTTTTTCGGTAACGGTTTCACCGTTAGCCGCTGCCGCTTCGCGTTTTTTCGCTTGCTGTTCTGCACGCTGTGCCTGAACACGAGCTTTTGCTTCTTCAAGCTGCTTACGAGCATGCTCAACGTGCTGCTCATCGAGTTCACCACATGGGTTACCGTCGAGATCAACACGGGTCGCGCCGACTTTGATACCGTACAGGTAGCGCCAGCTTGAAGTATAAAGACGTAACGCGGAACGAAGTTGAGTTTTACTGAGGCTCATCTCCCCTTCAACGCGTGCGACTAAGTCCTGGAAGATACCAATCTTCAGGGGGCGGGCTTCACCTTCAGCGCTAAAGCACTGTGGGAAACGCTCTGCCAAAAAGGCGATGACTTCTTTGCTACTATTCAACTTAGGTTGATTTTCCATGAAATTTCCTGATTACAACGGAATTGCCAACAATCCGCAGGCATGAACAGGCGACATTATAATGACGCTATCAGCAAATGCCACGTTATCCGTTGTTTATCATGCTATCGAGTGAAGAATTTTTTAAAATCCGTGTCGGCAAGCGTCAGCGAAAGCTGCGTTACCAGTTTAGATAAGCCGAGTTGGTCTTCTGGTGTAAAGCGACCAAACTCAGTGCTATCAATGTCCAGAACCCCGATTAATTCGCCATTTACTGTTAATGGCAGAACAATTTCGGAATTGCTGGCAGCGTCACAAGCGATGTGACCATCAAAAGCATGCACATCTTCAACGCGCTGAATGCTATGGGTGGATACCGCTATACCGCATACGCCTTTACCGACCGGAATGCGCACACAAGCAATTTTCCCCTGAAAAGGCCCCAAAACCAGCGTGTCGCCTTCCAGTAAATAGAACCCTGCCCAGTTAACGCCTTCAAGACGTTCAAACAACAATGCGCTGGTATTTGCCAACGTTGCCAGAAAACTTGTTTCACCTGCCATTAACGCACTGAAATCGCGGTTCAGGTCCGCGTAAAATTGTTCTTTGTTCATTGATTAACCATAGTCTGTTGTCTTACTTAACTGCATAGCATAGTAAAATAAGCATTAAATGCGTTATGCCACAAGGTGTATCATTCCATGAATTAATATACGCTTAACGAATATTTAGTTTTCCGATGAGATGCACCAATGCGCCAACGGTATTCCCTGCATACGATGACACATGAAAATACACGCTATTAGCCATGCTGTACCGCAGGCACGTTATCAGCGTTGCCCCCAATGCGATACACTTTTCTCATTACCGTTGGTTAAATCGTCACAGAGCGCGTATTGCCCGCGTTGTGACGCAAAAGTGTTCCATGGCCGCGACTGGTCACTCACGCGTCTGGCGGCGATGGCGATTGCGATGTTGTTACTGATGCCCGTTGCCTTTTCGGAACCACTGGTCCGTATCTATTTATTAGGTACACGCATCGATGCCAACCTGTTTCAGGGTATCTGGCAGATGACCAGCCAGGGCGATCCCCTGACGGCCGCAATGGTCATGTTTTGTGCCGTAGGAGCTCCCGCCACGCTTGTCGCCGGTATTATCTATCTCTATTTCGGTAATATTCTGGGGATGAACTTACGCCCGGTGTTACTGATGCTGGAGAAGCTCAAAGAATGGGTCATGCTCGATATTTATCTGGTCGCCATCGGCGTGGCCTGTATCAAAGTCAGAGAATTCGCATTCATCCAGCCAGGCCTGGGTTTAGTGGCGTTTATCGCGCTTGTCGTGTTGAGCTTATTAACCCTGATTCACTTGAACGTGGAACAACTGTGGTCGCGATTCTATCCACAACGCCCTCCTCGTGCCTGGAATGCGCAACTGCGCGTGTGCCTCGCTTGCAATTTCACTGGTGTGCCGGATAAACGCGGGCGTTGTCCCCGTTGCCATGTGCCATTACGAGTACGCCGTCGCCATAGCTTGCAAAAATCGTGGGCGGCATTAATCGGCTCGTTAATTTTTTTACTGCCCGCCAACTTGTTGCCGATTTCCATTCTCTACGTCAATGGCTCGCGCCAGGAGGACACCATCCTTTCTGGTATTATTTCCCTTGGTAACAGTAATGTTGCCGTGGCAGCAGTGGTCTTCATTGCCAGTATCCTGGTGCCTTTCACCAAAGTTATCGTGTTGATTTCATTGCTGATAAGCATTCATTTCAAATGCGAGCGAGGGCTTAGAACACGCATAGTATTGCTACGCTTTATTACCTGGATTGGCCGCTGGTCTATCCTCGATCTCTTTGTTATTTCGCTTACGATGTCGCTGGTTAATCGCGATCAGTTATTGGCATTCACTATGGGACCGGCTGCGTTTTATTTTGGCGCAGCGGTTATTTTAACTATTCTTGCAGTTGAATGGCTGGATAGCCGACTACTTTGGGACGCACATGAGTCAGGAAATGCCCGCTTCACCGACTGAAGCGCGAATTAAAACTAAACGCCGAATTTCGCCCTTCTGGTTGTTGCCAATTATCGCCTTAATGATTGCCAGTTGGCTCATCTGGTCGACCTGGGAAGAACGCGGCACCACAGCGACCATTGATTTCCTTTCAGCCGACGGCATTGTGGCCGGGCGAACACCTGTACGTTATCAAGGCGTAGAAGTGGGTACGGTGCAAAGCATCAGTCTCAGCAAAGACTTGCGCAAAATAGAAGTGACAGTCAGTGTCAAAAGCGACATGAAGGATGCATTACGCGAAGATACCCAGTTTTGGTTGGTGACACCCAAAGCGTCACTGGCGGGTGTTTCCGGTCTTGATGCACTGGTTGGCGGTAACTATATCGGCATGATGCCGGGCAAAGGTAAACCGCAAGAACACTTTACCGCGTTAGATACCCAGCCAAGATACCGCCTTAATAATGGCGAGCTGATGATTCATCTTCATGCGCCGGACTTAGGCTCGCTCAATAGCGGCTCGCTGGTTTATTACCGCAAAATTCCGGTGGGTCGGGTGTATGACTACACCATTAACAACAATAACCAGGGCGTAACCATTGATGTACTGATTGACCGTCGATTCACTAAACTGGTGAAAAAAGGCAGCCGATTCTGGAACGTATCGGGTGTTAAGGCCGATTTCAGCCTCTCCGGTGCTCAGGTTCAGCTAGAAAGCCTCGCGGCCTTAGTGAACGGTGCAATTGCCTTTGACTCCCCGGAACACTCCGCCGAGGCCAAAGCAGAAGATGAATTCGGTCTGTATGAAGATCTGGCACACAGCCAGCGCGGCGTCATCATCGATCTGGATTTGCCTAACGGTAGCGGTTTAAAAGCTGGCTCGACGGCGCTGATGTATCAGGGCCTGGAAGTGGGTACGCTGACTAAGCTCACCCTCAATCCTGGTAGCACGGTGACCGGCCAAATGACCGTTGACCCGAGTGTCGTCAACCTGATGCGCACTGGAACGCGCATTGAGTTACGCAACCCTAAAATCTCGCTCAGCAATCCCAATCTCAGCAGCCTGTTAACCGGCAGTACCTTTGAATTGGTGCCGGGAGAAGGTGAACCGCAAAATCATTTTGTGGTATTCGCAAGCGATAAAACGCCGCTGCAACAACCGAACGTTCTGACGCTAAACCTGACAGCCCCTGAAAGTTACGGTATTGATGCGGGTCAACCGATTATTCTCCATGGCGTGCAAGTGGGGCAAATTCTTGAACGCACCCTGTCTGCCAAAGGCGTCACCTTCTCAGCCGCCATTGAGTCCGAATATCGCAAGCTGATTCAGGGCGACAGTAAATTCGTCGTCAACAGCCGTTTTGATGTCAAAGTCGGTATCGACGGTGTCGAATTTTTGGGAGCCAGCGCCGGCGAATGGGTGAATGGCGGAATCAGGATTATTCCGGGCAACAAAGGCGAAATGAAAAAGAGTTATCCGCTTTACGCCAACCTGGAAAAAGCCGTAGAAAATAGCCTGAGCGACCTGCCGACAACAACATTGACGCTAACCGCCGCCAGCCTGCCAGATATTCAAGCCGGCTCCGTGGTGCTGTACCGTAAATTCCAGGTCGGCGAGATTATTAGTGTGCGTCCGCGCGCCAATAGTTTTGATATCGACGTGAATATCAAGCCGGAATACCGCAATCTGCTGACGGCCAACAGCGTGTTTTGGGCTGAAGGCGGCGCACGTGTACAACTCAACGGCAGTGGTTTGACAGTACAAGCCTCTCCACTTTCTCGTGCTCTTAAAGGGGCGATCAGCTTTGACAACCTCAGTGGCGCAAGTGTCGGCCAGAAAAAGGGTGACAAACGCATGCTGTACGCGTCCGAAACGGCTGCACGTGCCGTCGGTAGTCAGATTTTGTTGCACACCTTTGATGCCGGGAAACTGTCTGCGGGCATGCCGATTCGCTACCTGGGAATTGACATTGGGCAACTTGAGTCTCTGAATCTTACGCAATCGCGTAGCGAGGTCGAAGCTAAAGCCGTGCTCTATCCAGAGTTTGTGGACACGTTTGCTCGTAACGGCACTCGCTTCTCCGTTGTGACGCCGAAAATTTCAGCCTCAGGTGTGGACAATCTCGACACCATTCTTCAGCCATATATCAACGTTGAACCAGGACGTGGCGCGCCACGGCGTGACTTCGAGTTGCAGGAAACCTCTATCACCGACTCGCGTTACTCCGACGGCCTGAGCATTGTGCTGGAAGTACCTGAAGCGGGTGCGTTAAGCATTGGTACGCCTGTTCTGTTCCGTGGTGTGGAAGTCGGGACAGTGACCGGTTTAACGCTCGGCAATCTTTCTGACCGCGTCATGGTCGGTTTGCGAATCAGTAAGCGCTTCCAGCATTTGGTGCGCGATAGCTCGGTGTTCTGGCTTGCGTCGGGTTACAGCCTTGATTTTGGCCTGACAGGCGGTGTCGTAAAAACCGGCACCTTCAGTCAGTTCATTCGTGGCGGTATCGCATTCGCAACGCCGCCAGGCACACCACTGGCACCAAAAGCCGAAACCGGTAAACACTTCTTGCTCGAGGAAAGTGAACCGAAAGAATGGCGCCAATGGGGCACTGCGCTGCCACGTTAACACCAGCGCCCCGGTTTCTCGCCGGGGCGTTTGTGCTACACTGCGCCCTTCTCTTTTTTCTGGACTTCCTTCGTGGCTCATTCTCAAAACGCCTTTCTCCCGCAAGCCTTTCTTGATGTTATTCGCGATGCACTCCCGGCAGATCAAACGCTCGAAAGTTTTATCGATTATTGCCAGCGTCCCCTGCGCCGCAGTCTGCGCGTTAATACACTCAAGATTTCGGTCAGCGATTTTCTTGACCTTGTCGCCCCTTATGACTGGCATCTGACGCCCGTTCCGTGGTGTGCAGAAGGATTCTGGATTGAGCGGGATGACGAAGAAAGTTTGCCTCTTGGCTCCACGGCGGAGCATTTAAGCGGCCTGTTTTACATTCAGGAAGCCAGTTCCATGTTGCCGGTTGCCGCCCTGTTTGCTGACGATAATCATCCGGAACGCATTATGGATGTCGCCGCAGCACCCGGTTCAAAAACCACGCAAATTGCTGCGCGCATGGGCAATCACGGCGCGATCCTCGCCAACGAATATTCCGCCAGCCGGGTGAAAGTACTGCACGCCAATATTAGCCGTTGCGGAATCAGCAACGTCGCGCTGACCCATTTTGATGGCAGAGTCTTTGGCGCAGCCCTACCGGAGTGCTTTGATGCGATATTGCTCGATGCGCCTTGCTCAGGCGAAGGTGTGGTGCGCAAAGATCCGGACGCGCTACGTAACTGGACGCCCGAAAGCACCTCGAGTATCGCTGATACACAACGTGAACTGATCGCCAGCGCATTTCATGCACTTCGTCCTGGCGGCACACTGATTTACTCCACATGCACATTAAACCGCGAAGAAAATCAGCAAATTTGCCAATGGTTGCTTGATGAGTGGCCTGATGCAGTCGAAATCGCGCCGCTTAACGATTTGTTCCCAGAGGCAGGAAAAGCCATTACGGCTGAAGGCTATCTGCATGTTTTCCCACAAATTTATGATTGCGAAGGTTTTTTCGTTGCACGACTGCGTAAAACATCATCAGTCGATGCCCTGCCAGCTCCGGGGTACAAAGTGGGTAACTTCCCGTTTAGCCCTCTGCATGGCAAACAAGCGGCTGAAGTCACCGCTGCCGCCAAAAAATCAGGAATCAGCTGGCAAGATGACCAACAGCTCTGGCAGCGCGATAAAGAAATTTGGTTATTCCCAAAAGAGATTATTTCTTTAATCGGCAAGGTTCGCTTTTCGCGAATTGGCTTGCGCCTGGCAGAGCAGTACAACAAAGGATACCGTTGGCAGCACGAAGCCATTATCGCGCTGGTGCCCGGTGATTCCCCACTGGCATTTGCTCTTACTGAATTTGAGGCCGATGAATGGTATCACGGGCGCGATATTTATCCTGACGTGACACCGTCACTTAATGAGGTCATTGTTACCTGGCAAGGCCAACCCCTTGGTCTGGCTAGAAAGGTGGGATCGCGGCTGAAAAACAGCTACCCGCGTGAACTGGTTCGGGATGGAAAGCTGTTCGCGTCAAAGAACTGAAACACAAAAATATCGTCGCCATGTGATTTGCAGTTTTTGTACGTTTGTCTACGCTCTATTGTGGGAGGCCTCACTGGTCATACCACACATACCCAGACCCAAGGAGAGCGAGATGACGAAAACCAGCGTACGAATAGGCATCTTCGAAATTGATGATGCAGAATTACATGGCGAGCAACAAGGGGACCGAACGTTGAGTATCCCTTGCAAATCTGACCCTGACCTGTGCATGCAACTTGATGCCTGGGATGATGAAACCAGCATTCCCGCCGTCCTTGATGGCGAACATTCAGTCCTCTATCGTCAACGTTACGACCAAAAATCTGACGCCTGGGTCATGCGCCTTGCATGATTCAAATGAACCCGTCGCTCAGGCGGGTTAATTAATCGGTCCCGATTATCACTTCTTCCCATGACATCCCCTACAATTAAGCCAAACGGGGCAACTCTGAGGCATTAATGTTTGCGTTAGTTTTATTTGTTTGTTACCTGGACGGTGACTGCGAAGATATTGTGGTCGAGGTGTTTAACACCGAACAGCAATGTGTGGTGGCTATGGATGACCAGCGGATACGCTCTGGTGGATGCTTCCCGATAGAAGACTTTATCGATGGCTTCTGGCGCCCGGCTCAAGAATACCGTTCGTTGTAAATTACTGTACCTGCACCATGGTTAATTTGTTACCAAACACCGCGCCCGTATCAATGTAGTACTGGTTGTGAAAATGACCGGCCTCCTTGAGCGGCGTATGGCCGAAATAGAACTCATCTGCCCCATCAATATCTTCACCTCGACCCTGTAAATTTTTATTGAGTCGATCGCGGCTCCAGACCAGCAAATGCTCATCTACTGGCTGATTCCAACTGTAATGTGAGGCTGGATAATCTGCATGCGCGATGACCAGCGTCTTACCGTGAGTATGAAGCTCAATGACTAACGGCAATTCGCGACAGTGTTGCAAAGCCTGTTGCACACTTTGCTGGTGTGGTGCGTCTAACTCCCGATACCAGTCGCCACCGTTCATCTGCCAGAGCATCCCCTCACCTTCATCCAGCGCTTCCAGAGCCATCGCTTCATGATTGCCCTTCACAGCTTTAAACCATTTGCTGCCAAGCAAAGCCAGGCAACCGGGGCTATTTGCTCCCCGGTCAATAAGATCGCCCACCGAGATAACAAGATCCTGGTGATAATCAAAATGCTGGAGTTTGAGTTGGCTGATTAGCTCAGTAAGGCAGCCGTGTAGATCCCCGACAATAAACACATGCCGCCAGTTCTCACCGTCAATTCGCTGATACATGCTGACCCCACACTGATTATTTATTGCTCAATTATAAACCAGTGTGCGGCAATGGTTAGCGGGTCTGGCGAATGAACATTTTTATCTGCTTGCCGTGGTACTCAACGTTATGTTCAAACTGGAAGCCAAATCGCTCGGCGAGGTGGATGGAACGATGGTTATCATCATCAATAATGCAGCAAGTCGGCGTGGTCAATTTACGGTCAGCCCAGTCTAAAATCGCGCCTAATGCTTCCTGCGCATAACCCATACCGTGTACGGCAGGGATAAGCGACCACCCTGCTTCGGGAAGTTCAAGTGCTGGAGTGAGTTCACGTTTAGCATCCTGAAACCCAAAAGAACCCACGTAGCGTTCAGTCTCTTTTTCAAAAACCGCCCAGTAGCCATAACCGAGGGCCTGCCAGTGACCGATGTAACGCAGCAATCTTGCCCATGTCATTTCCGGCCCTTGTGGTTGGCCTCCACCGATAAACTTCACCATCTCCGGGTCAGCCCAACAGGCGGCTAACGCCGGGAAATCTGCCAGCGTAAAATGTCGCAGATTTAAACGCTCTGTCTCCAGACGTGGTGCTTCATTAACCATGCTCACTTCCTTCTAAGTCATTTTTGGCGAATCATTTTTTTATTGATTCTGCCGTTATACCGCTCACGAAACAATAAGCGCAATGAAAGGAAAGTTTTCTGAGACGGGTAAGAAAAACTGAGTCTGAGATCAAAATAGAAAAGGCTGCAAATCTGCAGCCTTTAGAGAGGTGATACGAGTTATCTGGTAAAATTTTGTCGCTTCTTCAAGCGTTTAAATACGGCTTACACCTAAGAGTATCGTGGCAACAAGTTACACCACCCACTCCACCAGTTTACTATTGAGGATCAGTTTCAAACTTTCTGGCACCTCCGTTTCACTCTGGAACTAGCACTAATGTAGCAGTCCTAAATTTTAAAAAGTAACGGCAGATTCACAGTTTTGTCATTTTCTGGTCAAAACAACTTGTTTAACCTTGCGCATTGATCAGGCTATGTCGTTCAGGTGCTCACGGAAGTCGCTGTGGCAGACACAACTTCCATCTAAATTGTCGATTGATACCTATTATTCAAAAACACTGTTAGTAGGATCCCAACATAAAAGCCCTGATAATACTGACCTATTTCCTTAGAGGGTTTTGGTAATAAATTAGAATATGGTTTAGTTGTAGCCAAAAATGCAGATGAAATGGTGAGTTGGCTCATCTCATTGATATGTTTTAACTGCGTTAAAGGTTGGCACTGGTTTACCGAATCAATACACTTCGACATGTGTACCTAATTTGCGGGCTAAACCTTTCGCTCCATCACGCATCACCATATGGTGGTTCCAACGGAAAACGGGTGCCGCCAGCGGAGCGAGATAATTCATCCATCGGGTGTTAGTCCGGATATTCCAGTCATACCTGACGATAGTGTCCACCCCATTGTTTGAAAAAGACCAAACTCCCCGCCCTTCCACCTCGCCACTGGCTTCCCCTTCCAAAAGGCAAAAAGGCGTAATATTTAATACATGAATATCAAAGGTTATTCGATAAGGGAGTACACCTTTCCACGTATAACGATGCAAGGCACCAATTCCCTGAATATCACCTTTCTTTAACTCAATAATCTGCTCCAGACTTCCCCACCATTCGGGCCAAAGATCTGGATGGCATAAAATATCCCACACCTCCTGGATAGAAGCTTCAACTCGCCAGATAGTGGAAAACTTATACTCGGCCATAGAGCAAGGCTCCCATTAAGGTGCGAAAAAATCAGGAGGAAAATGGATGTTGATAACCATTCCATCCATTAAGACGGTTTCCAACATATTTCCACGCAGTGCGTAACTGACTACTTTGGCAGGGAATCCGTATTGCTTATCTAACCAAATTTCATATTGATGAACACCATCGACTGTCTTTCCCGCGGGACCAACCACGGATAAATGTAATGTCGATTTCCCCGCAATAACCTCTTCACCGATGGGGGTTGTTATCCCCCCATGTTGCAGGCTACGAATATTATTCAACAAAACGCTAAAATCTGAACGATCCACCCGATGACCATTCCCATCTTGTATCAATGAATCTGTTGGCGACAGGTTCAAAACAGGAATTGTTCCCACTCCGAATGGCCACAATTTAACTTTGCCATTGACCGGGTTATAGATTAGGACCGCACCGGAATGTGGAGTGGTAAAATCCATCCGTACATAACCAGGTTTCCGGTAGCTATAGCGGATGATTTTAGTTCCATCCTGAGATGACACGGAACGCACCGTCACCTGGTAAGATTGAATTTGTTCGAAATGTTGCAAGGAGAGAATGACAGGATCCGTAGTGGTTGAATTCTGCGAAAAAGCAGATGGCACAGTGCTCTTGTCCGCTCCGTACGCAGTATCGTTAAAGCTAAAGATAAGTAATGTTGCAAGCATTACGGCAAAAGAGACTAAGTCGCTAATGGTCGTCTCCTGCATTGAAATAGTCAGTACAGGTTGTCCCGGGAATATAATCAGTATGTCGGATAATATCTAAAAGTGTATGGAACAGCCTATATAGTCACTTCTGCTAAAGAAATTTACCTGGAGTGCACCAAAACGGACACATGCCTGGTCCGTAGATTTTATGAAGCAGAACACGGGAAGGAATTTACTCAGAAACTTTTAGACCTTCAGTCCCAAAAAATGACTGAAAAGTATTTGGATTCGAGGAAAAAGGAGTTTATGTTGTTATGAGTCTGTTACGCGAAACCCAAAAGACCAAATTTTAGTTTTCGAACAATTTTCAGTCTTTTTCGGACAGGGTTGTCTAAGTGGTTGTTTGTATGACAGATAAAAAAAGACCGAATACGATTCCTATATTCGGTCCAGGGAAATGGCTCTTGGGAGAGAGCCGTGCGCTAAAAGTTGGCATTAATGCAGGCAGACTTCGCCTTGCCTTCTAAGAATAGATTACCGGCGCAGCTTTTCCAGTCGGGCGCTAAAGTGTTCGAAAAAAAACTGTGTTACAGGTGACGTTTTAGACAAAAACCGCAATATCCGGGCCTCGGGGATTGCGGTTTTTTATTACACATCAATACGTTAGAAGTTTTAGTCACATAACTTCGCGGCGCGCTCAATAAATGGAGTAAGACTCATTTTTTGCCCTGGTTTTTTCGGATCATCTATCTGAATCACAGAGATTGGCTGCCCGGTCGTTTTGCCACTCGCCACTTGCTGCTGCGCAATATCATTGAGTGGGTATTGCATCAATGTGCTTGGGTTGATCGCAAACAGCGCATGACCCGCGCGACAACTCAACATCACCTCTTCTCGGTTAAACGCCCAGTTATCTTTGCCTATTTCAAAACGGCTCACGGTGATAATTTGCGGTGCGGCAAACGCACTGCTCGCACAAGCCAGCAACAACAACGTCAAAATGCTTTTTTTCATGAATATCTCTTGAGCTAATAATGTCTTCAGTACGGTTCCCAGGTAGCGAAAATGCTAACAGCAAGGATGACTGCCATCGACAAAATGATTTCCAGCCAGGTTAACTGGATAAACTGTTTTGTTGCCGTTGGTGAGCGATTGAATCGCGGCACCAAAAAATAGCGGTTATACAATGCGATGATAACCATCACGGCTACAAAGACAACCTTCACCAACAAGAAGCGTACATAGCCGCTTTCCAGCGGTAATGACCATCCCAAAATCATCAGGCTGTTGATCAATCCGCTCAGCAACACCGCAGCAACCGCCAGATGCCCATAACGGGAAAAACGCATCATCGCGATAATAGCGGCTCCCCGCCAGCGAGGTTTTCTTGCCATGCGCATGCACATAATCAGCGGAAGTAACCCTCCCACCCACCAGCCCGCGCCCAATAAATGCACGGCATGGTTTAGTCGCTGCACACCACCGTAGAATCCTTCGCGCATCGCAGCATGCCCAACACCTGCCAGTAAAATAAGTTGAGCGGCAGCAAAAAGCAGCATCATTGATTGTAAGTTGCGCGGTTTTAAGAGCAGAACGACAACCGTCACCACGCCAAGTAAAATTTGCCATATCCAGACTGAACCAAAACGCGTGCCAAGCACGGCTAGCCAAATCTCCGGATTAATGGTGTCCGGCCATCCACTGCCCATCATTCCTGCCTGAGCACAAAGCAGCAATACACCACTGAGCATTGCCAACCAGACAGCAGATTGCCACAACCATTTCAGGCGGCGGATGAGGACTGGCTGAAATGACTGTGGCGCCAGAACTGAACATGAAATGGTGCTGCCAAGCAGCACCATAAGGGCGGAAAAATGAATAAATCGCAGCGCGATATAGAAAGAAGGCAGCATCCGGGTTATTTCACCGAGAACTGATATTTCCCTTTAGTCTTATGTCCATCGACCGACACGACATGCCAGTCAACCAGATAGTCGCCCGGTTTCAGCGCTTCTTCAATCGGGATAATAAGTTGCTTATCGTCTTTTTCGTTACGTTTCGCCTTACCGGTTTTAACCGTGGCTTGCTGTGGCCCGGTCAGCGCGATTCCGCTAAAATTGGCCTCAACACCTTCAGAGAAATTGAGGGTAATTGCCTGCGGCGAAGCGGTTACCGCAGCATCAGCCGCAGGATATTGATGCTGTAAATGCGCATGGGCAAAAACTGAACCGGAAACGGTCAGCGCCGACAGGAGTGTAGCAAGGGTAAAAAGACGAGATCGAGTGAAAGCCATATCAACTATTCCTTTTTCTTATTCCAGACGGCAAAAGGATAACCTCGAGCCCTGGTTAAGTCGAGATGAGAACGGCTATCAATAAATGTAAAGACTTGTCATCAACTTCATCTGCAAGTACCTTTGCGACACAAAACAGGAGACCAATATGAATCACAATCTTGCTGAGTTACCCCAGGACGAAATGGATAAGATCAATGTGGATCTTGCAGCGGCTGGCGTGGCTTTTAAGGAACGCTACAATATGCCGGTGATTGCCGAAGTGGTCGAACGTGAACAACCAGCCCATCTGCGCGATTGGTTCAGAGAACGCTTAATTGCGCATCGTCTGGCGTCAGTTACTCTGTCACGACTTCCTTATGAACCGAAGGTGAAATAAATATACACACCCATAAATTTCCTTACATAAATGGTGTTAAGATTTTTCTTGTTTATACGAGCTATATACACAGGAAATACCTGTTGCGGCCATAGGATGATGGCCGTTGGGTAGATTGATTAAGGAAGACCATATGCCTGTCTGGAATGTTGCTGCGGCGCAGTACGGCGCCACACCCGATGACCTCGAATCGAATATCTCACATCACTTAGACTTTATTCGTTGTGCCGTTCGTGAACAGATTGATCTCCTTATTTTTCCCGAACTATCCCTCACCGGTTTCAAACTAGAAAATCTTTCCGACTGTGCTCTACCCTTCACTGATGAACGCCTCAATCCTCTACAAAATGCTGCCATTGAACACAAAATGACCATTGTCGTGGGTTTACCTCTGCGTTGTGAAAATGGTGTTTCTCCCGGTTCTGTGGGCTTTTTGCCGGATGGTTCACGTGTTGCATGCTGCAAACCCCTTTCTCACGATATTGATCTGCCGGGCCAGCACACACCACTGGTTGGTTTGCATAATCGTAGCGTTGCGATGGGATTTAGTACCGGCAGCGATGAAGAAACCTGGCCGCGAAGTGCTGCTGAAATGGGCGCGAGCCTATACGCCACCGGTAAGTTCATCAACGAAATCAGTTATCAATTCGACGAGATGTATCTGCAACGTTGGGCGCGGAAATACAATTTGCCCGTGTTGCTGGCTAATCATGCATTTTCGACCGGAAAATACCGTTCCGCTGGACGCAGTGCCTGTTGGGACGATCGCGGGGAATTAGTGGTTCGTGCCGATCATGGCGAATTACTTGCTGTTGGTCGACGTGATGAGAAAGGTTGGCATGGAGAAATCATTCCATTACGCTAGCGCGTTAACGAAACCTGCGAAGTTCTGATGGAGTGAGTATGCTGCGCATTATTGATACGGAAACCTGCGGTTTGCAGGGGGGCGTGGTGGAAGTTGCATCCGTCGATATCGTCAATGGTGAGATTGTTAATCCGATGAGTGATCTGGTGCGCCCGTATCGCCCAATCAGCCACCAGGCTATGGCCATTCACAAGATCACCGAAGAGATGGTGGCGGACAAGCCGTGGATTGAAGATGTCATTCCGCGCTATTACGGTAGCCCTTATTATGTCGCCCATAATGCCAGTTTTGACCAACGCATGTTACCTGAAATGCCTGACAGCGAATGGATTTGTACCGTAAAACTGGCCCGTCGTTTATGGCCAGGCATCAAATACAGCAACATGGGTTTGTATAAATCTCTCAAGCTTGAGGTTGAAACGCCTGCCGGGCTTTATCATCACCGCGCACTGTTTGATTGCTATATTACCGCCGCTTTGCTGTTACGGATAATGAATGAATCCGGCTGGACACCGGACCAAATGGTGACCATTACTGGCCGCCCGGCACTGGTATCCACCATGGCGTTTGGAAAATATCGCGGCAAACCGATTGCTGAAATCGCAGAACAAGATCCGGGCTATTTACGCTGGATGTTAAATAACATCAAAGAATTAGCTCCGGATCTCAGAATGACGTTGAAGCATTACCTCGAAAGTTAATGTGAACGCCCTGGTAAGGTCCCTTGCGCCAGGGCAATCAAGAAAGCAAATTCCAGTGCCACGCCTTCGTAAGATTTAAAGCGCCCTGACTTCCCACCATGCCCTGCATCCATATCGGTACACAGCAGCAATAAATTATCGTCGGTACGCGTCTCGCGAAGTTTTGCTACCCATTTTGCCGGTTCCCAATATTGCACCTGCGAATCATGCAAACCGGTGGTCACCAGTAAATGTGGATACGCTTGTGGGGCTATCTGGTCATATGGGCTGTATTGTTTGATGTAGCGGTAGTACTCAGGGTCTTGGGGATTTCCCCACTCCTCAAACTCACCCGTCGTGAGCGGAATCGACTCATCAAGCATCGTAGTCAGCACGTCAACAAAAGGCACCTGTGCGACGACGCCATGGAACAGCTCGGGCCGCATGTTGATTGCCGCGCCGACGAGTAATCCGCCTGCACTTCCCCCCATGGCATACAGCAAGTTTTCGTCACCATAGCCCAGTTTGAGTAAGGAATCGCACACATCAAGATAGTCATTGAAGGTGTTCATTTTCTTCAGATACTTGCCATCTTCGTACCATTGCTGGCCCAGCTCGCCCCCTCCCCGCACATGCGCTATCGCAAAGACAAAGCCACGATCTAGCAGGCTCAAACGGCTGCTACTGAAATCAGCGTCCATGCTGCTGCCATACGAACCGTAGCCGTAAACCAGTAGCGGATTTTTCCCGCGCTTGAAATGTTCGCGGTGATAAACCAGGGAAACCGGAACTTGTACGCCATCCCGCACCGTGACCCATAAGTGTTCGCTTCGGTAATGGCTGGACTCAAAACCCGCAACTTCAGTTTGTTTAATCACGCGCCGCTCGCCGGTATCCATATCCAGTTCAAACAACGTATCGGGCGTCGTCATTGACGAATAGCCATAACGCAGGCGCGAAGATTCTGGTTCGGGGTTGTGACCAACCCAAGTCACATACGCTGGGTCATCAAAGGCAATACCGGTCACTTCATGTGTTTTGCGGTTGATTTGGCGCAGGCTGGTCAGCCCCTGTTGGCGTTCTTCGACAACTAACCAATCTGTAAATAGGGTAAACCCTTCGAGCATCACCTGTTCGCGCGGCGGGATAAGCACTTCCCATTGATTTTCATCACGCACTTTCGTGCGATACAAACCAAAATTTTTACCCTCGCGGTTTGAGCGCAGGTAGAAGTTGTGCTGGAAATGATCGAGCGTGTATTCATGATCTTTGCGGCGCGGTGCAAAACTCTGCGGCTGTGCATCCACCAGTTCCGCATCCAACAACAGGACTTCACTGGTCGTCGCACTGCTCAGATAAATTAAGACAAAGTGCTTCGACGTCGTTTTATGCACGCTGACATAAAACATTTCGTCTTTTTCTTCGTAAACCAACTCGTCATCGGTAGAAGGATGCCCTACGGTATGCCGCCACACCTGGTACGGCAGCAGCGTTTTAGGATGTTTGCGAACATAGTAGAGCGTGGCGGAATCGTTCGCCCAGACAAAACTACTCGAAACATTATCCAGTACTTCCGGATACCAGTTCCCGGTTTCGAGGTTGCGGAAGCGTAAGCCGTACTGGCGACGTGAGAGAAAATCTTCCGCCAACGCCATCACAGTATTATCTGGCGTGATGCTCATTCCGCCCATGGTGTAAAACTCACTGTGGGCAGCACGGCGGTTACCGTCGACCAGCACGCTCCACTCGTCCCACTCGCTGAGCATCACTGACTGGCGTTGATAGATGGCGTATTCATTGCCGGTTTCAAAAACCTGACGGTAGCGATAACCATTTTGCGTATAGGGCGCGGAAACATCGTGCTGTGGGATACGGTCGATCATCTCTTTGAGCAGGCTATCCTGTAATGCCTGTTGCGTGCTCATCACCTGTCGGCCGTAGTCATTCTCCTGATGAAGATAATCAAGTACCTGTTCATCGGTGCGATCGTCATCGCGTAACCAATAATAGTTGTCGATGCGGGTATCACCCTGCGTGGTCAGGGTATGCGGTATTTTTTTAGCTTTAGGTGGCATGTCGGTATTCATTTTTGAGTTAACACCCTGTAAGGGTGGCAAATTCAGGCAGGCTTGCAAGCGTAACGTGGGATTTTGAGGAAAATGCCGGGATTAACCCGGCAGATTGAGTTTCTGTTGCTGAATATCCTGTTCGATGCCGTTACGCACATCTTGTGGAATTTTTAGGGCATCACCCAACGCATTGAGATAACTGCGTTCCATAAAGTGGTCGATGTCGATTGCAGCGCAGCTAAGGAAATAAAGTTCCAGCGCTTCTTCTTCGTTATTAACGCCTTGAACCAAACGCTGCGGATCAAGCGGTTGATCGATAGCCTGTTGGATCAGGGTACGGCCTGCCTCTTCAACACCAGCATCACGTAACTGCTGTTCGATTATCTGTCGTTCTTTGTCATCAATGTGGCCGTCACTCTTGGCGGCGAATACCAGTGCCATCACCAGGCGTTGCGTCCGCACATCGATTGGCGATTGTTGCTGCCCAAAATGCGGTTCCCCCTGATGGGCATCACGGACGCGATCTTTATATTTGCTCCACAACACGCTTCCGGCGACAGCGCCACCGCCGACCAGTAATGCGCTGGTCCCGTATTTTGTCAGTAATTTACGTGATGATTTACTTGCCAGTAGTAGCCCTGCTAAGCCACCCAGTGCGCCAGGCACCAGTAATTTACTCAGCCCCTGAGGAGAGGGTGAGGATGGATTCTGTGCGGATTGATTCTGGCCGGACTGCGTCGCTTGTCCCAGCATAGACTGAAGCTGCTGTAACCAATTGCTCATGAGAGACACCCTTTTTACGGAACTTAACAACTGAGGTTAAGCGAAAGGCTGTCAAGAAGTGTCTGACCAGACTAAAGATGAGAAAAGAAACGCGCCGGTATCCCGACGCGACAAAACTTAGGCGGCTTTAGTGCGCTTACGCGGATGCTCGGTCACTTTATCGTCAGTAACCGCTTCCCCGATGGTGTCTTCAGGCGCTTCTTCCGCTGGTGCTACAGTATCCAACTCCGGCAATTTGCCACTTTTGAGCACGGTGGAAAGCACATCTTTGTTTTCTGCCATCCACATCGCCAGCACATCATTTTGGCCTTCTTCGAGAGCTATAGGGCTGTGAGTGAGCCAGTCACTCAACACTTCTGCCAGATCGAGCATTTTGTCATAGGCGTCTGCGTCCTTTTTACTGGCAAATGACATTTTTTCTTGCCCCTCTCGTACAACAACGTATTTGATTTCAACCGCCATCTTGCAGCTCCGGTTTAACTGTTTATTTAAACAGTATAATAATATTGTCCTTGCATCGCAAGCGGGAAAGTCGCTGCGTACGCAAACGTTTTCGTTTATAATTCGCCGGTCTATTTTTCCGTTTGGGTATACAGATTATGTCAATGTTGGGAACAGCGCTTCGTCCTTCAGCTACTCGTGTAATGTTGTTGGGTTCGGGTGAATTAGGAAAAGAAGTGGCGATTGAGTGTCAGCGCCTGGGTCTGGAAGTGATTGCTGTTGATCGTTACGCCGACGCCCCTGCGATGCATGTCGCGCACCGTAGCCATGTCATTAATATGCTGGATGGTGCTGAGCTTAAAAAGCTAGTCGCCGCAGAAATGCCCGATTTTATTGTTCCCGAAATTGAAGCCATTGCCACAGATATGCTGGTTGAGCTTGAGAAGCAAGGCCAGAACGTCGTGCCATGCGCAAGAGCCACCCAACTCACGATGAACCGCGAAGGTATTCGCCGTCTGGCGGCTGAAGAGCTGGCTATTCCTACATCCAGTTATCGTTTTGCCGATAGCGAAACCGCATTCTTGCAAGCGGTCGAAGAAATTGGTCTGCCTTGTATCGTGAAACCCGTAATGAGTTCTTCCGGTAAAGGGCAAAGCTTTATCCGCACAGCCGATCAGTTAGCCAAAGCCTGGGAGTACGCTCAACTTGGCGGTCGTGCCGGTAAAGGGCGTGTGATAGTCGAAGGCGTAGTGAATTTTGATTTTGAAATCACTCTCTTGACCATCAACGCAATCGATGGCGTGCATTTCTGTGCACCCATTGGTCATCGCCAGGAAGACGGTGATTATCGTGAGTCCTGGCAGCCGCAGAAAATGAGCGATACCGCCCTTGCCCGTGCGCAAGAAATCGCCGAGAAAGTGGTGAAAGCGTTGGGGGGTTATGGGCTATTTGGCGTCGAGCTATTCGTTTGTGGCGATGAGGTTATTTTCAGCGAAGTCTCCCCTCGCCCACACGATACCGGCATGGTGACACTGATTTCTCAAGATTTGTCAGAGTTCGCCTTGCATGTTCGCGCATTCCTTGGCCTGCCCATTGGCGATATCCGCCAGTATGGTCCCGCTGCGTCTGCGGTGATCCTTCCGGAATTAGTCAGCGATAACGTGCAGTATGGCAATGTAGGTGCAGCGCTTGGCGCGGGTTTGCAGGTGCGTCTGTTTGGTAAACCAGAAATCAGCGGTAAACGACGTATGGGTGTCGCTCTGGCAACAGGTTCCAGCGTGGAAGATGCCATTGCGCGTGCCATTGCGGCAACCAAAGCGGTAAACGTTAAAGGATAAAAAAATCCCCGCTCTTTCGAGCGAGGATTCATCTGCAATATCTATAACACAAGATCATTCGAGTTGTAGGAAGGCGGCAAGATAATGAATCCCCGGGAGCATAGGTAACTATGTGACCGGGGTGAATTATCGTAGCCAACGCATCTACAGCTCGAAGGATAAAGTGTTATTTAGCGCCTTCGACTGCTTCGCGAGCGAGAGTAGTAATACGATCGTAATCACCCGCTTCCAACGCATCTGCTGGAACCAACCAGGAACCACCGATACACAGAACGCTTTTCAGCGCCAGGTAGTCACGGTAGTTAGCCGGAGAGATACCGCCAGTTGGGCAGAAACGAACCTGAGAGAATGGACCCGCGATTGCTTGCAGAGCTTTGGTGCCGCCGTTCGCTTCAGCCGGGAAGAATTTGAATTCTTTCAAGCCGTAGTCCATACCCAGCATCAGTTCAGAAACAGTGCTGATACCAGGGATCAATGGGATGGTGCCTTCAGTTGCTGCTTTCAGCAACGGCTCAGTCAGGCCTGGGCTGATAGCAAACTGCGCGCCAGCTTCGGTCACTTCTGCCAGTTGTTGTGGGTTCAAAACAGTACCCGCACCGATAATCGCTTCTGGTACTTCTTTCGCAATTGCACGGATAGCGTCCATTGCACATGGTGTACGCAGAGTCACTTCCAGAACGCGTACGCCGCCAGCCACTAATGCTTTAGCCATTGGTACTGCGTGTTCCAGTTTGTTGACTACGATAACCGGAACGACTGGTCCTGTTTTCAGGATCTGTTCCGCAGTAGTTTTCCAATTTTTCATCTAAAAGCCTCTTCAACCAACTTTATCATTCATTTCCAGTGCGGCAGTTGCTACATCTGGTCCTTAAAATTTAATGCAGGTCGCGCCCTGTTCCGCGCCAGATAACTGTTCGCGTAACGCGCTAAATAATTCACGGCCGGTTCCAACGCGATCCGCGCTGAGATCCGGGTGGTATGCAGTGCGTTTTTCCAACTCGGCATCATCGACCAGCAATGTCAGTTCACCCGTTTGACCGTTGACGCGAATCATATCGCCATCACGGACTTTTGCCAGCAGCCCACCATCATAAGCTTCTGGGGTAACATGGATTGCAGAGGGCACCTTTCCTGACGCGCCCGATAGCCGTCCATCAGTGACTAACGCAATTTTGAAACAGCGGTCCAATAATACCCCAAGTGGCGGCATAAGTTTATGTAATTCTGGCATGCCATTCGCTTTTGGCCCTTGATGACGCACAACCACCACGCAATCGCGGTCAAGAAGGCCTGCTTCAAACGCAGGTAAAACATCATGCTGGCTTTCAAAGATGACCGCTGGCGCTTCGATAATTTGGTTTTCCACCGGAACCGCTGACGTTTTCATGACGGCGCGACCGAGATTACCACTAAGCACTTTGGTGCCGCCGTGTTTGGAGAAAGGTTTTTCAAAGGTCGCGATAACATCAGTATCAAGTGCCGTTGTTGCACCTTCACGCCACGCAAGTTGTCCGTTATCCAGCCACGGTTCCATGGTGTAGTGATGCAGGCCAAAGCCCGCGACGGTATTGACATCTTCATGCAGCAAACCACCTTTGAGCAATTCGCGCATCAGCACAGGTACACCGCCCGCGGCCTGGAAGTGGTTGATGTCAGCCGGGCCGTTCGGGTACAAACGCGCCAGTAACGGCACGACATCAGAAAGATCAGAGAAATCATCCCAGTTAATGATGATACCTGCCGCACGCGCCATCGCGACCAGGTGCATAGTGTGGTTGGTTGAACCGCCGGTCGCTAACAACGCGACAATGCCATTTACTACCACTTTTTCATCAATCATTTTACCGATTGGCATCCACTCGTTGCCATTGCCGGTAAGACGTGTCACCTGGCGTGCCGCTGCAGCCGTTAACTCATGGCGCAGAGGGGCATCTGGATGAACGAAAGAAGATCCCGGCAACTGCATCCCCATGAACTCAACCACCATTTGGTTGGTGTTGGCGGTACCGTAAAATGTACAGGTACCCGGCGCATGATAAGACGCGGCCTCAGACTCGAGTAATGCCAGACGGTCAACTTTGCCTTCTGCATAAAGCTGACGAATGCGTACTTTCTCTTTATTCGCTAAACCGCTGGCCATTGGGCCTGACGGTACAAATACCGCAGGTAAATGGCCAAATGAGAGTGCAGCCATGGTCAAACCGGGGACGATTTTGTCGCATACGCCAAGGTACAGTGCGCCGTCGAACATATTGTGTGACAGACCAATAGCCGTAGACATCGCGATAATCTCGCGACTGAGCAGCGACAACTCCATACCATCCTGGCCTTGAGTCACGCCATCGCACATGGCTGGCACGCCACCCGCAACCTGACCGACAGCACCCACAGAATGCAGCGCTTTACGGATTTGGTCAGGGTAATACTCATACGGTTGATGCGCAGAGAGCATGTCGTTATAGGAGGTAATGATCGCAATGTTGTTACGCAACATGCTCTTGAGCGCAGCTTTATCATCCGGCTGGCAAGCAGCAAAGCCATGGGCCAAATTCCCGCACGCCAACTCAGAACGATGGACGGTGTTGGACTTCGCTTTTTCTATGCGGGCCAGATAATTTTCGCGGGTCTGGAGAGAGCGTTCAACGATACGTTTTGTTACGCGTAACAAAATTGGATTCATAACAGATCCTCTTTAAAGTGGCTGCCGTCGCTTTGGGCAGGTGGTCGACATTACCGGCTCATTTTCTTTGTGTGAGGCGGCTATCCGCACCATCAGGGCAAAATCGCTTCAGCTAGTGTAAATAAAAAAGCCCTGCTGGTGAATCCAGTCAGGGCTTTTATATTGAAAAAATTACACCTCTTTGGTGTTAGATCATGTTACCGGTAAAATCCAAATCCTTTGTTACACGTTTTTTACGAAACCTGACCGTTTTAATACCCAAGCATCTTCGAGTTGCAGGAAGGCGGCAAACGAACAAATCCCGATGAGCTTACATTAGTAAGTGATTCGGGTGAGTGAGAGCAGCCAACACACCTGCAACTTGAAGGGCGACGGGTATTACTCGAACTCGTTCCACGAACGGCCGTCTCGCGTAATCATCGCCACCGATGCTACCGGCCCCCAGGTACCTGCCTGGTAAGGTTTAGGCGCATCGTTATCAGCAGCCCACGCTTCAGTGATTGAGTCGACCCATTTCCACGCTTCTTCTACTTCATCACGACGCACGAACAGCGCCTGAATACCGCGCATGGTTTCCAGCAGCAGGCGCTCGTACGCATCTGCCAGATGAGACTCGTTGAAGGTTTCGGAGTAGCTCAGATCCAGTTTGGTGGTTTGCAGGTTGTGCTTGTGATCAAGTCCAGGCACTTTGTTGAGCACCTGAATATCCACGCCTTCATCTGGCTGCAGACGGATGGTGAGTTTGTTCTGCGGTAAGTCCTGCCAGGAATCTTTAAACAGATTCAGCGCCGGGCTCTTGAAGTAGACCACGACTTCAGAGCATTTGGTTGGCAGACGCTTCCCGGTACGCAGGTAGAACGGCACGCCAGCCCAACGCCAGTTGTCGATATCCACACGGATAGCCACAAACGTTTCGGTACCGCTTGATTTGTTCGCGCCCTCTTCTTCCAGGTAGCCAGGGACTTTTTTACCCTGCACAAAACCGGATGTGTACTGGCCACGAACTGTTTTCTCACGCACATTGCTGCGATCGATGCGGCGTAGTGATTGCAGAACTTTCACTTTTTCGTCGCGGATATGGTCGGCCGTAAGGTCTGACGGCGGTGACATGGCAATCATGCACAGGATTTGCAGCAAGTGGTTTTGAATCATGTCGCGCATCTGCCCGGCTTGATCAAAGTAACCCCAGCGCCCCTCAATACCGACTTCTTCAGCAACCGTGATTTCCACGTGATCGATAGTCTTGTTATCCCAATTATTAGCAAACAGGGAGTTAGCAAAACGCAGCGCCAGCAAGTTCAGTACCGTTTCTTTGCCTAAATAGTGGTCGATACGGTAGACCTGGCACTCTTCAAAGTATTCGCCGACCTGGTCGTTGATTTGCTGAGAAGTAACAAGCGAGGTGCCGAGTGGTTTTTCCATCACCACGCGAGCAGGTTTGGCGTTAAGTTTCGCCTTACCCAGACCTTTACAGATTGCG